>NZ_JAYEET010000039.1:0-323333 GCF_034653255.1 Pseudomonas spirodelae | reverse complement strand
GCGGCATGACCTGTTCGGCCCTTGATGGCGTGGTTGACCGCCACTTACTACGGCCTCGGCTGACTTCTGCACGCCCATCCCGTCGCCTCTCGACAATCGGTAGCACAATGGCAAGCGTACAGATCTCCCAGGGTAATTCGCGCGACCTTCCTGCTTATGCCTGTCGGATCTACGTCGCAGCGTTCCGTGCAAGTATCGGGCTTTGGCGATTATGGCCACCTCACCCCGCTGCGCCGCCTCATCCGCTTCCTGTTCGTCAGGCCAGCATTTTGCCTCGGGCTTCCTTCAGATTCGCAGTCGTCCGCGACACCCTTGCCTTCAGCTAACACTTCCCCTTGCCGGGTGTGTAGAGGACTTTCACCTCCAAGTCGCCAGGCTCACCACCACAGTGAACCCGACAGCGCCAGTCACGGCGCTACGCGCCATGCCTGGCGCACCACAAAAAACCCCGCCGAAGCGGGGTTTTAGCAAAGCAATACAGCCTTACAGGTAGAACGATTTCAGCGGCGGAAAACCATTGAACTCAACAGCGCTGTAGCTGGTGGTATAGGCACCGGTAGACAACCAATACACACGGTCGCCGATTGCCAGGTTCAGCGGCAGGCCGTACTTGTAGTTCTCATACATGATGTCGGCGCTGTCGCAGGTTGGCCCGGCGATCACCACCTCTTCCATCTCACCCTTCTTCTCGGTGTAAAGAGGGAACTTGATCGCCTCACCCATGGTTTCGATCAGGCCGCTGAACATGCCCACATCGACATACACCCAGCGCTCTACAGCGGTACGCGACTTACGCGCCACCAGCACCACTTCACTGACCAGGATGCCGGCATTGGCAATCAGCGAACGGCCCGGTTCAAGAATGATTTCCGGCAGATCGTCGCCGAAATCCTCCTTGAGGAAGCGAATGATCTCTTCGGCGTAGGTTTCCAGGCTGTTGGTACGGGTGATGTAGTTGGCCGGGAAGCCGCCGCCCATATTGATCAGCTTGAGGGTAATACCGTCTTCTTCTTTAAGGCGCTCGAAGATCACCTTGACCTTGGCAATCGCCGCATCCCATACGGAAATATCACGCTGCTGCGAACCGACGTGGAAAGAGATGCCATAAGGCACCAGGCCCAGGTCGCGAGCGAGAATCAGCAGATCCATGGCCATGTCGGTTTGGCAGCCGAACTTGCGCGACAACGGCCAGTCGGCGGTGGTCGAGCCCTCAGTGAGAATGCGCACATAGACTTTCGAGCCCGGCGCGGCCTTGGCGATGTTGCGCAGGTCCGCTTCCGAGTCGGTGGCATACAGACGCACGCCCTTCTCATAGAAGTAGCGAATGTCTTTGGATTTCTTGATGGTGTTGCCGTAGCTGATGCGCTCCGGCCCCACGCCACGGCCCATAACCTTGTCCAGCTCATAAATGGAGGCGATGTCGAAGCTGGAGCCTTTTTCCTTGAGCAGGTCGATGATTTCGACTGCCGGGTTGGCCTTGACCGCGTAATAGATGCTGGCGAATTCGAAACCGGCGCGCAGGTCGTCGTAGGCCTGACTGATGATCGCGGTATCGATCACCACAAACGGGGTTTCCTGGGTATCAGCAAACGCCTTCATGCGCTGAAAAGTGGCGGGTGCGTAATAATCTTCGACCTTGATCGACATGCTCGACTCCATATGGCAAAACCAGAAACACACTAATTCGGGCAGCTAAACCGGGCACAGGTTCAACTGCGTTTCAGGGGGCGGCCGCGAACGGCCCAGAACGTCTGATCAGTTTCCCCACTTTGGTTCGCCTACTTCCCAAGGCATGTCGCCGAGTACCGCATGGTCTCTCGTCGTCAGTACTTGAGCCGGATGGATCGTTGCCAGCATGGACGTTCGGGCGCGAACTTTAGGGCCATGGGCAGCTGAGATCAATCAAAAATGCCGTGCTTTTGACCCTGATTGTCGTCTTATTGATTGAACGTTTTATATTCAAAACAAAACGTCAGGAATGCCGCACAAAGCGTAGAAAAATCGCGGTTTGCTTGCCTGACTACAGGTCGCCGCGCTGAACGGCGTTTACCGTTATAATCGTCGCCTTTTTTGACAGACCGACTATTCAGTCGACGGGTTCTCGCACAATGACCATCCAGGCCGCCGAAGTCGCCAAACGCCGTACGTTTGCGATCATTTCTCACCCCGACGCCGGTAAAACAACGATTACCGAGAAACTCCTGCTGATGGGTAAGGCGATTTCGGTCGCGGGCACGGTGAAGTCGCGTAAGTCCGACCGCCATGCCACCTCCGACTGGATGGAAATGGAAAAGCAGCGCGGCATCTCCATCACCACCTCGGTGATGCAGTTCCCTTACCGCGATCATATGATCAACCTGCTCGACACCCCCGGCCACGAAGACTTCTCGGAAGACACCTACCGCACCCTGACCGCGGTAGACAGCGCGCTGATGGTGCTCGATGGTGGTAAAGGCGTTGAGCCGCGCACCATCGCCCTGATGGACGTGTGCCGCCTGCGCGACACGCCGATTGTCAGCTTCGTCAACAAGCTCGACCGTGACATTCGCGACCCGATTGAGCTGCTCGATGAGATCGAAGCCGTCCTCAGGATCAAAGCCGCGCCGATCACCTGGCCGATTGGCTGCTACCGCGACTTCAAGGGTGTGTATCACCTCAAAGACGACTACATCATCGTCTACACCGCTGGTCACGGCCACGAGCGCACCGATGTGAAAATCATCGAAAAACTCGACTCCGACGAAGCCCGCGCACACCTGGGCGATGAGTACGAGCGTTTTATCGAGCAGCTGGAACTGGTCCAGGGCGCCTGCCATGAGTTCGATCAGGACGAGTTCATGAATGGCCAGTTGACCCCGGTGTTCTTCGGTACCGCGCTGGGCAATTTCGGCGTCGATCATGTGCTGGACGCCGTGGTCAACTGGGCACCCAAACCGCTGGCCCGCGTCGCCAATGAGCGCACCGTAGAGCCCGTAGAAGAGAAATTCACCGGCTTCGTGTTCAAGATCCAGGCGAACATGGACCCCAAGCACCGCGACCGTATCGCCTTTATGCGCATTTGCTCGGGCAAATACAGCCAGGGCATGAAGATGCGCCAGGTGCGCACCGGCAAAGACCTGCGCATTGGCGACGCCCTGACCTTCTTCTCCAGCGAGCGTGAAATGCTTGTGGAAGCTTATGCCGGCGACATCATCGGCCTGCATAACCACGGCACCATCCAGATCGGCGACACCTTCAGTGAAGGCGAGGCCCTGAGCTTTACCGGTATTCCGCACTTCGCCCCGGAGCTGTTCCGCCGCGTGCGCCTGAAAGACCCGCTGAAATCCAAGCAACTGCGCCAGGGTTTGCAGCAATTGGCCGAAGAAGGCGCGACCCAGGTGTTCTTCCCCGAGCGCAGCAACGACATCATCCTCGGCGCAGTCGGTGTGCTGCAGTTCGATGTGGTCGCCAGCCGCCTGAAAGAGGAATACAAGGTCGAGTGCGCCTACGAGCCGATTACCGTGTGGTCGGCACGCTGGATTGAATGCAGCGACAAGAAGAAGCTGGAGGAATTCTCCAACAAGGCCGTAGAGAACCTGGCGGTGGACGGCGGTGGTCACCTCACCTACCTGGCGCCGACGCGAGTCAACCTGGCGCTGATGGAAGAGCGCTGGCCAGACGTGAAATTCCGCGCCACCCGCGAGACCCACTAAAGCGCGCCAGCGGCGAGATCAGCTCTCGCCGCTGGGCTGCTCTCGGCTAAGCCGCCACCGGCTTAGCCAACACAATAATCGCCAACGCCACCCCCACTCCCGCCGCAAACCCCGCCGCGTGCCAGCGCTGGCCACGTCGCCATGCCGCCAATGCCGCCTGCAACGCTTGCAAGCCGTAGTAGATGACAAACATCTTCGAGGCATAAGTGATGATCTCGTAGATGTTCGCCGTCCAGGTGATCGCTATCGCCACCAGAGCGGTGACCAGATTGCCTAAGCGCACCGGCAAGCGCCGCCCTGACGACTCCGCCAGCAGCCCGCCGGCACCATTCATGTCGGCGACTGCTGCCGATAACTGCGACGCCAACGCAGTGAGAATCAGCAGCGGCGCGACCAGCAGCCCCAGCGGCCGCAGCAAGTCGATGATCGCCGTCTCACCGCCCTCCGGCGGAAGAGCACCGTTGAACAGCCCGGTAATCAGCAACAAGAACGCCATATAAATCGCGCAGGCGATCCATTGCGCCCAGCGCATGCTCTGGATACGGGTGGTGGCGTCGTATTGGCTGCCGAGGTAACGCGAGGTTTCAAAGCCTTGCACCAGAATCACCAGGCCCAACAGCACCTCGAGCTGCTGCATCCCCTGCAAGTGCGCTTGCGCCGCCCAACTGAAAGAGCCGTCCAGCACCGCCGACAGGTTGACCTGCGCCAACATCACCACCAGCCCGCCGATCAGCGACAGCTTCAAGGCCACCACCATCACCTCTAGCCGCTCCAGCCCGGCCAGGCCGCGTAACGCACCGAGCAGCCCGATGCCGGCGATCACAACCGTCGCCAACACCCGCGTCCACACGGGATCGACGACATCGCCCAGGCGCATGCCAAAGGCGGCAAATAAGTTCAGGTAATAGGCCACCGAAACAAAGTAGGCCAACGCCAGCGCCAGCTCAGACAAGCGCTCCAGGCCAACCTGGTAACGCGGCGGCTGAGCCAGCAGGCTCGGTTCAACATAGCGGATGTTGTAGCGGATGGCTGCGCCAAACCAGTAGCTCAAACCACACAAGGCCAACATCGCCAGCCAGGCTAAGGGGCCAACGGCATGCGCTAGAATCGGCCCGGCCACCAGGAAGCCGGAGCCGATAATCGACGCCAGTGGCGTCACGGTTGCGCGCCAACCGGGTGCAGCCATAAGGCGCGGCTGAAAGAACACACAGGCCAGCAGCAACGCTGCCCCGGCCAACACCATGTTATTGAGGCTAAACATCATCTACCGCAACCCGCTCAAACTGCTGAGCCGCATGCTGCCCGCCCAAGGCCAGGCCAAGCAAGCGCTACTTGCTTCCCACGAGGGCCGCGCTCGCTTAGGCTAAACCACCAGCGGTGGCATGACTGCATGCCCAACGGCCATTCAACCCTTCTATTAATGAGCGCTCCAGCCTTGATGCCATGCACCTGATCGACACCCACACCCACCTGGATTTTCCCGACTTCGATGCCGATCGCGACGAATTGCTCGCGCGTTGTCGCACAGCTGGGGTTGAGCGTTTAGTGGTGCTTGGCGTGCATCAGGCTAACTGGCAGCGCGTGTGGGATCTGGCGCTGGCTGAAGATGGCCTGTACACCGCCTTCGGTCTGCACCCGGTGTATCTCGATGAACATCAGCCTGCGCACCTGCATGAACTGCGCGACTGGCTAACACGTTACGCCGGCCACCCTAAACTCTGCGCCGTGGGCGAGTTCGGCCTGGACTACTTCCTTGAACGACTGGATCGCGAACGGCAGCAACAGCTGTTTGAAGCACAGCTCAAGCTGGCCATCGAGTTCGAGCTGCCCGCCCTGCTGCATGTACGCCGCGCCCATGCTGCGACAATTGCCACTCTCAAGCGGCTCAAGCCTGCGCGTGGCGGCATCATCCACGCCTTCGCTGGCAGCTACGAGGAAGCCCGCGAATACCTCAAGTTGGGTTTCAAGCTTGGCCTCGGTGGCGCGCCGACCTGGCCGCAAGCGCTGCGCCTGCGCAAGGTGGTGGCGCAGCTGCCATTGGAGGCCATCGTGCTGGAAACCGACTCACCGGACATGGCGCCGGCGATGCATCCCGACCAGCGCAACAGCCCGGAGCATCTACCTGATATCTGCGCAGCACTGGCCGAATTACGCGGCATCAGCAGCGACGTGCTGGCCAGCGCCAGCAGCCAAAATGCCGCCGAATTGTTTGGCTGGGACTAGCATCTAGAGCCGCGCTAATCCGGGCGTGCACCACGCGCAGCCGCCACCCGACAAAAACGACAAGGCCCACCTTGTAGGTGGGCCTTGTCGATACGGCAGAACGCTTAAACGCGGAAGGTGCTGATCAACTGTTTCAAGCGGGCCACCAGCCCGGACAGCTCGCGGCTGGCTTGTTCGGTCTGGCTGGCACCTTCGGCAGTGCGTTCGCCGGCCTGGCTGATTTCGACAATGTTCTGGTCAATATCATGCGCCACGGCTGTCTGCTCTTCGGCGGCGGTGGCGATCTGCTGGTTTTGATCAACGATCATGCCCACCGCGCCAAGGATATTCTCCAGCGCCTGCTGCACCTTGCCAGACTCATTGACCGTGTTGTCGGCCATCGCGTGGCTGGAACTCATCGCTTTGACCGCGGCGCCAACGCCGCCTTGCAGCGTGGCGATCATCGACTCGATTTGCTGGGTGGACTGCTGGGTACGCTTGGCCAGGTTGCGCACCTCATCGGCCACCACAGCAAAACCGCGGCCCTGCTCACCGGCACGGGCGGCCTCAATAGCCGCATTGAGCGCCAGCAGGTTGGTCTGCTCGGCGATGCCCTTGATCACGTCAAGCACCTGGCTGATCGAGGCGCTGTCACTGGCCAACTTGTTGATCACTGCCACCGACTGATCAATCTCACCCGCCAGGCGCTGGATGCTGCCGACCTGCGACTCGACCAGCGCACGGCCACTGACTGTTTCATCATTCACGCTCTGCGCACTGCCCACGGCTGCGGCGGCGCTGTGCGCCACTTCCTGCGCAGTGGCGGACATCTGATTCATCGCGGTGGCAATCTGGTCGATTTGCCCACGCTGCCCGGCGACAGCCTGGTTACTTTCCCCGGAGATCTGCTGCACACGATCAGCCTGGCGCTCAACCTCGACAACCGTCTGCCCAACGCGCTCGATAAGCTGGTGAATTTTGCTCACGGTCTCATTGAACACCTGGCCCAGCTCACCCAGCTCATCACGGCTTTGCGCCTTGAAGCTCACGGTCATATCGCCAGCAGCCACCTGGTTCATCACCTGACCGAGGTTCTTCAAGGTAGTGCGGATCGACACATAAAAGCCGCTATACAAATAAACAATCAGCAAGAACACCACCACCAGGGCGACCACCAGCAGCACCATCTGTACACGGTTTTCTTGCAAGCGAACCTGCAGTTGCTGGTCGAGGAACACCAGCACGGCGCTGTTAAGTTGGTAGGTCTGCTCCATCGCCGCACTGACATCGTTGTAAAACTGCGCCCACGGCATATCCAACGAGTCGGCGATGACCACTTTGTCCTCGAACAGCACCGCCATGGTTTTCAGGGTTTCCAGGCTGCTTGCGGCTGGGCTCGCCAACACCGTGCGCGCCTGCGCACTGCTGTTGAGCGATGTTTGAAGACTCAGGCCGTACTCGGCATGCAGCTTTTCCAGCTCCAGCAGCAGCTCATCAAACGCCGTACTGGCTGATGAATTAAGAAAGCCCTGCGCCAGCGAATAAGCGCCAATGGCCCGTCCCTCGCTAAGCGCTGCTGTGACCTTGGGCGTGGCCACACTCACCAGTTCGACCATCTGCCGAACCGCGCCCTGACGATCCTGACTCAGGCCAGCCTGGTTAGTGACCAGCTTGATAAACACCTGCGAGGAGCCCAGCAGCTTTTCCGCCAGGGCAATCTTGCTTTGCAGGGACGTCTCACTCTGTACCGCCGCGAGCTCGGCAATCAGCTCATCGCGCTTGTTGTTGAATTCGTCGATCTGCTCGGGTTCGCGCACCACCGCTGCCATGCCCTGCAGCGCACTGGAAATCGTCGCGTGAAGCTTAGTAAGACGCGCCTCCAGATCACCCGCCTGGCCAGACTGACCGATCATGGCGTTGATCTCGATAAGGTCGACAAAGTCCTCAAGGTTACGCCGCAGCGTCAGGCTTTCGCCCAGCAGGTCGATACTTTCGAGTGCCGCTTGGGTGCTGACGAATTGGCGGTAGGAGTCACGCACCAAGTAGAAGTTGGTGACGAGCATGGGCAGAAAGAACAGCACACTGATCAAGCTGAACTTCATGCCGAAGCTGAGGCGGTTCATTAGCGCGATGGCCGGATACAGCACGGTCTTCACAGGACGTCTCCAGTTCTAATTATTGTTGTGTCAGGTTACAAATAGGCCGCGCACAATGGCAAATGTGCGCCCTACATGTCCCTTGTTGCTCGACCTACGGCACGTGAATCAACCGGATAAATAGCGGGTGATTGACGTGACGACTGTCACAAAATTGCGACCGAGCATGGCGCCATGTATACCTCTTATCGACTTCAACCTCTGTAACTTAAGGTTAATGATGCACACACCGCTGAAGCTGGGTATTGATTTGGGTGGCAGCAAAGTCGAAATCATCGCCCTGGACAACGGCCGCCAGGTCTTACGCCGCCGCGCCCCAACCCCACAAGGCGATTACCCGCAAACCGTCGAGTTAATCGCTCACTTAGTGGAGGCGTGCGAACGCGAGCTGGGCACGCGCGGCAGTGTCGGAGTCGGTATCCCCGGCACACGCTCGCCTGACCATGGGCGGATCAAGAACGCCAACTCCCTGTGCCTGATTGACCAAGACTTACAGGCCGACCTCGAACAGCGCCTGCAGCGCCCGGTGCGCCTGGCCAACGATGCTGACTGCTTTGCCCTCTCAGAAGCCTGCGATGGGGCCGGCGCGGGAGCGCCTAGCGTGTTCGGGGCGATTCTCGGCACCGGCGTCGGCGGCGGCCTGGTCGTGCACCAGCAACTGCTCAGCGGGCCGAATGCCATTGCCGGCGAATGGGGACATAACCCTCTGCCATGGCGGCGCAGCGAGGACGGCCCGAGCCGGCGCTGTTATTGCGGCAAGGACGATTGCATCGAGACCTTTTTAAGTGGCCCGGGCTGGGCGGCGCGTAGCAATCTCGGCCTGGATGCAAGCGCCTTGGTAAGCGCCGCAACAGCCGGCGACCCCGGCGCGCAGCAGGCATTTTCGAATTATTGCAACCAACTGGCGCGTGGTCTGGCATCGGTGATCAACCTGATTGACCCACACGTCATCGTCCTCGGCGGCGGCATGTCCAACAGCAGCGCGCTCTACTCCGATGTAATGCCGCTGCTGGCGCGCTACGTGTTCTCCGACCAGGTCAATACACGCCTGCTGCAAGCCCAACACGGCGACTCCAGCGGCGTGCGCGGCGCGGCCTGGCTGTGGAACGACGACCGCAGATAAGCCTCGGTATTCGATAGATGCTGCAGTTCGCTTGGGGGGGGGGTTAGAGGCGCAGGGGGTATGGGTATGGCTATCTCCACGCAAACTGGGCGCTGCGTAACCCACCACACGACGATTTATCGATGGGCCGTCACGGAGGGTTACGGCGCACCGGAGGCTGGCGATGCATGCCTGGCCGCTGCTCGCGCCTAACCCACCCTTCGCATGACGGCGCCTCAGGCATCGCATAACCGTCCCGTACGGCTCACGTATAAGGGTAAGAGGTCTTAGATAAGCAGGGTCCACACGGCAAACCCCGCATACCAGAACACCGCAGCGCGCACCAACAACTGCCACAGCCCGTCCAGGCTGCTGACGCCGGCTTCACCAATCACCGGTTCAGGGATCTCGCCCGCCGCCCGCGCAGTGATGATCACCAACTGCGCCGCGCTAATGTCCCAGCTGAGCAACTCGTGCAGCAACGCCCGGCTCACCCCGGCAAAATTGCCCACCAGGGCAAAGCTGGCGGCTAACACACGCACCGGCAGCCAATCGAGGCCATGGCGTACCTGCACAGCCGCTTCACGCAGGGCTGGCAACGTCGCATGTTCGCTGCTCAAGGCAACCAGTCGATACGCCAGCGCCGCCACGGGCCCCAACAACGCGTACCAGAAGATCACCGCGAAAAAGCTCTGATAGGCCTGCCATACCAAATGGCCCTGCACACGCTGCAGTAACTCGCCCTCTTCGTCCGCCTCAAGCGACAAATCACGCCGGGCCACCAGGTACGCAGCCTCGGCATCGCCACGCCGCCAGCTGTCGCGAAACGGTCCAAGCGCCGCCAGCAGATCACCGCGACCCAGGCTGTAAATCACCACCACCAAATGCACCGGCAGCGCCAACCAGCCGTAAGCAACAGGCGCCAGCAACAATAGAATCAGACCCAGCACCAACAGCGGCAGCAGAACCAGCAAAGCCAAGGCCAGCCAAGGTCGTCCAGCCCATTGCGGCTTGCGCTCAAGCGCCGTCAATAACCGCAGCCAGGGGCCGTCGTGTTGAATATGCTTACGCCAGGCCGAGAACTTCTCGACCCACAGCACCAGCAGTAGCACCAGAAAATTCATGTCAGCTCCTTGTCTTGCTGCAATGCCAGGCGCATACGTTGCCAGTCGAATGCCGGGCCGGGGTCGGTCTTGCGCCCTGGCGCGATATCGCTATGCCCGCAAATACGCGCCAGGGTGATGGCCGGATAAGCCACTTGCAGTTGCTGAGTCAGCACGATCAGCGCCGCATATTGCGCGGCTGTAAAGGGCAGATCATCGGTTCCTTCAAGCTCAATCCCTAGGGAAAAATCATTACAGTTTTCCCGCTCGGCAAAGCGCGATTGTCCCGCATGCCAGGCGCGCTCATTACAAGAGACGAACTGCGTGACAGCGCCGTCGCGCTCGATAAAGAAATGCGCGGACACTTCCAGACTCGCGATACCGGCGAAATAAGGATGCTCATCCGCGTCCAGCCGGTTCTGAAAGAACGCCTGCACCTTACCCGTACCGAACTCGCCAGGCGGCAAGCTGATGTTGTGAATCACCAACAAAGAAACCTCACCCAGCGGCCGCTGATTGAAGTTCGGCGAGGGACAGTGCTGGATACCATCACACCAGCCACTGGAAGGGTCCAGCTGCATAAAAGCTCCTTGATTGAGCGGCCACTCTAGTTCAGCGTCGCCTCAAGGCCAAGCAAGCGTAACGGCGCCCCTAGAAGTAACCTTGGCAGAGATGCATGTTTATTTAGCTTCGATTTATGGGTTCGCTCGCAACTATAGGGGCCGAGACCGTCAAAGCAGCGACCCAAATAAAAACGCCGCCGAGGTAGCCCCGGCGGCGTTATTGCTAGCCTACGCAGGCTGATCAGGTGCCCTTGAGCTTACGCAGGTTGCCAATCACCGACTCCAGCGCCCGGTCAAACAGCAGCGCGTCATCCAGCAAGCGAATGGCACTGCGGCGGAACTCTACGGCCAGGCCCATACGCGTCTTCTCCAACACCTTCATGCCGGTGCGGTTGACGAAGATGTATTTACCCGTCGGCTTGATCACTGCGGCCAGCTTGCAACGCAGCTTGTGTTCTTCGTCTTCCTGAAACTCGACCCAGCTACCGACACGCAGGTTGTCCACCTGCAGCAACGCCTCATCATCGTCAGGCAGGCTGATTTCTGGCTCGGTAGCACGCAGCTCGCCTGGCGCCAGCAGGATGATTTCTTCTATCACCTCGACCATCGCGGGCTCTTCAACAGCCTCCGCAGCAGGCAGTTCCAGCAGAGGTAAGTCCATCCCGACCTCAGCCAGCTCAGCGCGTTGCTCGTCAGTAATATCAGCAAGCACCGGGGCATCGGCCGGCGCACTGTCTTCCGGCAAGCTGCGCTTAAAGCGCTGGAAGGCTTGCACATGCAAGGCTTCCAGCTGGTTGAAGAATTCACCAGTAGAGAACGGATCAAACGCCGCGCTGGCCATGCCCTCACGTAGCGCCTTGAGCAATCCGGGCACCATCTCCAGCAGGCGCATACGCGCTTCGGGTTCGTCGTGGTGCTCAACACTCCAAACCAGGTCATCCATCGTCGCCAAGGCGGCCTGCCATTGGTCTGACTCAACACCGTGCTTTAGGCACGTAAGCATCAATACCTTGCTCCAAGCCTCTTGCAGCAAGCGCACCACCACTTCCGGCAGGGTCTTACCCAGCAGCCGCTGATTCAATGCCTGCTCAACTTCACGCCGCGCCAACGCGGCTTTGGCACTGCCTTCTTCGGCATCACGCGTGCGCTGCTCAAGCAGCTCGCTGCGCCGACGCTCGTCACCGGTAAAGGCGAGGAACTCAGCCAGCAGCTCAGAGAAAATCAGCGGGTCGTCAACAAAGTCGTTGAGCAGACGCTGCACCACCTGCTCTATCTTTTGATACAGGCTGTCGCGCTGCGCATCATCCTGCTCACCCCACCCCAGGGCCGCTGAGGCGATTTCATTGAGCAAGCGGCGGGCCGGATGGCTGCCACGGCTGAAAAAGGTTTTGTCGATCACCGCTACTTTCAGCATCGGGATCTGCAAACGGCCGATCAGCGCCTTGAGCGAGTCCGGCAAGGTGCGATCATCAAGAATGAACTCGAACAGCATCGACACAAGGTTGATAACGTCTTCATCAACCTCACCCACCACCCGCGCCTTGCCGGCCTTAGCACTGGCACGGACCAGCAAGCCTTCAAGCTGCTCGCGCAAATCAAAATCATCGCTAACCTGTGCCGGCGCACGCTGCTGCATGTGCGAAAGCAGGCGCATCAGGTCATTACTGGAAATCGGCATGGCGTCAGCCGGCCGGTTACGTTGCGGAATTGCCGTACCACGTGCTTGGGAAAGCAGCGCCTGCAGCGCGCCAAAAACTTCCTGCACCCCCTCATCGGCAAACCCAGCCGACAGCTCAGGCGCCGCCTCCTGTCCAGAACTACCGGCCGGTGCGTTGGTGCGCGAGGGGTTACGCCGCGCCGGTGCAGACTTGAGTTCAGGCAGTACACCCGTGGCAATCAAGGCCTGGTTGGCTTGCGCATACAGCTGATCGAGACCACTCAGCACGTACTTTTCAAACAGCTTCAGAATAATCAGCTTGACCCTGATCTCGACGCCCAAACTGCTGCAGGCATCCAGGAAGAACTCGCAGAGACAAGTCGGGCCAAGCGGGTTGATTTTGTCATCAAGCTTCTTACTGACCATGGCGTTGAAACGAGTAGTCAGATGGCTGAGCGCCGTCGCATCACGGCTGACCACCTTGGCCACCATGGAGTCCAGGGCCACCGACTCTTCCAGCGCATCGTTCTGCACCAACGACAACGCGTCAAATGACACCGCATCCAACGGTGCAGGCTTACCGATTTCATATTGATTAAGCGTGGCGAAGGCTTCAAAGACCTTCTGCAAGAAGCCACGCTCAATATTTTTGCGCTTCAAGCGCAGATCGCGCATCGCCTCAAAAAAGGCATTCTGCTCGGCATTGCTGGTGGCGCGATCGGCCATCTCGAACAGCGTATCGTCGGCATTATCAAACAGAGACTGCAACGCCGTTTTCAGCTGCTGCGCCGCGTTGTCACGTACAGTTGTTAGCGCCACTGGCAGTCTTCCTACCGGTGAAGTGGGCGATTGCTCAGGGCTCACCTTGCTCAGGCGCACCACATTCGCATCAGTCTTCATTGCGAGTCTCCTGCAGACTGCCCCTCTTGGGCGGACTATCTGCACAGCGGTCAACTGAGCGTCATCCGTAACGTCAAAGGCCTGGCGTCAACAATTATAAAAAGTAAAGCCATTATAGGGATGTGCACGCACATACCAAGCTGACATTTCATCCAGACATGACCCAGATCACAGATGCAGCGCCGCAGCTTCCCAGCGGTCACCTGCAGCGACCACTGCCGCACGCTATACCGCACAGCCCGACCAAGATTCCTAACCAGCATAGCCCCACAAGCGCTAGAGAACAGCCGTAAGCACTGCGCAAACAGCCGGCAAACTCTATAATCGGCGCATTCTGCTGACTGGAGCCCATCATGCCTAACCTGATCCTTGCCGACCTCGCCAACGAAATCGAGGCCAACGTGCGCCGCGCACTGGCAGAGGATATCGGCAGCGGCGACATCACCGCCCAGTTGATACCCGCCGAGAGGCTGGCCCACGCCAAGATCATCACCCGTGAAACCGCGACCATCTGCGGCACCGCCTGGGTCGATGCGGTATTCCGCCAACTCGACCCACAGGTCGCCGTGCACTGGCACGTCCAGGACGGCCAGCGCGCCGAGCCCAACCAAGTACTTTTTGAATTGGAAGGCCCCGCCCGCGCCCTGCTTAGCGGCGAGCGCAGCGCCCTAAACTTCCTGCAAACCCTCTCCGCCGTGGCCACCCGCTGCCAGCACTATGCCGATTTGGTAAAAGGCACCGCCGTCAAATTACTCGACACCCGCAAAACCCTCCCCGGCCTGCGCCTGGCGCAGAAATACGCCGTGACACAGGGCGGCTGTCACAACCACCGCATCGGCCTGTACGACGCCTTCCTTATTAAAGAAAACCACATCGCCGCCTGCGGCGGCATCGCACAAGCCATAACCGCCGCGCACCAAATCGCCCCCGGCAAACCGGTGGAAGTTGAAGTGGAAAGCTTGCAGGAACTGCGCGATGCACTGGATGCGGGTGCCGACATCATCATGCTCGATGAACTGAGCCTGGATGAAATGCGCGAAGCCGTTGCCATCACCGCCGGCCGCGCCAAGCTCGAAGCCTCCGGCGGAGTGAATGAAAGCACCTTACGGGCGATTGCTGAGACCGGGGTGGATTATGTATCGATTGGGGCACTGACTAAGGATGTGAAGGCGGTGGATTTGTCGATGCGGCTGAGCCTCTAAACAGCAAATCTCAGTCAACAAAAAGCCCCACAATGCTTAGTACTGTAATGCTAGGTTTTTTATCTGGAAGACGACAGGACTCGATCCTGCGACATTAGCTTTACGAGTGGACATCTCTAACGACCGAGCCGCACTGGCGGCGCTACCGCTCGCCCAAGCGCGAGCGCCAAACAAGGGAGACCCCAGTTTCTGCAAGAACCGCCACTGGCCAGATTACAGGTAACTATTGAGGTTCCCGGCGCGCGGGAAGTGGCCGTGAACGAGCCGGTTATAGTCAGCGCCGCATTCGCGCCACTATAGAAGGAGCAGGCACCAGTGACGGAGGGAGCATATGGGACCTGTGAGTCGCTCAGCCGCACCAGAACGTCATTGACGTAGCTTTTGGCCTCGATCAGACAAGCGTTATCAGCGGACTTGCGGGCGAAGCCTTGGTAAACAGGCAAAGCGATGGCGACCAGAATAACAATGATGGCGACGACAACCGTCAGCTCGATCAGGGTGAAACCCTTACAAGAATTAGTTTTCATCGTTGTTCACCAGCAAGGTTAAAAAATGACCGCCGGCAGCAGACCCATGCCGTAAACAATCACACACTATCAATGCAGCCACTGATAAAGGGCCTGGCCAAGCCTGTCGCTGTCACTCACCCAGGCCAAATGCCGGCCATTGGCCAGCACCACTATCTTGGCCCCATCCTCGAAAATACCGACAAAGGAACTAGCTCCAGGGAGACTCCCATCACGCCAATACATAATTTCACCACCGTCTTGCTGGTAGGCGTAAAACGCCGGACCATGGCAGACCCTCCAAGCCAAGGTGGTGCATCGAGGGCTTTCGAGCAACCGATCTTCGTCGCTCTCAAAATGATCCGCCAACAGACTCAGCAAGTCTCGTGCCGTCCCTGTCCAAGCTCCCACCGCCAGTAGAGATTCATAATCCAAAGACAACAGCTCATAGCTGGACTCGGGAGGCTCGAAGTATCTTGCCGGCTCCCCCTCTCTTATCTCGCCACGGACAACGGGAGCAATGGATGTCGACGCATGACCCGCCAGCAAGCGTCGGCGATACACCTTGTCCAACGCTTCACCCTCGGCTTTGGCGATAACCGCCCCTAGCAGACAATAGCCAAGGTTGGAGTAGGCATAATGGCTGCCCGGCGCATGATCCAACCGAATGAGCTGCAAATCTCCCAGACGGGTCGGACACCAAGGTTGCGCCATCAGCATTGGATCGGAGCTGACGGCCCGGTCAAAACCGGCAGTGTGCCGGAGCAACTGCCCTAGTGTGATTTGTTCCACTCGAGGGTCGGAGAGCGGCCCAGACAAACCCAGTTGCTTGACCAAAAGATCATCGGCATGCAGGCGATCTTCTGCAAATAACTGAGCCATCACCAGCGAGGTGAATAGCTTCGACAGACTGGCATAGCGCATCACGTGATCCGTACGCATGGGCTGCAAGAGCCCGGCCCAGCCGACAGCACAGTCGACTCTGGCCCCCTGCGTATCGACATAAGAGAACTGGAATCCTGGCCAACCTATTTCTCTGGAAAGCTCGACCAAAGCCTCCAGCCACTCAGGCTCCGTGGCCGAGCAAGTAACAGGGCGTGGCAAGTGCCTGAGCAGAACACCCGACTGCCATGCCCCCACCATCAACACTAGGCAGAGCAGAGTCAATAGCGAGCCCAGCCGCAAACTCTTCAAATCCTCCTCCTAAATACTCCACGCATCCTGGCAAACACACCCTCGCGCTCAATGCGCGCCGAATAAGTGGCGTATTCGGGGAAAGCCAGCAGGTGCGCCTCTTCGGTTTTTGCTCTCAGGTAATAAACCAGACTGACGAAGGTCAGGCCTAGGATGTTACGCAGCAGATCAGCCCCGTCATGCACACCGATGAACGGTACGGTATGCAACCACCAGTAAAGATTCTTGGCCAGGTAAGCCGGATGCTTGGTGTAACGGTACGGGCCACGATCGATCAGACCGCGCCAACTCAGGTTGGAGAACTTCAGACCAAAGCTGGCCGTCGCTAACCAGTACACCAGCCAGGTTCCCGTCACCAAAGCCGCCCATAACCAGTACAGCGGCTCGTTCGGCAACAACCAGTCGCTCCAAACGATGTCATCCACCTGCTGTTTAACGTAGTGAAAAACCACCAACAGGGGCGGATAGCAGATCATGCAGGCAAACCACCCCAGCCAGTTACTGTCAACGCTGCGAATTTCTCCTCCCAGCAAACGCATGGAAAAGAGATAGCCACCGAAGGCAATCAATAGGTCGAAGCACAACCCAAATGAGATAAGTCCAAGCACCAGCGTGGTCGGGCTCCACTGCCAGGAGAACAACACCATGCCCTCCATGGCCAGCACTAGGAAGGAGTACATCATCGGGATAAAGAAAAACTTCACGCACCAGGCCAGTAGATAAGGCTTCTGCTCTGCCCAGCACCAGGCGCGCTGCCTCTTCAGCACCTGTCCGAAGCGTTCATGGTTATCTTCTTGGATGCCAATGCGCCGTCCCGCCCAGGCGACATAGCGTGGCACTAGCAACAGGATGAACGGTAAAGCCAGTAGGTATTCAAAATTGAACGTATTGGCCGGCCAACTGGAAAACATGGCGCTCATAGCATTAGAAAACACCAAAAGACCCAGCAGGCCGCAACGAATAGCCAGTGCCCGCGCGGCTACCTGTTCAGCAGATAGCTCATAAACAAAGAGCGGGGGGGGGCGGCGCCCGTATAGAGCGGCAACGAAGGCTGCTAACAGGGCGAACCAGAGGATTAGCCGGGCAGCGATCTGGAATGCGAGCACATCTTCGAGCCCCAGCGCCCAAGCAAACGACAACGCCGACAGTAAAACAATAGACATCATCCAGACTGGGAACACGGGTTGTTTTTCCTTGGCTGACAAAGAAAAAGCGCCTCTAGGCGCTTTTTCTTCAAATGCAGGCGATAAATTAACCGCCGGTGGCAGGGGTTGCTCCCAGAGAGCAAGAAGAGCTAGCAGTACAAGTAATGGTGCCGGTACCAGGCAGTTTCGCTAGAACAGTGAACGCAGGGCTAGTGCTAGGAATCTGAGTACGGCATGCCTGCTGAGTGTGAACTGGCGCGGTGCCGCCGGGGACAGCACTAGGATCGTTGGCGTAGATCAGCAAGGCCTGAGAATAAGCTTTAGCCTCCCCCAGGCAGGCTTTGTCTGCCGCCGATTTAGTGTAGTCCTGATAGGCCGGCAGAGCGATGGCGGCCAGAATACCGATGATCGCGACCACAATCATCAGTTCGATCAGAGTGAAGCCTTTTTGCATTTGAGCTTTCATTGTTTCTCTCCTCGGGAAATGGGCAGGCCCTACGACCTGACAATTTCATTGCAGACGGCGTGCCAACTTCAGAAAGCGGCTATTGGGCCTACGCCGCAGCCCCAATAGCCCCCCCAAAAACCCGGCAAGTCACTAACTGCCATTTTTCGTCACACCGCACCGTCGCATTTGGCAGCCCAAGGCAACTAGGCTATAACGCAGGCATTGTTATGGAGCCCGCGATGAACGATCACGTCAGCCTTACCGGCCTAGCCCGGCAAATGGTTCTAGCCGAGCTGCTGGATGAAAAAACCGCACAACAAGCCCAGCAGCAAGCCCAGCGCAACAAGCTGTCGCTGGTAACTTACCTGGTACAGAACAAGCTTGTTAAAAGTCGGGCCTTGGCCGAACTGGCTAGCGAACAGTTTGGCGTGCCGTTTATCGACCTAAGCAGCATCGACAAAGACAACCAACCCAAGGACCTGGTCAGCGAAAAACTTGTGCGTCAACACCGTGCATTACCACTCTGGCGGCGCGGCAATAAACTGTTTCTCGCGGTATCCGACCCCACCAACCACCAGTCCATTACCGACATTCAATTCAGTACAGGGATGAACACCGAAGCCATTCTGGTCGAGGATGACAAGCTCGGCGAGGCCATCGAAAAGTTCTTCGACTCAGCCGGAAGCGGCATGGACGATCTGACCGATGTTGACCTCGACGGCCTTGATGTTGAAGCCGTCAATGATGATGCCGACGTCGCCGGCGATGGCAACTCGGCAGATGACGCCCCTGTTGTACGCTTCGTCAACAAGATGCTGCTGGATGCGATTAAAAAGGGCTCCTCCGACCTGCACTTTGAGCCTTACGAGAAGACCTATCGCGTGCGCTTTCGCACTGACGGCATTCTGCAAGAAATTGCTCGCCCCCCCATCCAACTCTCGCCGCGCATCTCTGCCCGCCTCAAAGTAATGGCCGGCCTGGATATTTCCGAACGCCGCCGCCCGCAAGACGGCCGCATCAAGATGCGCATCTCGAAAACCAAGTCCATCGATTTCCGAGTCAGCACGTGCCCAACCCTATGGGGTGAGAAGATTGTGATGCGGATTCTTGACTCCGCCAGCGCCCAGATGGGCATTGATGCACTGGGTTATGAGGAGTCACAGAAAGACCTGTATATGGCTGCGCTCAAGCAACCTCAGGGCATGATTCTGGTCACTGGCCCGACCGGCTCCGGGAAAACCGTATCGCTTTATACCGGTTTGAATATCCTCAACACCGTCGACGTGAACATCTCCACGGCTGAAGACCCAGTAGAGATTAACCTGGAGGGCATTAACCAGGTCAACGTTAACCCCAAGCAAGGCATGGACTTCACCGCGGCACTGAAAGCCTTCCTGCGTCAGGACCCGGACATCATCATGGTCGGTGAGATTCGTGACCTGGACACCGCCTCCATCGCCATTAAGGCCGCCCAGACCGGGCACATGGTGATGTCGACCTTGCACACCAACAGCGCGGCAGAAACCCTAACGCGCCTGCGTAATATGGGCGTGCCATCATTTAACATCGCCACCTCGGTGAACCTGATCATCGCCCAACGCCTGGCACGCAAGCTGTGCAATAGCTGCAAGAAGGAAATCCAGATCCCGCGCGAGACTCTGCTGGAGGAAGGCTTCCCGGAGGACAAAATCGGCACCTTCAAGATTTATGAGCCGATTGGCTGCGAAAATTGCAACGGCGGTTACAAAGGCCGTGTCGGGATTTATGAAGTGGTTAAAAACACGCCAGCGCTGCAGCGGATTATCATGGAGGAAGGCAACTCGATCGATATCTCCATCCAGATGCGCAAAGACGGCTTTAATGACCTGCGAACTTCAGCGCTGCTGAAGGCCATGCAGGGCGTGACCAGCCTCGCTGAAGTGAACCGCGTGACAAAGGACTAACCGATGGCCGTTAAAGCACTAAAAACCAGCACCTTCGCCTGGGAAGGCACCAACAAGCAGGGTGCCAAAATAAAAGGTGAAGCCAGCGGCCAGAACCCTGCATTGGTAAAAGCGCAGCTGCGCAAGCAGGGCATCAACCCGACCAAGGTTCGCAAAAAATCGGCCTCGCTGTTCAGCGCCGGAAAAAAGATCAAGCCGCTGGACATTGCCCTATTTACCCGACAGATGGCCACCATGATGAAAGCCGGGGTGCCACTGCTGCAATCCTTCGAGATCATCAGCGAGGGCTTTGAAAACCCCAATATGCGCAAGGTCGTTGACGACCTAAAACAGGAGGTGGCTGCCGGAAACTCCTTTGCCTCCGCACTGCGCAAACAACCACAGTATTTCGATGACCTCTACTGCAACCTGGTGGACTCCGGTGAGCAATCCGGCGCCCTAGAAACACTGCTTGAACGAGTCGCCTCGTACAAAGAGAAAACCGAAGCGCTTAAAGCAAAAATCAAAAAGGCCATGACCTATCCGATCTCAGTCGTTGTAGTCGCGGTTATCGTCACCACCATTCTGCTGCTCAAGGTTGTGCCGGCATTCGAGGACGTATTCAAGAGTTTTGGCGCTGAACTGCCGGCCTTTACCCAGATGGTCGTGGCGCTATCTAAAGGGCTGCAACAATGGTGGTTTTTAATTGTGGTAGCACTGTTTGCCTTTGCTTTTATTTTTAAAGAGGCGCGTAAGCGTTCAGAGGGTTTTCGCAATTGGCTGGACCGCTCACTGCTGAAACTGCCAGTTATTGGCGACATTCTCTATAAATCAGCGGTAGCGCGTTATGCCCGCACCCTGTCTACCACCTTTTCTGCGGGCGTGCCCTTGGTCGAGGCCCTCGACTCGGTGTCCGGCGCAACCGGTAACGTCGTATTCAAAAATGCGGTCAATAAAATCAAAGTGGATGTTTCCAGCGGTGTGCAGCTGAACTTTGCCATGCGCGCAACCAACGTATTCCCTAGCCTCGCGGTGCAAATGACCGCCATTGGTGAAGAGTCCGGAGCACTGGACGCCATGCTCGACAAGGTGGCTACCTTCTATGAAGACGACGTCGACAACATGGTCGACAACATGGCCACCTTGATTGAACCAATGATCATGGCGGTGTTGGGCGTACTGGTTGGCGGCCTAATCATTGCCATGTACCTGCCGATCTTCCAACTGGGCAGCATAGTAGGCGGATAATTGATGACCCTTGTTAGCTTTTTGGCCGGCAATTTGCCGGCCTTTGTTTGCGTATGTCTATTACTAGGTTTACTGGTGGGCAGCTTTCTCAACGTAGTAATTTATCGCCTACCGAAAATGATGCAGAGCGACTGGCGCGAACAGGCCCGCGAGATATTGGAACTGCCCGCAGAGACTCAGACGGCAACCTTCAATCTGGTATTACCCAACTCCAGCTGCCCGCACTGCGCCCATGAAATAAAGCCCTGGGAAAATATCCCGGTTATCAGCTACCTATTTCTGCGTGGCAAATGCTCCAGCTGTAAAACACCGATCAGCCTGCGCTACCCACTGGTTGAGCTGACCTGTGGTTTGCTCTCGGCTTACATCGCCTGGCACTTCGGCTTTACCTGGCAGGCCGGCGCGATGCTACTGCTGACTTGGGGCTTGCTGGCGATGAGCCTGATCGATGCCGATCATCAGCTGCTGCCGGACTCTCTGGTGCTTCCGCTGCTGTGGCTAGGCTTGATTGCCAACAGCTTCGGCTTGTTTACCAGCTTGGAGGATGCACTCTGGGGCGCGATTGCCGGCTACCTGAGTTTGTGGTCGGTGTATTGGCTGTTCAAGCTGGTTACCGGCAAGGAAGGCATGGGCTATGGCGACTTCAAGCTGCTGGCCATGCTCGGCGCCTGGGGTGGCTGGCAGGTATTGCCGCTGACCATTTTGCTGTCGTCACTGGTGGGCGCAGTACTCGGCCTGATCATGCTGCGCCTGCGCAACGCCGAAACCAGCACACCAATCCCCTTCGGCCCCTACCTGGCGATTGCCGGCTGGATTGCGCTGCTCTGGGGCGAGCAGATCACCGCCAGCTACCTGCAGATTGCCGGCTTCTGATACGGTACAGCAGCCCAAACTGCATCTGGGCTGCTGTAGTCATCCGTAGGGTGGGTTAGGCGCGAACCAGGATCACGCAAACACCATCGGCCCTCAATGCGCCGTAACCCACCATGGCGGTCTACCGAGAAAATCCAATGGTGGGTTACGCAGCGCTCGAATAGTGTGGCGCACCCATAGTCAGCGTTAGCGCCGCTAACCCACCCTACAAAAGCAGGGGCGAGCAAATCACGGCTCGCTACCTTCGGATTGTCGGCTCTAGGTTCGTGGCGGATTGTTCGCTTCGCTCCTGAATCCGCCCTACAATCGCGCCCCTGAATGACCGACGCGAGCGCGCACCTTGAGCACAAAACCCTGGATTCTTGGCCTTACTGGCGGCATCGGCAGCGGCAAGAGTGCTGTCGCCCAGCACTTTATCGACCTAGGCGTGCATCTGGTCGACGCCGACCATGCGGCGCGCTGGGTGGTTGAGCCTGGCAAGCCGGCGCTGGCGAAGATAGTCGAGCACTTCGGCACGCAGGTTTTACAAGCCGATGGCCAGCTTGATCGCACGGCCCTGCGCAAGCGGATCTTTGCCGATGCGGCCGAACGGCGCTGGCTCGAAGTGCTATTACATCCATTGATCGGCCAGGAAATCGCCCAATACCTGGCGCGCGCCGAATCACCCTACGCCATTCTGGTATCGCCACTGCTGGTGGAGTCCGGTCAACACCAACTGACCCAGCGCATACTGGTGGTGGATGCGCCGGAGCACCTGCAAATAGAGCGCACCATGGCCCGCGACCAAAGCTCCAGCGAACAGGTGCAGGCCATTCTTAAGGCCCAAGCCAGCCGCGAAGACCGCCTGCGCCATGCACACGATGTATTGCTTAACGACCAAGACCTGCACGGACTGCAAGCCGAAGTGGAACGACTCCACGCTTTCTATCTAACCCTACGCGGAGGCCAAGCATGAGCACCCCCACCTTAGTCCCCTGCCCTACCTGCAGCGCGCCCGTCGAGTGGGGCCCACAAAGCCCGAGCCGGCCCTTCTGCTCGGAACGCTGCAAGCTGATTGACCTCGGCGCCTGGGCCTCAGAAGAGCACGCGATCGCCGGCAACCCTCTGGAAGACGATCTATTTTCGGGTGAACTGCCACCGCGCGAGCACTAAACAGTGCCTTGAAACCGTCGGTGAAGCAGGCAGTGCTTCAATCGCCTGCTACTCGTCAGGGCCGCATAAAGCTGTAATCACGCTCGTCATCGAGGTTATCGGCGAGAAATTGCAGCTCGGCGGCCAGGTCTACTGCACTGCGCGCTGCGCGGTTACGCTCGATAACGGCGCTGAGTAATGCCCGCAATGCCATGACCTGATCGAAGCCTTGCGCCTCGACACCCTGCAGACTCTGCTCGATTGCCTGCCTTGCCCACTGATGTACGCCCATCTCACGCCCTCCTGATTGATGCCACCACGATGAGCCCTAATAGCTCGTGCGGCTTGACCCACATCAACACGCACAGCGCCATCAAACCGCTGAAGGCCGCACCATCAGCGCGACGGATCGTCATCCTTCCACGGCGCGGCGAGATAACGCGTGCGGTTGAAGGTTTCTAGCCAGTCCGGGTAGAACACCACCAGCGCCGTCACCAGCATGCCGTTGATAAACGCCTCAGGGAAAATCACCAGCCAGAGGTAGCCGATAAAGTCCTCCAACCAGGGCGGCATCGGGAACAGCCCGTCCAGCCAAAGCACGGCGAAGGCGGCAACGATAAACACTAAGGCTGCCAGCGCTGCAGCAAAGAAGCCGTTAAACAGGATGTAGACGAATAGATTACGCGGCTGTTTTTTCTCGACCCACAGTGCACAGGCCTCGGTCACCCACACAGGAATCACCACCAGCAGCACGCCGTTGACGCCCAGCGCCGCTAAATCCTGCCGGCCCAGTGCCAGCAACCCCAGCTGGGCAACTAACCCCACCAAGATAGCCAGCGGCCAATCCAGCAATAAGGTGACCGCCGTCATGCCAATAAAGTGGTAGGACAACCCCGAGTCGAAATCCCGACGTATCAACCACAGCACGAACAGCGCCAGTGCTGTGCCACCTAATAGATGCTGGCGGCGCAAATCACTACAGAGTTCGACCCAGGGCGCACGCCAGACGGCCCAACACAGCAGCGGTAGATAGATCAGCCAGCCGAGCATCTGACTGGTGGAAGACAACAAGTGCGCGGCAATCATCCAAACAACCCCCATACACGCGTAGTGACCCTAGGCAGTCTACAACCGCCGCCAGCACATTCGCCCAACCGACAACAAAAAGCCTGAAACAACCGCCGCAGAGGGTACCAACACACCTGCCGCGCACGCTAAGCTGAAGCCATGGACGACTCAGACTACCTGCGCCTACTGACGCACCAGGCCGAACAAGCCAATGCCTTCCTCTCCAACGCGCGCAAGTGGGAGCGCGAGCGTTGGGTCTGCCAGCGCCTGCTGCAAGCCTTGAATGTCAGCCACCGCCTGGATGAGTTCAGCGCCGCAGACCACGAGCCGCCAGACGTATTGTTCCGCGACGCCAGCTTTGAAGTGTTCTTCGTCCTCGACGAGGGCCGCCGCCTCAATGATGAGTGGCGCGCCGAGCTGGAGCGCAGACGCAGCGCATTCTCCCTCAGCCAACTGGTGCGCCGTGAAGCCAAGCCCAGGCGTATTGCCGCGGCCAATCTACAACAGCGGCTGACGCCCACCCTGCGCAAAAAAGCCCACAACTACCAAGAGCGCGGCCTCGACCTGGGCGAGTTGGACCTGCTCGCCTACGTCAACCTGAAACGCGCCGTGCCGGACTTCAACAGCCACTTCCCTCCGCCGACCGAATTTCTCCGTCAGGGCTGGCGCTCACTGTCGCTGGTGGGCCCGACCTTTGCCCGCGTGCTGTTCGCCCACCCGGGTGCACCGAGCTTTCTGCGCAACAACCTCGGCCGCAGCGTGCTGTTTGATGTGGGCATCAGCCTGTGAGCCCCCTGCACGAGTTACTCGCTGCCGTGCCGCAACAGGGCTGTGTGCGCTGGATTGGCGTACGCCCGGCTTCGCGGGCGACGATGATCGAACTGGACGCCGTGGAAGCAAGGCGCGAAGCCGGCCTGACGGGCGACCACAGCCGCCCAGGCCCACGCAACGCTCGGCAAGTGACCCTGATCCAATGGGAACACTTGGCGGTAATCAGCGCCCTAATGGGACGCCCTGCCGAAAACCCAATTACCGCGCACGAACTACGGCGCAATATCGCCATCAGCGGGATCAACCTGTTTAGCCTTAAAGGTCGGCGCTTTCGTCTCGGCCAGGCGATACTGGAAACCACTGGCTGGTGCCAACCCTGCGCAAAGCTAGAAGAGCGCTTAGGGCTCGGCACCTTCCAGGCCATGCGTGGCCACGGCGGCATTACTGCGCGCGTGCTACAAGGGGGGATTATTCGCCTGGATGATGCCCTGCGCGTTGAGCCGCTATAAGCTGCGCAGCTAGAATGCCCACCACCTCAGCCCGCAATCGACTCCACTTGATTGCCAACGGCCCCTTTATTCGAGGCACACATGACCAGTCGCCTGAACCCTGATGATCAAAAACGTGTCGAGCAATACCTCAGTGCTCCGCAGCATCAGGTCGAACGCCAGCCGTTCAAGGTTTGGCGGCTGCTGCTGATTATCGTGATGATCACGATTGGCCTGGGCCTGCTGAGCCGTCTTCTGAGTCGCCTGGTGCTATGAGCTGCTTAGCGCTCGCCCACACCGACTCACCGTCTTTCCTTAAAAGCCTTGTGAGCGTGTCGAATGACTCATCAAATCGTAATTGTCGGCGGTGGCGCCGGCGGACTGGAGCTTGCTACCCGCCTAGGTAGAACCTTGGGTAAACGCGGCCAAGCCAAGATCACCCTGGTCGACGCCAACCTGACGCATATCTGGAAGCCATTGCTACACGAAGTAGCCGCCGGCTCGCTGAACTCGTCTGGCGACGAACTCAACTACGTGGCCCAGGCCAAGTGGAACCACTTCGAGTTCCAGCTGGGGCGCATGCACGACCTCAATCGCGCGAACAAACGCATCAGCCTATCGGCCACCCTGGATGAGCACGGCCAGGTATTGGTCCCCGCGCGCGAGCTGAGCTATGACAGCCTGGTCATCGCTGTGGGCAGTACGACCAATGATTTCGGTACCGCCGGCGCTGCCGAGCACTGCCTGTTCCTCGACACCCGCGAGCAGGCTGAGCGTTTTCACCACCAACTGCTCAACCACTACATGCGCGCCCACGCCAGCCAGAGCGAAACGACCGAGCTGATTAATGTCGCGATCGTCGGGGCGGGCGCCACGGGGGTTGAACTGGCGGCCGAACTGCACCATGCGGCGCGCGAGTTGGCGGCCTATGGCCTGGATCGAATCAGCCCGGAAAATATGCGCATCACCCTGATCGAAGCCGGCCCGCGTGTATTGCCCGCCCTGCCTGAACGCATCAGCCAGCCGGTGCACAAAACCCTCGAGAAGCTCGGAGTCACGGTACTTACTGGGGCCGCTGTTAGCCAGGTGACCCGCGAGGCACTGCATACCGCTCAAGGCCAAATCATCCCGGCCACCTTGAAAGTATGGGCCGCCGGGATTCGCGCCCCCGACTTTCTCAAGGAGCTGGATGGCCTGGAAAGCAATCGCATCAACCAACTGCACGTAAGGCCGACCCTGCAAACCACCTTGGACGACAGCATCTTCGCCTTCGGTGATTGCGCTGCCTGCCCGCAACCTGGCAGTGAAGGACGCAACGTACCGCCGCGCGCACAGGCCGCGCACCAACAAGCCTCACTGCTGGCAAAATCGCTAAAACTGCGCATCGAGGGTAAGCCGCTGGCGGAATACCGCTACCGCGATTACGGCTCACTGATCTCGCTGTCGACTTTTTCTGCGGTCGGCAACCTGATGGGCAACCTGACCGGTAGCGTCATGCTCGAAGGTTGGCTGGCGAGAATGTTCTACGTATCGCTCTACCGCATGCACCAGATTGCGCTGTACGGCATGACACGCACGCTGTTGATGATGCTCGGTGACCGCATTGGCCGCAGCACCGAACCGCGCCTGAAACTTCACTGATACTCGCGCGGGCAAGGCCAGGCCTTGCCCGCCAGCACAACAAAGAACGAAAAGATCAAATCGCAGGCAATAAAAAACCCGCACTAGGCGGGTTTTTTATCATTCAAGCATGCTTGAAATGGTGGGTCGTGTGGGATTCGAACCTACGACCAATTGGTTAAAAGCCAACTGCTCTACCAACTGAGCTAACGACCCAAAAATGGTCGGGGTAGGGGGATTCGAACTCCCGACATCCTGCTCCCAAAGCAGGCGCGCTACCGGACTGCGCTATACCCCGATGAAAGATTGGCTCCGCGACCAGGACTCGAACCTGGGACCCAATGATTAACAGTCATTTGCTCTACCGACTGAGCTATCGCGGAACTACTTGCTTCCTTTCTCAGAAATTCGAAGCGCTTGTTAATTCGTTTCGCTTGTCTGAGGCGCGCCATTTTACGGTTTATCGCGAACCTGTCAACCCCTAAAATTGCTTTTAGTACAATGATTTGCAGCTGCGTGATGGGCTGCTATATCTTCCCTATGTCTGTGTTCATTGCAGGACGCATCTGCCGCAAGGCCTCAGTCAGGAAAGTCCATGAGTAACCAGGGCACACCGCCAACCCCACCCTCATCTATACAGACCCTTGCCAATCGCGGCATCCAGCCGCGCTTCGGGGAGCTGGTACAAAGCTGCCGCAAGCTGGTGATGAATCGCCTGGCCGAGCACCTGACAGGCGTCTTCGCCCAGGTCGACGACACACTCTTTGAATGCGCCGAAAAAGCCGAGAACAATCAGGTGCAAACATTGTTCTTCGACAACATGCGCGAGATCCGTAAGCAGCGCCCACAAATAGAACGCAGCTACCATAAGCAGATCGCACAGAACCTCGCCGACTTCCTCGACGGCAAGCTCAAACCACTGCCCAGCGCCAGCAAACTGGATGTCGAGCACATGGCCCTGGTGCAAAACGAGGAATATGAAGAAAGCCTGCAAGTCACCAACATGGTCAGCCGGGTCAAGGCCCGCTGCGCACAGCCACTATTTGCCCTGGAGCAACGCCTGGCCTTGCTGAATAACGGCCAGAAGCTGGGTGAGGACAGCAATCCCTTCGGTCCACAGATGATTGCCCAGGCGTTCCGAGACGCCCTGGCGCCCTGCCCGTTCCCGCTGCGGATAAAGGTCATCCTCTATACCCTGTTTGACACCCACGTCATGCAAAGCCTAGACAGCCTCTATAGCGCACTGAATCAACGCCTGATCGAAGCGGGCGTGCTGCCAAACCTCAAGTACAGCGCACAACGCAACAGTCAACCCGCGCGCCAGAAGACAACGCCCACTGCAGCAGCCGAACAACCGGCCGAGAGCAACGCCAGCAGTAGCAGAAACACCAGCGCTGGTAGCGGTGCCGGGCAACAGCCCCGCTCCGGCAACACCGACCTCAGCGGGCCGCCACCCAGCGACCCACTGGAATTGCTGGGCAACCTGGCCACCCTGCTGAGCGAACATCGCCAGCGCGACATTGATGCCCCCCTGCTCGGCGGCACCCGCAGCATTGCCAGCTTTACTCCCCGCGAAGCGACCAGCACCTACAGCGCTTCCGCGCTGCTGGATGCACTCAATCGCATGCAGCAGCACTCGGCCAGCGACCTGTCACAGCGCCTGCATCACCCACAGCCAGTCGAAGGCCTGAAAGCCGATTTGCAGCAACAACTGGAGGCCCACAGCACGCTTCCCGGCCAACAGAAGGTTTCCGACCAAGAAGCGGATGTAATCGACCTGGTCGGCATGCTGTTCGACTTTATTCTGGACGACGACAACCTACCGGACACCTGCAAAACCATCCTCTCGCACCTGCACACGCCTTATCTAAAGGTGGCACTGCAAGACAAGGCACTCTTCACCCAGCATCACCACCCTGCCCGCCGCCTGCTCAACAGCATGGCCCAGGCCGGCGTGCTGTATGGCGGTGAGGGTGATGAGCGCGGCCTGCTGGCCAAGATGCAGTGGGTGGTCGAGCGGGTCATTCATGATTTCTCGGGCGACTTGCAGCTGTTTGACGGCCTGCTGGAAGAATTCAATGAGTTCGTCGGCACCCTCAGGCACAAGATTGAACTGCGCGAACGCCGCGCAGTGGAAGCCGCCAAAGGTCGCGACAAACTGCTCGGCGCTCGTCAGCACGCCGTCGAGGTCATCGCCAATAGCCTGAACAATCGCCAGCCACCCAGCATTATTCGTAACTTCCTCGAACTGACGTGGGCGGATGTGCTGGTATTCGTGTTGCTGCGTAATGGCGAGCGCAGCCCCGAATGGCTGCGCGCCTGCGAGGCGGCCGAGCAATTGGCATGGAGCGGCACCTTACTCGACGAAGCAGGAGGCGAGCGCCTACAGAAGCTGCGCGTGCCGCTGCTCGAAGACTTACGCAAAGGCCTGGAGCTGCTCGGCGGTTACCACGAAGCGGGCATTCGCCGCCTGCTGCAGGACTTGGTGGCCTGCCAGCATGCCGTACAAGCCAAACAACCGCAGGTGGCCGCCAAGCTCCAACCCAGCCTGCCAGACAGTCCGCTGGCCGCCATGCTCGGCGAAGATGCAGCCCTGGCGACCCTGGCACCACGCGAGTCAACCCTCTCGACGCGCGCTCAGGCACTGGCCAAAGAGCTTGGCCATATCGAGTTCGGCACCTGGTTCGAATTTGTCACAGGCCAGCAGGTGCGCCTGCTCAAGCTGTCTTGGTTCAGCCCAACAACGCGCAACTACATGTTTGTCGACCAGAGCGGCCAACGCGTGGCAATCAAGCCACTCACTCAACTGGCCACTGAAATGGAACAAGGACTCGCACGCATCGTCACCCCCGAACGAGGTGCCCCACTGGTGGACCGCGCCCTTACCGCTATTTACCGCGTGCTGCAGCGTTTTACCGGGCGCACGGCTGAGCCCCAAGAATAAGGAACTCGCATGAATGACGAACGTCGCCTGCATAACCGGCATAGCGCCGACGTGCAGCTGGAGGTCTTTGACCTGCACTCTGGCCAACGCCTGGGCCGCATAGTCGACCTGTCTGCTGATGGCTTTATGTTATTTAGCGACACACCGCTGGCGGCAGATGAACTGGTGGAGTGCCGCCTGGTCAGCGAACAGCTGATTGAGGGCGTGGGTGAAATAATCCTGGGGGCTGACTGCCTGTGGAGTCGCCCCGGTGCTGACGGCCAACACTGCTGGGCCGGGTTTCACATCATTGACCTGGCCGAGGACCAGGCAGCCGCCCTGGAAATCCTGCTCAAGCACCTGTAATCCAGGCAAAAAAACACCCCGGTCAGCGCATGCTGAACCGGGGTATTTTTATCTGGCGCCGTTGTTAATGCGGCTAACCAGGATCAGTCGAAGACGATCTCATCGCCCTCTACCCGACCGGTGACGCTGCTGCCCGGCGCAAACTTGCCGGCCAAGATCAACTGCGCCAAGGGGTTTTCGATCCAGCGCTGCACAGCACGCTTGAGCGGGCGCGCGCCATACACAGGGTCGTAACCAATGGCAATCAGCTTGTCCATCGCCTCAGCCGAGAGGTCAAGGTTCAGCTCACGCTCAGCCAGACGCTCACGTAAACGCCCCAGCTGGATTTGCGCGATACCAGCAATTTGATCACGGGCCAGCGGCTCGAAGATCACCACCTCATCAATCCGGTTGATGAATTCCGGACGGAAATGCACACCGACCGCATCCATCACCGCTGCGCGCTGTGCTTCACGATCGCCCACCAACTCCTGAATCTGCGCGGAACCCAGGTTGGAGGTCATCACAATCACGGTGTTTTTGAAGTCCACAGTGCGACCGTGACTGTCCGTCAGACGACCATCTTCCAGCACCTGCAACAGCACGTTGAAGACATCCGGATGAGCCTTTTCCACCTCATCCAGCAGAATCACTGAATAAGGCTTACGGCGCACGGCCTCAGTCAAATAACCGCCCTCTTCATAACCGACATAGCCTGGCGGCGCGCCGATCAGCCGCGCCACGGAGTGTTTCTCCATAAACTCGGACATATCGATACGCACCAAGGCGTCTTCGGTGTCGAACAGGAACTCCGCCAGCGCCTTGCACAACTCGGTCTTACCGACACCGGTAGGGCCGAGGAACAGGAACGAGCCGCTCGGCCGATTAGGATCAGACAACCCCGCACGGGAGCGCCGCACCGCATTGGCAACCGCCACCACGGCCTCATCCTGACCGATCACGCGTTGATGCAGCAGACCTTCCATTTTCAGCAGTTTGTCACGCTCGCCTTCAAGCATCTTGCTGACCGGAATACCGGTCCACTTCGACACCACTTCGGCAATCTCTTCCTCGGTGACCTTGCTGCGCAGCAACTGATTATCTTTTTTGCCGTGCTGGTCGACCATTAGCAGGCTGCGCTCAAGATCTGGAATAACGCTGTACTGCAACTTGGCCATTTGTTCCAAATCACTCTTACGCCGCGCCGTTTCGAGCTCCTGCCGAGCCTGCTCAATTTTCTGCTGGATCTGCGCAGAGCCTTGCACCTCGGCCTTTTCCGACTTCCAGATTTCCTCAAGGTCGGCGTATTCACGCTCCAGGCGGGCGATGTCCTCCTTGAGTTTTTCCAGGCGCTTCAACGCCGCCTCATCATCTTCTTTCTTCAACGCCTGACGCTCAACTTTGAGCTGAATCAAGCGGCGCTCCAAACGGTCCAGCACCTCTGGCTTGGAGTCGATTTCCATGCGGATACGGCTGGCCGCCTCGTCAATCAAGTCGATGGCTTTATCCGGTAACTGGCGGTCGGTGATATAGCGATGGCTCAGCTTGGCCGCCGCAATAATCGCGCCGTCGGTAATGGCCACCTTGTGGTGCACCTCGTAGCGCTCTTTAAGGCCACGCAGGATGGCGATGGTGTCTTCTTCACTCGGCTCATCCACCAGTACTTTCTGGAAACGCCGCTCCAACGCGGCATCCTTTTCGATGTACTGACGGTACTCGTCAAGGGTGGTCGCGCCCACACAATGCAGCTCACCGCGAGCCAGAGCCGGCTTGAGCATATTGCCGGCGTCCATTGAGCCCTCGCCTTTACCGGCGCCGACCATGGTGTGCAGCTCGTCGATAAACAGAATGATGCGGCCTTCCTGCTTGCCCAACTCATTAAGCACCGCTTTCAGGCGTTCTTCGAACTCACCACGGAACTTGGCACCGGCGATCAGCGCGCCCATGTCCAGCGACAGCACGCGCTTGTCCTTCAGGCTATCCGGCACTTCGCCGTTAACAATGCGCTGGGCCAGCCCCTCAACAATGGCGGTTTTACCCACGCCCGGCTCACCGATCAACACCGGATTGTTCTTGGTACGACGCTGCAACACCTGGATGGTGCGGCGGATTTCATCATCACGACCGATCACCGGATCCAGCTTGCCGTCTTCGGCACGCTTGGTCAGGTCGACGGTGAACTTATCCAGCGCCTGGCGATTTTCTTCGACATTCGGGTCATTCACCGCATCGCCGCCGCGCAGGTTCGCCACGGCGTTTTCCAGCGCTTTACGGCTGACGCCTTGGCCGAGCAGCAGCTTGCCCAGCTTGGTGCTGTCATCCATCGCGGCCAACAGCACCAGCTCGCTGGAGATAAACTGATCGCCCTTCTGCTGCGACAAGCGATCGGCCTGATTGAGCAGGCGAGCCAAATCCTGCGACAGGTTTACGTCACCGGATGGGTTCTGAATTTTGCCCAGCTGATCCAGCTCCTTGGCCAAGGCCAGGCGCAGGCTATTCACATCAAAGCCGACCTGCATCAACAGGGGCTTAATCGAGCCGCCCTGCTGTTCGAGCAGCGCTTGCATCAAATGCAGCGGCTCAATAGCCGCATGGTCGAGGCCAACGGCCATGGATTGCGCATCGGATAGCGCGAGTTGCAGCTTGCTAGTTAAACGATCAATACGCATATCAATCAACCCTCTTAGTGGTGGCAGGCCGGCGCACTGAATCGCACCCAGACAAAGAAACCTGCGGATGAAGAGTAGATGAGGTTGATTGTGCGCGTTTCAAGTCGCGCGGCGTTGATGAGGGTCAGTAAAACAGCGCCGCGAGCCACTGCAGGCCCGCGGCGATGCGCACGCTCAGTTACCCAGCCAGATCAGGCTGGCAAAGCGCCCGGTTTGCGCCGAACGGCGGTAAGAGAAAAAACGCGGGTCGGTAACGGTACAAAAATCGCCGCCATACACCGCCTCAACACCACAGGCCGCCAGACGGATGCGCGCCAGCTGGTAAATATCGGCCATAAACTTGCCCGAATTAACGCTCGGCTGGAATGCAGCCGCCGCTTGCGCCTGCTGGCCGACAAAGGCTTCGCGCACTTCCGCACCCACCTCAAAGGCCTGCGGCCCAATCGCCGGGCCTAACCAGACCAACACCTGATCCGCCGGCACGGCCAGCTCATTCAGAGTGGCCTCCAGCACGCCGCCGGCCAGTCCACGCCAGCCCGCATGGGCGGCCGCCACGCGCGTGCCCGCGCGATCACAGAACAAAACCGGCAAACAGTCGGCGGTCATCACCGTGCAGGCAACACCCGGGGTTTCGGTCCAGCTAGCATCGGCTTCAAGCACTGCCGCTGGATTGGCTTCTACAACCGCAACACCGTGCACCTGCTGCAACCAGGCGGGCTTACAGCCCAACAGACTGACCAGGCGCTGACGGTTTTTAGCGACGGCCTGCGGATCATCGGCAACATGCTCACCGACGTTAAGGCTGTCATACGGCGCAACGCTGACACCCCCACTGCGGGTGGTGACACAGGTTTTGACCTTGGCCGGCGCGGGCCACTGCGGCATCAGCCAGTCGTGCATCTTGTCACCCAATAAATGCCTCGCGGTCCTGGCGCAACAGCGTCAGCAACCAGACAAAGTCATCCGGCAACGGCGACTGCCACTTCATCCGCTCGCCAGTGATCGGATGGTCCAGTTCGAGGAAGCGCGCATGCAACGCCTGGCGCGGGAACTCCTTGAGGGTCTGCACCATGCTTGGGTTGGCGGCCGGCGGAATGCGGAAGCGTCCACCGTAAACCGGATCACCCACCAGCGGATAACCGATATGGCTCATGTGCACACGGATCTGGTGCGTGCGCCCGGTTTCCAGCTTGACCCGCGCATGGGTATGCGAGCGATAGCGCTCTAGCACCCGGTAATGACTCACCGCCGGCTTACCGCCATCGCTAACCGCCATACGCTGACGCTGCGACGAGCTACGACCGATCGGCGCATTGATCTTGCCGCCTGCGGTGATCACACCGATCACGATGCACTCGTAGATGCGGCTAACCGAGCGCTTCTGCAACTGGTCAACCAGACGGGTCTGCGCCTCAATGGTCTTGGCCACGACCATCAAACCGGTGGTGTCCTTATCCAAGCGGTGCACGATGCCCGCACGCGGCACATTGATGATGTCCGGCACGTGGTGCAGCAAGGCGTTAAGCAAGGTGCCATCGGCATGCCCGGCGGCCGGGTGCACCACCAGGCCGGCAGGTTTGTCGATGACCAGAATCTGCTCATCTTCGTAGACGATATTCAGCGGGATATCCTGGGCAACCCATTCACCCTGGGCCTCCTGCTCGGCCTTGAGCGCCAGCAGCGAACCGCCGTGGACGATGTCGCGCGGGCGCAAGACCGCACCATCGACGGTCAGCAGACCCTCTTTGATCCAGGCAGACAGACGCGAACGCGAGTGCTCGGCGAACAGGAGTGCGGCGACTTGATCGAGGCGTTGACCGCCCATGTCATAGGGCACCTCGGCGTTCAGTTCAACAATCTGCTTATTAATAGAGGGCATGCTCGGCAACGGCGGGAAAGTCTGAAAGGTCTAGCCTTTGGTTTCGGCTACACGCTTGTGGTTAAATACGGCGTCTTTGCCCCAGGGGTACCGGGGGCGCTCATCATAACAGGACGGCTTTGCTCAAGACAGCCGCCGTCACAGGGACGCAAGCCGCCATGCAAGTGAAACACCTGCTGCTGATCGCAATCCTCGCCCTCACCGCCGCCTGCTCATCAAAACAGGTGGTTGACGAAAACCTGAGCGAGGCCGAACTCTACCAGCAGGCACAAGCCGACCTGGACAACAGCAGCTACACCGCTGCGGTGGCTAAGCTCAAGGCGCTGGAGTCGCGCTACCCGTTCGGCCGCTACGCCGAGCAGGCTCAGCTGGAGCTGATTTACGCCTACTACAAAAACGTTGAGCCGGAAGCGGCAAAGTCCGCCGCAGATCGTTTTATCCGCCTGCACCCGCAGCACGCCAACGTTGATTACGCCTATTACCTTAAGGGCCTGGCCTCCTTCGACCAGGACCGCGGCCTAATTGCCCGCTTCGTCCCGCTGGACATGACCAAGCGCGACCCAGGTGCCGCACGCGACTCTTATAACGAGTTCGCCCAACTCACCAGCCGCTTCCCGACCAGCCGCTACGCGCCAGACGCCAAGCAGCGCATGATCTACCTGCGCAACCTGCTGGCCGCTTACGAAATCCACGTGGCGCACTACTACCTGACCCGCAACGCCTACGTGGCTGCCGCCAACCGCGGCCGCTACGTGGTGGAAAACTTCCAGGAAACCCCGGCAGTCGGTGACGGCCTGGCGGTGATGACCGAAGCCTACCAGCGCCTGACCCTCGATGACCTGGCTGCCACTAGCCTGGAAGCCCTCAAACTCAATTACCCAGATCACCCAAGCCTGGTCGACGGCCAATTCGTACCGCGCGAAGAAGAAGCCGATACACGCTCCTGGATGGCCAAGGCCACCCTGGGCCTGATCGAAACCGATACGCCGCTGCCGCCAGGCGAAACCCGCGCCAGCCAGGACGTTATCCGCCAGTACGAAGATGCCGAGGAACTGATCCCGGATGAACTCAAAGCCGAAGAAGCCGAAGTACCGAGCCGCTCCTGGTTCAGCTACCTGACCTTTGGCCTGTTCGACTGAGCAAGCGCAACACCGCAAAAGGGAGGCTTCGGCCTCCCTTTTTCATACCTACGTGAACAGACTGAATAACCCGGAGAGTTGGGCGACCCCATCAGCAATCAACCGGCGTGCAAAGCTGACCAGCGCCACCATACGCCCCACAATCTGCCTGAAACCTATATGTGGCGCATGCCCCGGCGCTAACCGAATTGGCTCACCTGCTCACCTGCCAATACGCATAACAACGCCTGGGTCACTGTTTGAGCGCTGGGCGCGTGCGAACGGGTTAGCTAAACTGCGCGCCTGCCAAATAAGAAGAGAGCGCCATGGGCCTGTTCCGCTTGCTGTTCTGGATTGCCATCATTGCTGCCGCCTTCTGGCTGTGGCGGCGCCTTACCCGGCCAACAACCACGCGCCCTCAACGCCCTGACGCGACAGCAAAGCCAGCGCCAATGGTGCGCTGCCAGCAGTGCGGTATTCATGTACCCCGCGATAACGCACTGGCAAAGGGCGAACAGTGGTTCTGCAGCCAGGATCATCTAGACCAAGACACCAAGTCCCGTGAACACTGACTTCCCCCTGAGCGGGGAGCAAAGCTGGCGCATCCTGCGGCTCTACCACCTGTACCGCCTCATTATCGGCATTACCTTAGCGACGCTGGTTTCCAGCGACCTTGACGCACAACTGCTGGACATGGCGCACCCGGCACTGTTCCGCAATGGCAGCTGGCTGTACCTGGCGCTCAACGTCCTGATCATCGCCACCGTGCGCCGCCCTAAACGCCTGGCGCAGGTTTTCAGCCTGGCGCTGGTCGATGTGATTTTGCTCTCCGGCCTGTTCTATGCAGCCGGCGGCACGCCCAGCGGCATCGGCAACCTATTAATTGTCGCTGTAGCCATCGCCAATATTCTCTTGCGCGGACGTATAGGCCTGCTGATTGCAGCCGTCGCGGCAATTGGCATGATCTACCTGACGTTCTACCTCAGCCTTACCCGGCCAGCTGCTTCCGCCCAGTACGTGCAAGTCGGTGCGTTTGGCGCGCTGTGCTTCGCGGCTGCGCTGTTTGTGCAAGGCCTGACCCGCCGCCTGCAAGTCAGCGAAAACCTGGCTGAGCAGCGTGCTGCCGACGTGGCCAACCTGGAAGCGCTCAACGCGCTGATCCTGCAACGCATGCGCACCGGCATTCTGGTGCTGGATGAAGTGCATCGCGTACTACTGGCCAATCAGGGCGCCAACCACCTGCTGGGTAAAAGCGACCTGACCGGCAAGATTCTCGACCCACACTGCCCGGAGCTGATCAAACGCATGCAGCAGTGGTCGCACAACCCCAGCCTGCGCCCTGCCAGCCTGCAAGCAGCGGCTGACGGCCGCGTGCTACAGCCCAGCTTTATCGCCCTGCAACGCGGCAAGCATAAACACACGCTGATCTTCCTCGACGACATTTCACAGATCGCCCAGCAAGCGCAGCAACTCAAGCTCGCCTCGCTGGGCCGCCTGACCGCTGGCATCGCCCACGAGATTCGCAATCCGCTCGGCGCGATTAGCCATGCGGCCCAGTTGTTACAAGAATCCGATGAGCTGCAAGGACACGACCTGCGCCTGGCGCAGATTATTCAGGATCATTCACGACGCATGAACCTAGTGATCGAGAACGTCCTGCAGCTCTCGCGGCGGCGCCAGGCCGAACCGCAATTACTCGACCTAAAATACTGGCTTCACCGTTTTGCCAGTGAGTTCCGCAGCAGCGCCACACCACAGCAAACGCTGCACCTGGAAACCAGCAGCGGCAGCATCCAGACCCGCATGGACCCGCACCAACTCACCCAGGTATTAAGCAACCTGGTGGAAAACGGAATGCGCTACAGCGCGAAGAAGCACAAGCAAGGGCAAGTCTGGCTGAACCTATTCCGCGACCCAAATAGCGAACTCCCCGTACTTGAGATACTGGACGACGGCCCAGGTGTCGCCGAAGAACAACTGCATCACCTGTTCGAGCCCTTCTACACCACAGAAAACAAAGGCACCGGCCTGGGCCTGTATATTTCTCGCGAACTGTGCGAAAGCAACCAGGCTCGCCTCGATTACAAACCTCGCGAAAGTGGCGGCAGCTGCCTACGCATCACTTTCGCCCACCCGCGTAAACTGAGCTGACCATGACCCGCCAGAGAGCCTTGATCGTCGATGACGAACCCGATATTCGCGAACTTCTGGAAATTACTCTGGGGCGCATGAAGCTCGACACCCGCAGCGCACGCAACGTTAAAGAGGCGCGCGAATGGCTGGCCAAAGAGCCCTTCGACCTCTGCCTGACCGACATGCGCCTGCCTGATGGAACTGGCCTGGAGCTGGTGCAGCACATTTTGCAGCGCCACCCGCAAGTGCCGGTGGCGATGATCACCGCCTATGGCAGCCTGGACACTGCGATCAATGCACTTAAGGCCGGCGCCTTCGACTTCCTGACCAAGCCGGTCGACCTCGGCCGCCTGCGTGAACTGGTCGCAGCGGCCTTGCGTCTACGCGGCGCCGATGGCGAAGAGCAGCCCGTCGACAGCCGCCTGCTTGGCAACTCGCCACCGATGCAGACCTTACGCAAACAGATTCTTAAACTGGCCCGCAGCCAAGCACCGGTGTACATCAGCGGCGAATCAGGCAGCGGTAAAGAACTGGTGGCTCGCCTGATCCACGAGCAAGGTTCGCGCAGCGAGCAACCCTTCGTCCCGGTCAACTGCGGCGCGATCCCCACCGAGCTGATGGAGAGCGAGTTTTTCGGCCACAAGAAAGGCAGCTTTACCGGCGCTATCGAAGACAAACAGGGCTTATTCCAAGCTGCCAATGGCGGCACCTTGTTTCTCGACGAAGTCGCCGACTTACCGTTACCGATGCAGGTCAAACTGCTTCGCGCCATTCAGGAAAAAGCCGTGCGCGCAGTAGGCGGCCAGCAAGAGCTGGTCGTCGACGTGCGCATCCTTTGCGCCACCCACAAGGATCTGGCCGGCGAAGTCGCCGCCGAGCGCTTCCGCCAGGACCTCTATTACCGCCTCAACGTTATCGAGCTGCGCGTACCTGCCCTACGCGAACGCCGCGAAGACATCGCTCTACTGGCCGACAGCATGCTCAAGCGCCTAGCCGAAGACTCCGGCATCAGCGCCGCCAAGCTAGATGAGGACGCACTGGAAAAGCTCAAGAGCTACCGCTTCCCCGGCAACGTGCGCGAGCTAGAGAACATGCTCGAACGCGCCTATACGCTGTGTGAAGACGATCGCATCACCGCCAGTGACCTGCGCCTAGCCGACTGCAGCCCCAGCAATGAAAACGGCGAAAGTAATCTCGCGCAGATCGATAACCTGGAAGACCACCTTGAAATCATCGAGCGCAAATTAATCATGCAGGCCCTGGAAGAAACCCGCTGGAACCGCACCGCCGCTGCGCAGCGACTGGGCCTGAGCTTCCGCTCAATGCGCTATCGACTGAAAAAGCTCGGCATCGACTGAACCGCACATGAACTGCGGGAGGGGCTTTAGCCGCGAGCCCCTCCCAGTTAAGCGCTCAACCAACCGAAGTCAACCGCCCCGCCGGCGCATAAGGGGCCGGATCAACAATCGGCTCACGCCCCAGCATCAAGTCCGCGAGTAATTGGCAGGACGCCGGCGCCAGCACCAAACCATTGCGGTAATGCCCACAATTCAGCCATAAGCCCTCATACCCAGGCACCGGGCCGATATAGGGAATGCCTTCAGGCGAACCCGGCCGCAACCCCGCCCAATGCCCCACCATCTCGGCATCAGCCAAAGCCGGTAACAGCTCAACCGCTGAGGCCTTCAGACTGGCCAACGCCTCTTCGGTCGTGGTTTTGTCGAACCCGGCATGCTCCAGCGTGCTGCCAATCAGAATATGACCATCACGCCGCGGAATCGCATAACGCCCCTTGGCCAGCACCATAGCGGGCAAAAAGCCCTCGGCGCACTTGTACAAAATCATCTGCCCCTTGACTGGCACCACCGGTAACTCGATGCCAAGCGTCTTCATCAACTCGCCGCTCCATGCACCGGCCGCGAGCACCACCTGATCGGCGTGCACATCACCCTGCGCGGTCTGCACCCCCGTGATACGCCCACCGTCGCGGATAAAACCGCTTACCGCACACTGCTCATGCACGGTGACATTCGGCATCTGCTGCAGCGCTGCACGCAGCGCCTTGACCAGACGGGGATTGCGCACATTGGCCACGTCGGCCATCTGCAGCGCACGACCAAAGCCCGCCGCCAACGCTGGCACTGCGCGTTGCACGGCCGCTATATCGACCGACTGCAGCGCCCGCCCTTCCCGCTGCGCCCAAGCCAACGCCTCGGCGCCATCGTCAAGGTCCAACCAGTACAACCCGGTGACATACACCTCAGGGTCAATCTGCGTTTGCTCCAGCAACTGCTCAGCCAGGCGCGGATAAAAATCCTGCGACCAATGCGCCAGCGCAGTGACGGCAGGGCTATAACGCCAGGGATACAACGGCGAAACAATACCGCCGCCAGCCCAGGAGGACTCCGCACCTACTACTTCGCGCTCCAGAAGCACCACACGGACACCCGTACGGGCTAAAACGAGAGCGCTGAGCAAGCCAAGTGCACCCCCACCAATCACCACGGTATCGTGCGCAGATTTGGCTTGCATATCGAAAACCCCGCCTATAATTCTGGGACCTAAACTTCAGCACGGATGCCGGAAGTAATGAAAAAAACATGCGGTTACAGCCTGGCCGAGTTGTTGATAACAATATCTCTCCTGTCCATCACAGCTAGCATTACTATTCCGCCCCTGTCGCAGTTACTGGAGAGCCAACGCCAAACGCATACGCTGAACCAGATGCTCGGCGCACTTAGCTACACCCGTAGCGCCGCCGTATTCAGCCGTCTGAACACCAGCCTCTGCGCAGGACAAACCGACTGCAACGGCTCACCTGCTTGGGCACAACACCTGATTATTTTCCATGACATCAATGCCAATGGCAGGCGCGAACCTGACGAATTAATACTGCGCGAAGAACCCCTGCTAGACGGCTATAACTGGTATTGGGCGAGCTTTCGCAAACTCTCTCACGTAATCTTCGAGGCTGATGGAACCTCACGCGCAGCCAATGGCACTCTAACGCTGTGTAAGGCAGGACAACCACAACGACAGATCGTCATCAACGTGGTTGGACGCATTCGCCACCAGTCCCCAGCGGCAAATGCCACCTGCGACTAGGTCGCTTATCGCGTTTTTGCTACGCTCATCTGCTTAGGATGGAAACTGGAAAGCCCCCCCCCTAGGATTCAGCCTACCTTAATCCAAGAGCCATCTCCTATGTCCACCCACCGGGCGAAACACTTGCAGCAGACGCAGAGCCAAGGTTTCACCTTGATAGAGCTCATGGTCGTCATTGCTATCATCGCCATCACTGCTGCAGTTGCCATCCCCAGCTACCAGAGCAGCATTGATACAGGTCGTAAGACCTCGGCAGCCAACAACCTGCTCGGAGCCTTGCAATTCGCCCGAAGCGAAGCGGTCATCCGCCGCAGCAACAAGGTGACAGTATGCGCCAGCGCCAACGGCAGCACCTGCAGCGGCAGCGACTGGAGCCCCGGCGGCGTGGTGCTGGACGACACCACCCTGCTGCGTAGCATCCCCGCAGCCCCCGACGTAACCATCAGCGGCAATGCCATCACCTTCAAGAACGATGGCACAACCACCGCTAGCAGCATCAGCGTGACAGGCGGAAAGACCATCTCGGTCAACATAATCGGCCACGCAAAGATCCACTGATTAGGGACATGACAATGCACAAAACGCATCGCTCACGCCACCGCGGCTTCACCCTAATTGAGGTCATGGTCGCCATGGTCATTCTGGCCGTTGGCCTGCTGGGCATGGCCAGCCTGATGGCGCGCAGCCAAAAATCCACCGAAAGTGCCTATTCGCGCAGTCAGGCCACCTTGTTAGCCTATGACTTCGTCGAACGCATGCGCGCCAACTTGGTAGATCCGGAAGACACCGGCAAGAATTACAAGGTGCTGTTCGTCACCGACCCCAGCAGCAATAAGACAGCCGGCAACACAGGCAACTACGCACTGGCCAGCCTACCCAATTGCAGTGCACCGAGCGGGGCAGTTCCGGCGGGCGGAGCGAGCCGGGCCAGCTACGATATCGCTGCTTGGTGCGCCACCCTCAAATCCAGCCTGCCCAATGTCGACACCGCAAATACCAAGGTTTCATTCGAGACAGGGACACAGTTCGAGGACTTCGGCATCGCTACCGTCACCGTCAAAATACAGTGGCAGGACAACAGTGCCGATGGAGAAAACCAGAAGCAGTATGTTGAAGTGGTGACAACTCTATGAACATGTATAAACAGTCTGGCCTTTCCCTGATCGAAGTAATGGTAGCAGTGCTCATCAGCTCCATCCTGATCCTCGGCGTCACCGATCTATTCAGCAGCGCCTTCATGTCCGGACGCAGCAATTCGGAGCTAACCCGCATACAGGAAAACGGCCGCCTGGCGATGGAAATTATCGGTGCTGATGCCCGCCTCTCTGGCCTCAGGAGCTGCACATCGGACAGCTGGTCAGAAGAACCTCTTGCGGACGCCGTAGCGCTCACTGGCACACAGAAAAGTCTCACTTTGAGATTCTCTCCCACATGCAACCCCGATGATATACAAAGCGTCACCTACACCTTCGCCAGTAACGGACTGACCCAAACGAAAAATGGCGGCACGGCACAGACCCTGCTCGATGATGTAGATGGCACCTTCACCCTGCTACCCGCCAACAGCACCCCCGACACGGCCAATGCTGTACTGATTACCGTCAAGGTGAAAAGCGCCCAGGCCAATTTTGCAGCACGTGATTTCAGCTCCACCTACGAATTCAAAAACCGACTCATTGCCAGGGAATGACCCATGAACACAAACAAACAAAATGGCATGGTGTTGCTGGTCAGTCTGATTCTTCTGCTAATGCTAACCATGATCGCAATCACTGCCTCCAACCAGGCAACCCTGCAATTGCGCATTTCTTCCAACAGCGAACAGCGCAGCATGGCCTTTCAGGCGGCGGAGGCGGGAATATCCCAGTGGGTCGGTGCCTACCTCAACTTCGAGCCAGCACCGACCATGCCGGCCACTATCGGCGATACCCGCTTCGACATAGTCACCAGCGGCCCGTACAAATCACGCTGGGATCATCCCTGCACAGGCGCCAGCCTGACCCCGGGCTCGCCGGAAATGCTCTGCTTTGATGTGGCCTTTGCCGGTGAAAGCGTTTGCGATGGCAGCAACTGCGAGGTCAGTGCCATTCACCGCCAGGGCGGACAACGTCGGGGAGAAATCAAACAATGAATGCAGCAACCACCGCGACCCTCATAGCCACCAGGAAGAACGCCATGACTCCATTCAACTTCCTGCGTCGCACCTGCGCCTTCAGCCTGGCTGGCGCACTGATGCTGCACAGCGCCTTCAGCGTTGCCGACGATACCGAAATCTTCTTCGGCACCGAGCCGGGCGAGGGTATCAAGCCCAACGTACTGTTCATTCTCGATGACTCCGGCTCCATGGGCTGGTGCCTCACCAACAACAACTCATGCAGTACCAACAACCGCATGAAGGTCCTCAAGGACACCATGAACAACCTGCTCAACACCACCAGCGGCATCAATGTCGGCCTGATGGTGCTGAACAACTCGGCAGGTTCTCCCGGCGACGCCAGTGTGCCGCGTCTGCTGCAACCGGTCAGCAATATCGACAGTCCCGTAAGCGTCAAGATTTCCAGCCCGGAAATCAAAATCAGCGCCGACGATGCCAGCCGCTACAACGGCAGCAACAACATCGCTGACCCGACCCTGGTGATGGGCTATATCAATAACCCCGGCAATGTCGCGACCCCCAATACTGTTGTGCGCAATCTGGGCAGCACCAGTGATTATTCCAATAACAACTCCACCTATTACGAGCGCAGCAGCAAAACCTGCTCGGTGAAATTGGATGCCACTCCGGAGTGCCCGGACGGCCAGATCAGCAGCCTCAATGTGGGTTCAGGCAGCAGTGGCGGTGGCAGAAACGCCCTGCTGCTGTTTCGCAACCTGAATATCCCCAAGGGCGTGACCATTACCAACGCCGTTCTGCAGCTCGACTCCAGCGCCGACGCGACCAGATTCTACGTCCGCCTGGCCAGCTCCAAGACTCCGGAAGCCCTCAACCACGGCTCGCCGCAGTCCAATGTGTTCCCCGCAAACACCTCAGTGACCAGCACAAAAGCATCCTCGACCCACTCACTGAACATCACCAGCCTGCTGCAGACCCAGCAAAACCTGGCCCCGGCACTCAACCCTATCGGTGATCTGCTCGTCCGCCTGCGGGCAAGAGACCTCTCCACACTCAACATTGCCGTAGGCGACGTAGCCAACGCTCCGCAACTGACCATTACCTATACCGGCAGCGAAAGCAGCGAGCGCACCACCGGCCTGCGCTTCCAGACCGTGAATGTGCCGCAGGGCGCGACCATTACCCGCGCCACGCTGAACTTCGTCCCTGCCAGCTCCGACGACCGCAACGTCAGCTTCGCTGTCGCGGCCGAAGCCAGCGACAACGCCAGCGACTTCAGCGGCGCCGACTTCTCCACCCGCCCCGCCACGACAGCTGCCACCTGGACGCCTGCGCCCTGGCGCACCGAGAACCCACCAACCGTCACTGACAGTGGCGCCGATGTCACCGAGCAGGTGCAAACGGTGGTCAACCGTGCCGGCTGGTGCGGCAATAACGCCATGGCTTTCATTATCAAACCCAACGGTGGCACGGGCAGCCGTACCGCCATCAGCCAGGATGGCAATGACGGCTTCAAGCCCGTCCTCAGCATCAGCTATACCGGTGGCGACTCTGGCTGCAGCAGGCCCATCGTCAACCTCAGCCTGATTGACGAGAAGGATGATGCCCGGCAGTACAGAACTACCTATTGGGGTTATACAAACAATACTACTGTGAGTGTCAGCGAAAGCACGCTGCCCCTCACCGACACCTACACCTATATCGGCGCCCGTTTTCAACTGGTGCCCTTCAAAAAAGAGGCGAAAGTCAACGATGTCCGCCTGATCGTCACGCCCAACAGCGCCGCAGGCTCCACTGCCACCACCGAAGTCTACTTCGAGAATGCCGACAACTCGTCTGCTTTCAACACAAACAACAACAACCTGGGCGAGCGTCCTCCCACTACCGCCAAGGCCAGCTGCACCTTTACCAGCCAGGGCCCCGGCATCCCGGTGTTCTGCGATGCCTCCGAGCTGAAAACTTCGTTGCAGAGCGTACTGGACCGTAGCAACTGGAAGGATGGCAATGCCCTGAGCGTACTGATCAAGCACACTTCGGCATCCTCAAGCCTCAGCCTGAGCGCATTCGAGAGCAACAGGAACGCAGCCATCAGCCTGCAGGTTACCCTCGACAAAGCCAGCGACCTGACCGACAGCGCCTACAAGGTACGTGACTACATGAAGGGGCTTGTCCAGGACATGAATGCCAACAGTGGCACCCCCCTGGTCAACCTGCTTTACCAGGCCGCCAGCTACTACACGGCACTGCCCGGCAAGCACAGGGGGCCTGCCAGCCCCATCGAAAGCAGTTGCCAGGCCAACTATCTGGTGCTGATGTCCGACGGCCAGGCCAACGGCAACTCAACGACGACCATCGACAAAGCCAAGTCGCTGATCAACGGCTCCTGCGTAAGCAGGGACAGTGGCGAACAGACTGACGGCGAGACCTGTGGCGTGGAAATCGCCCACTGGCTGCGCAACACCGACCAGTCGAGCACTCTGGATGACGATAATACGGTCATCACCCATACCGTAGGCTTTGCCCTGCAAGGCAACGCCACGGCCAGAAATTTCCTTGCCGACGTAGCCACCGCCGGCGGCGGCAAGGCCTACACCGCCGACGATGCCAGCGCGCTGGCCAGTGCCTTCAGCAGCATCATCCAGGATGCCCTGGCCAGCGACACCACCTTCGTCAGCGCCACCGCCCCGGTGAACTCCTTCAACCGCCAGGATCACAAGGATCAGCTGTACTTCTCGCTGTTCCGCCCCTCCAATACAGATCGCTGGCCCGGCAACCTCAAGCGCTATCGCATGGGTATCCAGAATGGCTCGCCGCTGGTGCTTGACGCAGACGGCAGCGCCGCCATCGACGCCAACAGCGGTTTCTTCCGCAGCAGCGCCCGTAGCTGGTGGTCCTCCGGCAACGACGGCTCCAACGTTGTCCTGGGCGGAGCAGCCAACCAGTTGCCGTCACCCACCAGCCGCAACCTGTGGACCAATATCAACGGCGACACAACCCTCAACAGGATTGAGACGCTGACTGCTACGCAGACTGGATTTGGTACTAACCACGACAACTGGATCAACTACATCCGCGGCTATGAAACCGGCACCACCACCGCGCGCAACGCCCTTGGTGACCCCATCCACGCCACCCCCACAGTGGTGACCTATCAGTGCACTGGCACAGTGGATAGCTACGGCAACTGCTCCAGCGAGAAGCAGAGTGTGATTGTCGGCACCAACGAAGGCTTCGTGCAGATGTTCGACACCAACACCGGCGCCGAGCAGTTCGCCTTCATGCCCAAAGATCTGTTGAGCAATATCGGGCGCCTCGCGGCCAACGCCAGCAATCCGGACCTCTCCCACGTTTACGGCATGGACAACAGCGTGACCGTCTGGGCCAACGACAAGGACAAGAACGGCACGATCGATGGCAGCGACTTCGTCTATGCCTATGCCACCATGGGCCGCGGTGGCCGCAACATCTATGCCCTGGATATCACCAACCCCACTGCGCCCAAGCTCAAGTGGCAGATCAAGGGCGGCAGCGGTGACTTCAGCCGCCTGGGCCAGACCTGGTCCGCGCCGGTCAAGGCCAAGGTCAAGGTCGGCGCGACTGAGCGTGATGTGCTGATCTTCGCCGGTGGCTACGACACCAACCAGGACAAAAAGCCTGCGCCAGCCAACGTTCGCCGCACCGACGGCATGGGCAATGACCTGTTCATCGTTGATGCCGAGAGCGGCGCACGGCTCTGGTCCGCGTCCGCAGCCGGCATCGACATGAAGTACAGCGTGCCGAGCAGGGTCAGCGTGATCGGACTGGAAACCGACGACGCTGGCAAGGCCGTGGTCAACAAGGAAGGGCTGGTTACCCAGATCTTCGTTGGCGACATGGGCGGCCAGGTCTGGCGCTTCCTGATCAACAACGACAGCGGCAGCCCCGTCCTGGCGGCGACTGGCAAGGTGTTCGCCAGCATTGCCAGCGACACTGCAGCCACTGCACGGCGCTTCTATCACGAGCCGGCCATTGCCCTGATCAATGCCAACAACAAGGTGAATCTGACGGTCAGCATCGGCTCCGGTTATCGCGGCCATCCGCTGGACAAGATCATTCAGGACCGTTTCTATTCCTTCCGCACAGAGGACCTCAACGCACTGGGGGCGACCCTGACCGAAGGCGACCTGTATGACGCCAGCAGCCTGACCAAAGACAATACCGTTGGCCAGCAGGCACTGCTCAACAAGAGCGGCTGGTACATCAACCTGGCAGCCAATGGCGAGAAGGTACTGTCCAGCACCATGGTCATTGGCGGCGAGTTGTACTTCAACACTTACCAGCCGGTGACTGCCCAGGACGCCTGCCGCGCCAACACGGGCGTAAGCCGTGGCTACCGGGTGAACCTGCTCGACGGCACTGCCGTCAACAGCTACCGCTACAGCACGCTCAAGGGCTCAACGTTGCCGTCCAACCCGCAGCTCTACTGCAAGGGCGATACCTGCTGGGCCTACAACGATCCGTCGCAGCTGGCCCCGCAGTCCCCCAACCCTCCAGCCTGTACCGGACCGGACTGCCCGATGCCGCCTGAAGGCTATGACATGGCCAGCAAGGCCCGCCTGTACTGGACCGACAAAACCGAGGACTGAGCCTGCATATGAACAAGCAAAACGGTTTCACCCTGCTTGAGCTGGTCATCACCGTGGCTATCCTGGCAATTCTTGCTTCGATAGCACTGCCCAGCTACATCAGCTATGTGGAGAAGGCTCAGTGCGAGGACGGTAAGGCGCTACTAAACAGCGCCTCCCAACAAATGGAACGGCGCAGGGCCGAGAACGGAGGCAAGTACGACGCCAATACCGTCCTTAATAGCAGCAGTAAAGTATTCGGCATAGCCGCCAGTAATGTCAGTGCAACGGACTACACACTGACCGTTTCCACCACCTCAGGGGCCCGCATCAGTGGCAACATGACGCTGACAGCAGCCAATTCGCATGGAGGTTCACTCACCGGAAAATGCGGCTGGTAACAGCGGCCCATCTCGGTCAACGAAAAACGCCGCCCCCCTGATAAAGAGCGCGGCGTTTTTCATAAATGACTCAATTCTCAGGATGGCACACGCGCTTCTACCTGCGTAATAGCCACCACCTAAAAGAATGCTAGAGCGCCTTCACCCGCAACTCCTTCGGCATCGAAAACGTTACATTCTCAGGGCGCCCCAGTAATTCTTGGGCGCCTGTTGCGCCCCACTCGCTCAGTTGCTGAATAACGCCCTGCACCAGAACTTCAGGGGCTGATGCACCTGCCGTAATACCGATACCCGCAATACCTGCAAACCACTCTTGCTTGAGATCTTCTGCACCATCAATCAGGTAGGCGGGCGTGCCCATGCGCTCGGCGAGTTCGCGCAGACGGTTGGAGTTGGAGCTATTGGGGCTGCCGACCACCAGAAGTACATCGCATTCGGCAGCGAGTTGTTTGACGGCGTCCTGGCGGTTCTGGGTGGCGTAGCAGATATCGTCTTTACGCGGACCACCGATGGCGGGGAATTTACTGCGCAGGGCATCGATTACCTTGCTGGTGTCATCCATGGACAGAGTGGTCTGGGTTACAAACGCAAGCGCTTCGGGGTCACGCACCTCAAGCGCGGCCACATCTGCTTCATCCTCCACCAGGTAGATACTGCCGCCGTTGCTGGCATCGTATTGCCCCATGGTGCCTTCGACCTCCGGGTGGCCTTCGTGACCGATCAGGATGCATTCGCGCCCCTCGCGGCTGTAGCGCACCACTTCCATATGCACTTTGGTCACCAGTGGGCAGGTGGCATCGAATATCTTCAAACCACGGCGTTCGGCTTCGCTGCGCACGGCCTGCGAGACGCCATGAGCGCTGAAGATCACGATGACATCGTCAGGAATCTGATCCAGTTCTTCAACGAAAACGGCGCCACGTGAACGCAGGTCTTCCACCACAAATTTGTTATGGACCACTTCGTGGCGCACATAAATAGGCGGACCGAAGACTTCCAGGGCGCGATTGACGATCTCAATGGCGCGGTCGACACCGGCACAGAAGCCACGGGGGTTGGCGAGTTTGATATGCATGCGGGTTATCTCGGCGCGCGTAAACGGAAGTTGCCGCGGTTTGGGTTAGCGGCACATTGCCGCATAAGCCACGAATACCGCGCAGCCCAACAGCACGGTACCTGACATACGAACCATGGCGGGTTACGGCGCGCCAAATAACCTGCTCCAAGCTCAAGTTCAGCCTGCGCGCCTAACCCACCCTACAACGATAGAGCGCCGATCAGAGCGCTTTAACCTCGATGATTTCCACATCGAAGCTCAGCGCCTTGCCAGCCAGCGGGTGATTGAAGTCGATGGTGACTTGGCTGTCATCAAAATCTTTGACCACGCCAGGCAGCTCAGCATTGGCAGCATCATTGAAGATCACCAGCAAGCCTTCAGAAAGCTCCATGTCCTGAAACTGGCTGCGCGGCATGACCTGGATGTTTTGTGGGTTGCCCTGGCCGAAGCCCTGCTCTGGGCTGATCTCTAGGCTGCGTTTGTCGCCCGCCTTCAAGCCGTAAATGGCCTGTTCGAAACCAGGCAATAAATTACCGTCGCCGACCTTAAAGGTCGCGGGGCTTTTATCGAAGGTGCTGTCGACCACATCACCATTGCCCAATTTGAGGGCGAAATGCAGGGTAACTTCCTTGTCCGGGCCGATACGCTGCTCTTGGATGACAGACTCAGTCATGGGCTACTTCTCCGGACTTATCACTTTTAAACATATCCAGCGCCAACAGGATGGCACCTCCAGTAATCGCCATATCCGCCACATTGAAGGCAGGGAAATACCAGCGGTGTTGCCAGTGCACCAAAATGAAGTCGACCACATGGCCAAACACCACCCGGTCCACCAAATTACCCAGCGCGCCACCCAGCACCAAGGCCAAGGCAACGGCTAGCCAGGTTTCGCAGGGTTTGAGACGCTTGAGCCACACTACCAGCACCACGCTCACTACCAGCGCAATCGCGGCAAAGAACCAGCGCTGCCAGCCTGCAGCATCGGCCAGGAAGCTGAAGGCCGCGCCGGTGTTATAGGCCAGGGTCCAGCTGAAGTAATCCGGGATGATCACAATTTGCTGGTACATGCTCAGGCTGTTGTCGAAATAGAACTTGCTCGCCTGATCGACCACAAACACCAGCAGGCTCAGCCACAGCCAAGCCAAATGCCCGAAGCGACTGGCGTTAGGCCGACCGCTGTTAAGCATAGTGACGAACCTCGCCAGCGCCTTCGATATTGTTGACACAGCGACCGCAGATTAGCGGATGAGCCGGATTTACCCCGACATCCTCGCGGTGATGCCAGCAACGGCCGCACTTGGCATGGCCGGACTTCAACACTTTCAGTTTAAGGCCGGCAACCTCGGCCACCACGGCATCCTCTGGCGCGGCGCTGAGCGGCGCGAGGCTGGCGGTGGAGGTGATCAGCACGAAGCGCAGTTCATTACCGAGCTTATTCAGATCCGCGATCAAGCTGTCTTCGGCATACAGAGTGACTTCGGCCTGCAGGTTACCGCCGATGGCCTTGGCCGCCCGCAGGTTTTCCATTTCCTTGTTCACTGCGACCTTGACCGCCATGACCCGCTCCCAGAACTCACGACTCAGTGCGAAGTCCTGTGGCATCTCGCTAAGGCCCTGGTACCAGCCATTGAGCATTACCGACTCATTACGCTCACCCGGCAAGTACTGCCAAAGCTCATCCGCCGTGAACGACAACACCGGCGCAATCCAGCGCACCAGCGCTTCAACGATATGGAACATGGCGGTCTGGCAGGAACGACGCGCCACGCTGTCGGCGGCGGTGGTGTACTGACGGTCCTTGATGATGTCGAGGTAGAAACCGCCCAGTTCCTGCACACAGAAGTTGTGCACCTTCTGGTAAACGTTCCAGAAACGGTAGCTGTCGTAGGCCTCTTCAATTTCGCGCTGCAGCAGCAACGCACGGTCCACCGCCCAGCGGTCCAGTGCCAACATCTCATCAACCGGCAGCAGGTGCTCTTTAGGATCGAAGCCACTGAGGTTGGAAAGTAGGAAGCGTGCGGTGTTGCGGATACGCCGGTAGGCATCCGCACTGCGCTGCAGAATCAGGTCAGAAACGGCCATCTCGCCCGAGTAATCGGTGGACGAGACCCAAAGGCGCAAGATGTCTGCCCCCAAACTGTCGATAACCTTTTGTGGCGCGACGACGTTGCCAAGTGACTTGGATTGCTTGCGGCCCTGTTCATCGACAGTAAAGCCGTGGGTCAACAACTCTTTGTAAGGCGCATGGCCGTCGATCGCGCAGCCGGTCAGCAGCGAGGAATGGAACCAGCCTCGGTGCTGGTCAGAGCCCTCGAGGTACAAGTCGGCAACAGGGCCATTGGCATGCGCCAACTCGGCGTGCGAGCCACGCAATACGTGCCAGTGAGTCGTGCCCGAGTCGAACCAGACGTCTAGGGTGTCGCGACTCTTGTCGTACTGCCCGGCTTCATCGCCCAGCAGCTCGGCAGCGTCGAGCTTGAACCAGGCTTCGATGCCCTCCTGCTCAACACGCTGCGCCACCGTTTCCATAATCTCAACAGTACGCGGGTGCAGCTCACCGCTTTCTTTATGAGTGAAGAACGGGATCGGCACACCCCAGTTGCGCTGACGCGAGATACACCAGTCAGGACGACCGGCAATCATGCTGTGCAGACGCGCCTGACCCCAGGCCGGCACGAATTGGGTTTCTTCGATAGCGGCCAACGAACGCTCACGCAGAGTGGCGCCCTCATTTGGCTGCTTATCCATACCGATAAACCACTGCGCGGTCGCACGGTAGATCAGCGGCGTCTTGTGGCGCCAGCAGTGCATATAGCTGTGCTGGATGGCTTCGTGCTTGAGCAGCGCGCCCACTTCTTCCAACTTGGCAACGATATTCGGATTGGCCTTCCAGATGAATTGACCGCCGAAGAACGGCAGCGACTCGACATACACACCGTTGCTCTGCACCGGATTGAAGATCTCATCGTTGCTCATGCCGTACTGCTTGCAGGTACGGAAGTCATCCTCACCATAGGCCGGCGCCGAGTGAACCACGCCAGTACCGGCGCCCAACTCGACATACTCAGCCAGGTAGACCGGCGAGAGACGATCATAGAACGGGTGACGGAAATTGATCAGATCCAGCGCAGCACCCGCCGCGGTGGCAATCACCTCACCTTGCAGGCCATAACGTTGCAGGCTGCTTTCGACCATTTCTTCAGCCAGCAGCAGCAGGCGATCACCTACATCCACCAGGGCGTAATTAAACTCCGGATGCACGTTCAGCGCTTGGTTGGCGGGGATCGTCCAGGGTGTGGTGGTCCAGATGACGATGCTGGCGGGCTTGCTCAAGCTGGCCAGACCGAAAGCGGCGGCTAGCTTGTCGGCATCCACGACGGGGAAGGCCACGTCGATGGCATCGGACTTCTTATCTTGGTATTCGACCTCAGCCTCAGCCAATGCCGAACCGCAATCGAAACAGAAGTTGACCGGTTTCAGGCCCTTGAACACGAAGCCTTTCTTCACGATTTCCGCCAAGGCGCGGATTTCACCGGCCTCGTTGGCGAAGTTCATGGTCAGGTAAGGGTTGTCCCACTCGCCCAGTACGCCCAAGCGGATGAAGTTACCCTTCTGCTCTTCAACCTGCTCACCGGCATACGTGCGGCAGCGCTCGCGGGTTAGATCAGCAGGCTGATTCTTGCCAAAAGTGGTTTCGACCTTGTGCTCGATCGGCAGACCATGGCAATCCCAACCCGGCACGTAGGGTGCGTCATAGCCGGACAGGGTCTTGGAGCGGGTAATGATGTCTTTGAGGATCTTGTTCAGCGCATGACCGATGTGAATGCTGCCGTTCGCATAGGGCGGGCCGTCATGCAGGACGAATTTCGGCCGACCTTCGCCCTGAGCACGTAGCTTCTGATACAGGCCAATATCATTCCAACGCTGCAGAATCTGTGGTTCGCGCTGCGGCAGACCGGCTTTCATCGGGAATTGGGTATCAGGCAGATTCAGCGTGGCTTTATAGTCGGTCATTTCAGGCTCTTCTAAGCGGTTGGCGCTATGTGTTTAAGCGCACCAATAGGCGCGGGCGGCGACAATATCGGCAGCAATTGCCGTCTTCAGTGCCTCAAGCGAGGCGAAACGCTGCTCATCACGCAGCTTGCGGTGGAAAGCCACCGTTAAACGCCGGCCATATAAATCACCGGCAAAGTCCAGCACGTGCACTTCCAGATGGGCACTGCCATCACCTGCAACACTCGGTCGCACACCGATGTTGGCGACACCCGGCCAGGTCTGGCCGTCGATTTCGGTACTGACCAAGTACACCCCGCGCAGCGGTACACGCTTGCGTTTGAGCTGCACGTTGGCCGTTGGCGCATTCAGCTGACGCCCCAACTTCTGCCCATGCAACACCCGCCCGGCGATCTGGAAGGGCCGCCCGAGCAGGTGCTGCGCCAGGGCGAAATCACCGGCATCGAGCGCTTCACGCACGCGCGTGCTGCTGACGCGAATACCGTCCAGCTCAACCGTGCTGGCGGCCTCAACGCTGAAGCCTTCACGCTCACCGGCCTCGGCCAGGAAGGCAAAATCGCCAGCGCGATCACAGCCAAAACGAAAGTCATCACCCACTTCCAGGTGCTGCACACCGAGGCCGTCCACTAGCACACGCTGGACAAACTCAGCAGCACTCAGCTCACGCAGGCGACGGTTGAAACTCAGGCAAAGCACTCGATCGACGCCTTCGGCGGCCAGCAACGCCAGCTTGTCACGCAAGCGCGCCAAACGTGCCGGGGCACTCTCCGGGGCAAAAAACTCACGCGGCTGCGGTTCGAAAATCAACACGCAACTAGGCACGCCAAGCTCGGCGGCGCGCTCACGCAAACGCGCCAAGATGGCCTGATGACCACGATGGACGCCGTCGAAATTACCAATGGTGGCAACACAGCCCCGATGCTGGGGCCGCAGATTGTGTAGGCCTCGAACCAGCTGCATAACGCGCTTCTTGCTCATAAAGTGGTCGATTATACGCACACCGGGCAGCAGACAACAGGCGGCAAATCAGCCGCCATCAGAGCGCACTGCGCCGGGCAAAATCACGCAAACGAAAGCCCAGCAGCGCTAGCACGGCAAAATAGGCAAGCAACCCTGCACTAACCAGCCCACCCAAACGCAGTAAACGCCAGAGCATGCTGTCGTCCGCCCAGCCAGGCAGCTGCTGCATGATTAACAACAGCGCTGCCGCCATCGCCAACAACGCCAGCAAGAGCTTGCCGGCAAACAATGCCCAGCCAGGCTGCGGGGTAAACATGTCGTGCTTGCGCAGCTGCCAATACAGCAGGCCCGCGTTCAAGCAGGCGGCCAGTCCGATAGACAACGCCAGCCCGGCATGCGCCAGGGGAATCACGAAGACAAACAGCAGGTTCATCGCCTGGGTTGCCAGCAATGTCACCAGCCCGATACGCACCGGCGTCTTGATGTTTTGCTGGGCGTAGAAGGCGGGCGCGAGAATCTTCACCAGAATAATCCCGACCAGACCAAATGAATAAGCAATCAGGGCACGCTGGGTCATGGCCGTATCGCCCGCGCTGAACTTGCCGTACTGAAACAGCGAGGCAATTAACGGCTCAGAAATAATCGCCAATGCCACCGCACTCGGCAGCGCTAACACCAGGCACAGACGCAACCCCCAGTCGAGCAACTTGGAGTAATCCTCGCGACTGGCCCCAGCATGGGTTTTCGACAAGACCGGCAGCAAAATGGTGCCCAACGCTACGCCGAGCACACCCGCCGGCAACTCCATCAAGCGGTCAGCGTAATACATCCATGACACGGAGCCTGCTACAAGAAAAGACGCGAATACTGTGTTGATGATCAGCGAAATTTGGCTGACCGAGACCCCGAAAATCGCCGGCCCCATTTGCTTGACCACCCGCCACACGCCGGTATCTTTCAGGTTCAGACGCGGCAACACCAGCATGCCGATCTTATGCAGGTGCGGCAGCTGAAATAACAACTGCAGCAGACCGCCCACCAGCACCGCCCAGCCCAGCGCCATAATCGGCGGATCAAAATAGGGCGTTAAAAACAGCGCAAAGACGATCATGCTGAGGTTTAGCAAGGTGGGCACAAAGGCCGGCACCGAAAACCGGTTCCAGGTATTGAGCACCGCCCCCGCCAGCGACGACAGCGAGATCAGCAAAATATAAGGAAAAGTAATTCGCAGCAGATCAGTGGTCAGCTCAAACCGCTCCGCCTCATCAGCAAATCCCGGCGCGGAGGCCCAGACGATCCAGGGCGCAGCCAGAATCCCGATAAACGTGACAACCGCCAGCACCAGGGTCAGCAGCCCCGTCACGTAGGCGATAAACGTGCGCGTCGCCTCGTCACCTTGCTGGGTTTTATATTCGGCCAGAATTGGCACAAAAGCCTGTGAGAACGCGCCTTCAGCGAAGATACGGCGTAATAAATTTGGCAGCTTGAATGCCACCACAAAGGCATCCGACGCCACGCCAGCACCGAAGGTGCGCGCGATGATGGTGTCGCGCACAAAGCCCAACACACGCGAAAGCATGGTCATGGAGCTGACAGCGGCCAACGACTTGAGCAAATTCATGTAATAATTCGATTTCCGCAAACAAGCACAGCCGCGGAAAACCCGCCGTCGCGCAAAGGCGACGAGTGTAGCGCCCAGCCGCTGGTCAGGCCAGCACAGGGAAACGCCCACAGGGTTGACAGCACGCCCTCATATCGGCATGATTCGCGGCCTTATTTGTTTGTAACCCCCAGAATTTTTTCGAGGAGCTTGACGGTGGCCAATACACCTTCTGCCAAAAAACGCGCAAAACAGGCTGAGAAGCGTCGTAGCCATAACGCCAGCCAGCGCTCGATGGTCCGCACTTATATCAAGAACGTAATCAAGGCTATTGAAGCCAAAGACGCCGCTCTTGCAACGACCGCTTACACCCTGGCTGTGCCGGTAATCGACCGTATGGCCGATAAAGGCATCATCCACAAGAACAAAGCAGCTCGCCATAAGAGCCGCCTGAATGGCCACATCAAAGCACTGAGCGAAGCTGCAGCTGCCTAAGCTGCTAGCAACTCACTGCTAGATGTTAAAAAACCGGCCTAGGCCGGTTTTTTATTGCCCAGAGAAAAGTGCCAATCACCCCTGCAAGCCCAACCAAACCTATAACTTACAGACAATAAAAAAGCCCGAATCGCTTCGGGCTTTTTTATTTAGGGCCTTTGCGGCCAAGGCAGAATCGGGATAGCGGTGACCGCATTTTGCGGACTACCCCCAATCACCCGATCGCTGTAGACCAGATAGACCAGGGTATTGCGCTTGCGATCGAAGAAACGCACCACCTGCATGGTTTTGAACACCAGCGAGGTGCGCTCACGAAACACCTCCTCGCCATCTTTGAGCTTGTCGAGAAAGCTGATCGGCCCAACCTGACGACAGGCAATCGACGCCTCAGCACGATCCTCAGCCAAGCCCAGCCCACCTTTGACGCCACCGGTCTTGGCTCGCGACAGGTAACACGTCACACCCGCCACCTTAGGATCATCAAACGCCTCAACCACGATCTTGTCGTTTGGCCCCATAAACTTGAAAACCGTCGACACCTCACCCACCTGCTCCGCTGCCGCCAACCCAGGCAGCACCAGCAGCGCAGCAAGCAATCCTTTTACGATTTGCATCAGCTCCACCTCAGACCAGAATCAAATTATCCCGATGCACCAGCTCAGGCTCATCCACATAACCGAGCAACTGCTCAATAGCATCCGACGGCCGACCAATGATCTTCTGTGCCTCAAGCGCACTGTAATTAGCCAGGCCGCGCGCAATCTCGCGACCATCCACAGCCACACAGACGACCATTTCACCGCGCCGAAAACTACCCTGCACAGCCTTAACACCAACCGGCAGCAAGCTCCGAGTACCGCTCGCCAGCGCCTTGACCGCACCGTCATCCAACACTAGCGTGCCACGGGTTTGCAAATGCCCAGCCAGCCACTGCTTACGCGCCGCCAACATGCCACGCTCAGGCGCCAGCAGGGTACCCAGACGCTCGCCCGCCCTGAGCCGGGCCAGAACCTGCTCGATGGCGCCACCCACAATCACTGTATGCGCACCGGAACGCGCCGCCAAACGCGCCGCACGCAACTTAGTCTGCATGCCGCCACGCCCTAACGCACCACCCACACCACCTGCTACCGCATCCAGGGCCGGATCGTCGGCGCGCGCCTCGAAAATCAGCTCGGCATCAGGGTTATGCCGCGGATCAGCGTTATACATGCCATCGCGGTCGGTCAGGATCACCAACAGATCGGCCTCGACCAGGTTAGCCACCAGCGCCGCCAGGGTGTCGTTATCACCGAAGCGGATCTCATCGGTGACCACCGTGTCGTTTTCATTGATCACCGGCACCACATCCAGATCCACCAGCGTGCGTAGCGTGCTGCGTGCATTGAGGTAGCGCTTGCGGTCTGACAGATCATCATGGGTTAGCAGGATCTGCGCCGTGCGCCGACCATGCTCAGCAAAACTCGACTCCCACGCCTGGATCAGCACCATCTGGCCAATTGCCGCCGCCGCCTGCAACTCGTGCATCGCACTCGGCCGCGCCACCCAACCCAGACGACTCATACCCGCCGCCACTGCACCGGAAGACACCAACACCAACTCAACACCCTGCTCACGCAGCGCCACCATCTGCTTGACCCACACCGCCATCGCCGCACGATCCAAGCCACGCCCATCAGCAGTCAGCAGCGCACTGCCAATCTTCACCACCCAGCGCTGCGCACCGGTTACCTTGTCACGCATGATCATCCAACCCCAGCAGCGACCTGTGATTACAAAAACGCCGCAATTAAGCGGCGTTTTTGTAGTTGCTTAATCCCGGACGTAAATGATTTCCGGGCCATCGTCTTCGTCTTCTTGATCCCAGAAGCCGTCATCTTCCTCAACGTCACTGACCGCCCGAACCCCGGAGCGACGCAGCGCACGCTTATCATCCAGCGCCTGCAACTGGGCACGCGCCTCATCTTCGATACGCGTATCCAGCTCAGCCAATTCAGCGGCGAACTCGGGATTCTCCTGAATACGCTCAGCACGCGCCTCAAGGAAATCCATGATGTCATAACACAGCTGCTCAGTCCCTTCGCGGGCCAGGGCAGAAATCACATACACCGGCCCCTTCCATTCGATCCGCTCGACGATTTCAGCGATGCGCGCCTCTTGCTCCTCTTCGAGGATCTGATCCGCCTTGTTCAGCACCAGCCAGCGCTCGCGCTCAGCCAGCGACGGACTGAACTTGGTCAGCTCATCAATAATGGTGGCTGCCGACTCAGCAGGATCGGTCAGATCCAACGGCGCCATATCCACGAGGTGCAGCAACAAGCGGGTACGCGACAAGTGTTTGAGAAAGCGAATACCCAGACCCGCGCCCTCGGACGCACCCTCGATCAACCCCGGAATATCGGCAACAACAAAACTCTTGTAGCGATCTACACTGACCACGCCCAGATTGGGGATCAGGGTAGTAAACGGATAATCTGCCACTTTCGGCTTGGCCGCAGAGACCGAGCGGATAAAGGTGCTCTTGCCGGCATTTGGCAAGCCCAGCAGACCCACATCCGCCAGCACCTTCAATTCCATCTTCAGGTCGCGCGCATCACCCGGCTTGCCCGGCGTAGTCTGCCGCGGCGCTCGGTTGGTACTCGACTTGAAGCGCGTATTACCCAACCCGTGCCAGCCACCCTGCGCCACCAGCAAGCGCTGACCCGCACGAGTCAGGTCACCAATGACTTCCTGCGTGCCGGCATCAATCACCGTGGTACCAATCGGCACCGGCAGGATCAAATCCTCACCCTTGGCACCTGTGCAGTCGGTACTGCCACCCTTCTCACCATTCGGCGCCTGGAAGCGGCGCGTGTAGCGGTAGTCGACCAGGGTATTGAGGTTGGCAAACGCTTCGATATAGATCGAGCCGCCATCACCACCATCACCGCCGTTAGGGCCGCCATTTTCAATGAACTTCTCACGACGGAAGCTCATCATGCCGTTGCCACCATCACCGGCCTTTACAGAAATCGATACTTCATCGACGAATTTCATAGGTACGCCTCCCGCAACAAGGCGGGTTATCTAAAACGAGAAACACCAGGTTCTTGCAAAATTGACCTGCATTCAATTTGAACGCTAGCACCCAGGACAGTTTGGCAAGAACCCCAATAATACAGAAACAAAAAAGCCCCGTCGCAAGGACGGGGCTTTCCCAGCAGTCGCGCAATTAAGCCGCAACGACGCTCACGTAACGACGGTTGAACGCGCCTTTTACTTCAAACTTGATCACGCCTTCGATTTTCGCGAAGAGGGTGTGATCCTTACCCATGCCAACGCCGTAACCGGCGTGGAACTGGGTGCCGCGCTGACGCACGATGATGTTGCCAGGGATGATTTTCTGGCCGCCATACATCTTCACGCCAAGGCGTTTGGCTTCTGAGTCGCGACCGTTGCGGGTACTACCGCCAGCTTTTTTGTGTGCCATGAGTTCAATACTCCTATAAAGGGATCAGACTGAAACGAGTTAAGCCTGGATACCGGTGATTTTGATCTCGGTGTACCACTGACGGTGGCCCTGGCGCTTCATGTGGTGCTTACGACGACGGAACTTGATGATGGTGACCTTGTCGTGACGGCCTTGAGCGATCACTTCAGCTACAACCTTGGCACCTTCAACAACCGGCGCGCCGATTTTAACGTCGTCACCATTGCCGACCAACAGAACACGATCAAAAGTCACGGCTTCGCCAGTGGCCAGCTCGAGCTTTTCGATCTTGAGGAATTCGCCTTCGGCGACTTTGTATTGCTTGCCACCGGTAACAATTACTGCGTACATGGTAAATCTCCGTTAATCCTGCTCACCCAGCGCTTTATAGGAATAAGTGTCGGCTGGCATGGCTGCTCGGGGCCGTAAGGACACCCTTGCAATTGCGTAAGGCAGGGAAATACCCAGGGGGAAGTTCAGGGTGCGCGATTGTACGCAAGCCGCAAGCCCGACGCAAGACCGCAAGGCACTTGCCTTGACAGCCCCTACCCTGCCCCATAGCATGCCGCGCAACCCATGAACAGCAGGTGTAAGCAATGCAACCCCAGGCTTTCTACCGCGTGGTGGCGGATGACTTTACCGCCGTCGACGGCATCATCCGCGCCCAACTGGTGTCGCGCGTACCGCTGGTAGAGAAGATCGGCGACTACATTATTTCCGCAGGCGGTAAACGTTTGCGCCCCTTGCTGGTTCTGCTTAGCGGCAAAGCGCTGGGCCTGGACGGCGACAAGTTGCGCCTGCTTGCTGCCACCATCGAGTTCCTGCATACCGCCACTCTGCTGCACGACGACGTGGTCGACATGTCCGACATGCGCCGCGGCCGCAGCACGGCCAATGCGCAGTGGGGCAATGCGCCAAGCGTGCTGGTTGGCGACTTCCTTTATTCGCGCTCGTTCGAAATGATGGTCGAGCTGGGCTCCATGCCCGTGATGAAGATACTGTCCAAGGCCACCCGGGTGATTGCCGAAGGCGAAGTGCTGCAACTGTCGAAGATCCGCGACGCCAGCACCACGGAAGAAACCTATATGGAGGTCATCCGCGGCAAGACGGCGATGCTCTTCGAGGCCTCGACCCACAGCGCCGCCGCCCTGGCCAACGCCGACAGCACGCAAACTGAAGCCCTACGCACCTTCGGCGACCACCTCGGCGTGGCCTTCCAGCTGGTCGACGACCTACTCGATTACCGCGGCGACGCGACTGCACTCGGCAAAAACGTTGGCGACGACCTAGCCGAAGGCAAGCCAACCTTGCCGCTGATCTACACCATGCGCGAAGGCACGCCTGAACAAGCGGCCTTGGTACGCCAGGCCATTCAGAAAGGCGGCATCGAAGACCTGGAGAGCATCCGCAACGCAGTTGAAGCCGCCGGTGCCCTGGACTACACCGCCCAGCAAGCGCGCAATTATGCCGACCGCGCGATCACGTGCCTGGATGCGCTACCCACTAGCGAATACCGTGACGCACTCATTGAACTTTGCCGCTTTGCAGTAGCCCGCACGCACTAGCAACCCGCCTGCGATCAAGAGCCCGTCCCTATGACGGGCTTTTTATGGCCTGCCATCTATGGCGGCGCCCCTGTGGGTCGTCGCTGCGCGAGGTTAAAAATCGCAGCAGCTGTTTTCAGCTCACGCGACGAAAGGCAGCAATTAAGCCTTGCTATAAACATAATAGGAATTATTCTCATCTAAGCATTTAAGGGAGATGAGTGATGACCTACCTAATCGATGCCTGGCTGGACCGCCCGCAGCCGTATCTGCGCATTCTTAATCGCAACACCGGCGAAGTTTGCGCACTGCTTAAGGAAGATGCACTGGATGAGCTGCGTGATCAGGGCGATCTGGATTTGCACGAGCTGAACTCCAGCGAGCCGTTGGTGCTCAAGGAGCTGGTACGTAATCTGTTTCTGTACTGCTATGCCCGGGCGTTGCGCCCCTGAAACGCATCGCGGGCGTGGCCCGCTCCTACTAAGTCGTAGGAACCAGCCACGCCCGCGAAGGGAAGCGCCAGAGACGTTAGAGAACGTCCAGCAGCTCTACGTCAAACACCAGCACGCTGTGCGGCGGGATGCTGCCAACGCCTTGCTCGCCATAAGCCAGCTCGCTTGGCACATACAGGCGCCATTTGCTGCCAGCATTCATCAGCTGCAGGGCTTCGGTCCAACCAGCGATCACGCCGCCGACCGGAAACTCAGCAGGCTCGCCACGATCGTAGGAGCTGTCAAATACAGTGCCGTCGATCAGGGTGCCGTGGTAATGAGCACGAATGGTGTCTTCACGGGTCGGCATCGCGCCAGCACCGCTGTTCAGCACTTCGTACTGCAGGCCAGACGCCAATACAGTAATGCCATCGCGCTTGGCGTTTTCTGCCAAGAAAGCCAGGCCAGCACCAGCAGCGGCCTCAGCCTTGGCTGCAGCTTCAGCTTGCATGATGTCGCGGATCACCTTGAAGCTGGCAGTCATATCGGCTTCGCTAACGCGGCTCGGCTGACCGTTGAACGCATCAGTCAGACCCGCCAGGATGGCCTCCAGGCTTACACCCGGCGGCGGGTTGTCGCTCAGTTGACCGCCCAGTTGGCGGCCGATGCCGTAGCTGACGCGAGTTTCATCAGTCGAGAGATTGATTTCGGACATAGCACTGCTCCGCTAGGGGCTGAAAAAAGGTCGGCCAGCCTAGCACAAACCGCCTGCCCGCCCTACCCGCCTGCAGCGCCTTGGCGATTGCGCCGGCAGCGCTCGGAGCAGTACTTCACCTCATCCCAGCAACGTGCCCATTTCTTGCGCCAGGTGAACGGCAAGCCGCATTTCTGACAGGTCTTTACCGGCAAGTCGGCTTTTTTCACAACGCCTCACCGGCATCCAGCCGCGCCAACAGTTGTTCACCGCGCAGCCAGAGCCCCTGCTGCTTGGCCTCAGTCATCTTATCCAGGTTCCGGTAAATCATGCCCAAGCGGTGATTTGCACCGAGTTGCTCACGGTGGCGCATTAAAAAGTGCCAGTACAGAGCATTGAACGGGCAAGCCTGCTCACCCACGCTCTCGCTGACTTTGTACGCGCAGTCGCCACAGTAATTGGACATCCGCTTGATGTACTGCCCGCTCGAACAATACGGCTTGGAGCCCAGATAGCCGCCATCAGCATGCATGACCATGCCCAGGGTGTTGGGCAGCTCGACCCAGTCGAAGGCATCCATATACACCGCCAAGTACCAGTCACACACCTGACTGGGCTGGATCCCGGCCAGTAAGGCGAAGTTGCCTGTGACCATCAGCCGTTGGATATGGTGGGCATAGGCGTGCTCCAGCGTCTGGCCGATGGCCTGGTTCATGCACTTCATGCGGGTTTTACCGGTCCAGTAGAACTCGGGCAGCGGCCGGGTATTGCCGAAGGCATTGCGCTCGGCGTACTCGGGCATGTGCAGCCAATAGATGCCGCGCACGTATTCACGCCAACCGATCAACTGACGGATAAAGCCCTCGGCAGCGTTCAGCGGCACCTGGCCACGCCAATAGGCGGCTTCGACATCAGCACATAGGCGGCGCACATCCAGCAGACCGATGTTAAGCGCCGCACTGATTCGCGCATGAAACAGAAACGGCTCACCGACCGCCATGGCGTCTTGATAATCGCCGAAAGCTGGCAGGGCGAAATCAAGAAAGTGCTGCCACAGCGCCTCGGCCTCGGCGTGGGTCACCGGGTAATCGAAGGACGCCAGGCTGCCGTAGTGATGACTGAAGCGCTCAGCCACCAGCGCCAGCACTTCCTGGGTAATAGCATCCGCTGGGAAGCGCGCGGTCATCGGCGCCTTTACCTGTTTGGGCAGCGCCTTGCGGTTTTCCGCATCGAAGTTCCACGCACCGCCTACCGGCGTGCCGTCGCCATTCATTAACAACCCGGTCTTACGGCGCATCTCGCGGTAAAAGAACTCCATACGCAGTTGCTTGCGCCCTTCGGCCCAAAGGGCGAACTCATCGCGGCCACAGACAAAGCGATGATCGGCATGCCAGGTGATCGGCACGTCGCAGTGCTGCAACTGATCCTCCAGGCGCCATTCACCGCACTCAGTCAGGTGCACCTCGGCGGCTTGCAACTGCGCTGCCCAGCGCTGCAACTCGCCAGGCAGCGAACCGCTGTTATCGGAGTCATCGAGTTTGACGTAATACACGCGCCAGCCGCGCTCACACAGGGCCTCGGCGAAGTGGCGCATGGCACTGAAGATCAGGGCGATTTTCTGCGGGTGGTGCGGCACATAATCGGTTTCCGCCGCCACCTCGGCGAGCAGCACGGCATCGCGCTGCGGATCCAGCGCTTGCAGGCTGGGTAAGTCGAACGACAGCTGGTCACCCAGCACCAGGGCAAGACGGCGAACACTCATAAAACAACGACCTCGGTGTGCGGAAAGCGCCTTAAATGGCTGCGCAGGATGTGATACGCGTCGAGGCTGAATGCCTGAGCGGGGTGCTGCCGGGCCGCATCAATCAGCGCGGGATCATCGACGGTGGCCACGTGTCGCCACTGATCGAGCACATGCCATTGGCACACGCGCTGTTCTAGATCGCGCTCAACTAGGGCAACTGGGCCCGGCCATGGCCATGTGGCAATGCGTAACTGCTCACAGCCCGCAAGCAAGCGGGCATCGTGTATTTCGCGCGGCTCACGCCCGCAGCACGCCCCCCGACACCCGCCAAGCTGCGTGGCAAAACACGCACCGTCACCGCGTTCCAGGCCTAACACGCGCAAGCACAATTGGCTGCGCCCGGCCTCACTGCGCAGCCACGCATGGGCCTGACGCCGTGAGCGAAACAGCCCCACGCTGCTGACCTCGGCAGCGCCCTGCCCCACAGCTTGCAACTCAGGCCGCAAGCCATCTGCGGCGGCGATAAGCGCCCAGGTCAATAGGTCGCGCTGACGGCGAAGCTGGCGGTTATACAGCGGCAGCAGGCGCTTTACTTCAGCGGACTCCAGCAGCAGCGCCCCCAACTCTCCAGCCGTCGGCTGCACGCGGATATCACGCACCTGCTGAGCCATCTGCAGGCTGCGGCGGCTGTGATGATCATTCTGGAAGTGCGACTGCACCCGCTGGCGCACATTGCGGCTTTTGCCGATATACAGCAGGGCCTGATTCTCACCGTAGAAGTAGTAAACCCCGGGGCTGGCGGGTAAGGCCTGCAGCCGCTCAGCCGTCATAAACCGCGGCACGGCGGCTTTGCGCAGCTGCCGTCCGACCTGCTGACTCAAGACATCGTGCGGCACCTGCGCCACCAGCTTTAACAGCAACTGCCAAACAGCCTCGGCGTCTGGCAATGCGCGGTGTTGAAAAAAACGGTTAATGCCCTGCGCCACGCAAAGCGCATCAAGAGAATGGTTGGGCAAGTCAGGCCAAGCAGCGCGGGCTAACTGCAAGGTGCATAACTGGCGATAGCGCACAGGCTGCCCAGCAATAGCAAAGCCACGCCGTAAGAAGGCATGGGCGACGCGCAAGTTGTGGCCAACCACAACCCGCCCCTGCAAGCAGCGCGCAAGTTCAGCGGCAATCTGGCTAAACCGCGGCTGGTCGAGCAACTCTGCCGGCAGCACGCCTGATGTGCGCGAGACGCTGGCTGGCAAACCACCGGCAGGGTTGATTAACCAGCTGTGCCGCGCCGTGACCGCGCCGCCATCAACCTGCAACACCGCCGCTTCCCAGATGCCATCCTTGTCGGGGTGCATACCTGTGATCTGCACATCCACGATGGCAAGCGCACGGGCAAACAGTGAGGCCGCTGCGGTCACATCACTACCACGAGGAAATAAAGGAAATCGGCACGCGCAGGACATCTTGAGTGCCGTCTTGCATACCGCACATCTCGTCATGCACCACGGCATGCACCAAGTGGAACGGGATCGGCGGCATGTCGGTGAGCATATCGCGCGCGTGTTCAACCGAGCGCAGGTGCAGGGTTTTACCGTTGCCATCGCGCAGCGGGTGGACACGCCCATCCATGTGCGCTTCGAGCAAGTAGATACCGCCCTCAATGGAAATAAGATTGAGCGCGTCGATATGCCCGGCATGGGCGTGCTGCGACAGGTTTTGCAGATTCATGGCGATTACCTCAGGCGAGCGAAGTTATACAAAAAATCATACAAATACAATTCTTGTACAACACAGCAAAAGCACAAGGCCAAACGCAAACCGCCCGTCCGTTTTGCAACGGCCGGGCGGCGGGTGACTCGCTCAGAAAAATCAGTGCTTGGTCAGCTTATCCAGGTAACCCATGGCGAAGGCCGACAGCACAAACGCCATGTGAATGATCACGTACCACATCAGCTTGCTGTCAGGGATGTTCTGCGCATTCATAAACACCTTGAGCAGGTGGATAGAGGAAATCGCCACGATGGATGCCGCCACCTTCATTTTCAGCGAGCTGGAGTCCATCTTGCCCAGCCAGCTGAGTTTTTCGGTGCCCTCGGCGATATCCAGCTGGGAAACAAAATTCTCGTAGCCGGAAATCATCACCATCACCAGCAAGCCGCCAACCAGGGCCATGTCGATCAGCGACAACAGCACCAGAATCAGATCCGCCTCGGCCATGGCAAAGACATTGGGCAGGATATGAAAGACTTCCTGAAAGAACTTCAACGCCAATGCCAGCAACGCCAGCGACAGGCCAAAATAAATAGGCGCCAGCAGCCAGCGCGAGGCATACATGGCGTTTTCGATAAAGCGTTCCATAGGGGCTCTCTCAGGGTTTAAAACTGGCGGCGAGTATACCCAGCGCCCTCACTCAAACAACCCTGGAGTGTGGCAATAGATGACAAGCCCGGTTATCCCCGGCAACTGTGGATAACCTTGTGCGTAGGCTCAGGATCAATGGCTGTAAGCCAACTATTTCTAAGGCTGGCGAAGCCTGATCAAATACTCACCACATGCGCGCTCAGGTATCCGGCTGGGACTGAAAATCCCCAACAGGGTGACCCCGCTCGGCGTTCAAGCGGCGTAACGCGGCCTGGATATGCAGCCGCCAGATCGGTACATCGCTGCAGGGTTGATACCCCATGACACACAGGTTTTCGGCGATATCAACGAGGATGCGTTCGGCCGACAAAGCCCCGCGGAATGGGCCCTGCGCCTTGATTGCAGAAGGTTGAGCGCCCGCCATGCCCGCGGCGCAGATTAGCGCCCAGAGCCCCTCGTTGCCGGCCAGCGGCAGCACCATGCATTCGATGCGTGTATCCAGGCCCAGACAATGACGGGTGAGATTGAGGCTGCGCGACATGGCGACGACCCTCTCGGTAGCAAGCATTCAGCCTACACCCGAGTAAGCGCCAGAGGGAAGCCAACAGTTACCCCCATACACTGTGGATAACTGTGTGGATGAATTGAGGAAAAACAGGTCTGAGGCAGATGCACTGGGCGCTACGCTTATTCGCTCAGTGACTGACCAGCCACCGAGCGAACTGTCACAGCCAAGCGGTCACTCGGCCACTGGCTTTTTCACCCGCGGCTTCTTCTCTTTTACTGGCGCGGCGGGGGCCTCTTCCTTTTTCGGCTCGTCCTTGTCGTCGTCTTCCATGCCCATGGCAGCGATGTCACGCAGACGCTCGACCACCCGCGCATTGACGCTGCCCGCGGGGAACTGCCCCTGCTCATTCGGCGTACCCGCGTCGGTGCCGACCAGCAGGCTCAGCGCTTCATCAACCTGACGCACCGCGTAGATATGGAACTGCCCGGCACGCACGGCCTGTAGCACCCGCTCGTCAAGCATCAAGGTGGTGACGTTGGAATGCGGAATGATCGCGCCCTGCTCGCCCGTCAGACCACGGGCCTCACACAGGCGGAAGAAGCCTTCGATCTTCTCGTTGACCCCACCCACCGCCTGCACTTCGCCGAACTGGTTGATCGAGCCGGTAATCGCAAAACACTGCTTGAGCGGGGTACGCGACAAGGCCGAGATCAACGTACACACCTCGCCCAATGACGCACTGTCGCCGTCGACGTAACCGTAGGACTGCTCCAGAGCGATACTCGCAGAGATTTCCAGCGGGAATTCCTGGGCGTAACGACTGCCCAGATAACCAGTGAGGATCATCACGCCCTTGGAGTGGATGGGCTGACCGAGGTTAACCTCGCGCTCGATGTCGACGATGCCGCTGCCGCCCGGATAGACCGTGGCAGAAATCCGCGCGGGCACGCCGAAGGCCGAGTCACCGACTTCCAGCACGGTCAGGCCGTTGCACTTGCCCACGGCGGCGCCTGCAGTGTCAATCAGGATGATCCCGGCGAGCATGTCATCGATAATCCGCGCTGAGACGCGTCCGGTGCGCGTGGCCTTGGCTTTTAGCGCGCGCTCGATATGCCCGGCGTCGGTCACTTCATCACCCGCCAGACTGCGGATAAAGTCGGCCTCACTGACCAATTGGAACAGGTCGCCAATGCGCGCTGACAAACGCCCCTGGTGTTCGGCCAGGCGCGCACTGTAGGTCGCCACCCGCGCGACGGCGGCGGCTGTCAGCGGCGCCATGCCCTCTTCCGAAGTGCGGGTTTTCATCAACTGAGCGAACTGTTCCAGGCTGTCGTCGGCCAACGGAATGTCTTCATCGAAGTCGACCAGCACACGGAACATTTCCTGGAAGTCCGGATCGAGGTCCTGCAGCGTGTAATACAGCTGACGCGAACCGATGATCACCACCTTGAGGTGTAGCGGAATCACCTCCGGGGTCAGGGTCACAGTGGCGATTCGGCCGAGATCGCCCAGCGGCGACTCCATTTTCAGCTGGCGCGATTGCAGGGCGCGCTTGAGCGCATCCCAGACAAACGGCTCACCGAGCATTTTCTCGGCTTCAAGAATCAGGAAGCCGCCATTGGCGCGGTGCAATGCGCCGGGGCGCAGCTGGCGGTAGCTGGTGTAGAGCGCGCCCTGGTCGGTGTTGTATTCGATACGGCCGAACAGGTTGTCATAGGTCGGATGCGGCTCGAACACCACCGGCGCACCGCCCTGGGCATGATGGCCCACCACCAGGCTCGGGCAGTACTGCTCTTCGAGCAGCTTGCGCGTTTGCGCGTCGATCTTATCCACCTCGACCAACTGCTCGACCACAGTCTTCAGCAGATTGACCTGCACGGCCTGCAAGTAGGCGCACACCCCGGCATTCTCTGCGTACTTCTGCGACAGCGGCGCCAGCAACGGCTGCAACGCGACGGTGATGGTTTCTTCATTGAGCTGGCGCAGCAGGTTGCTCGACTCACGCTTCCACTGCGGCAGGCTGGCCAGTTCCTCGTTCAAACGTTCTTCGAGAGCGGCAATATCGGCATGGAAGCGTTCACGATCGGCTTCCGGCAACTGAGCAAACTCGGCCTCATCCAACGCCTTGCCTTCCAGCATCGGGGTAAAGGCGATATTGCTGCTGTCGCGGTACAGGGCAATGCTCTTTTCCAGCGACAAGCGCTCGATGATATCCAGCGCCTGGTCGTAGCGTTTGTTGAAGGCGCGGTCGATGGCGTTCTTCTTCTGCTGAAACGAGGGGTGCTCGAACACTGCAGGGAAGGTCGCCAGCAGGTTGTCGACCAGGCCGTTGATGTCCGCGATAAATTCCGCAGAGTGGCCGGACGGCAGCTCCAGCGCACGCGGCTCGCGGGGCTCGTCGAAATGGTTGACGTAAAAGCGGTCAGCCGGGGTTTCCAGGCGTTTGGCTTCAGCCTTGAGGTAGCGCTTAACAAACGAGAAGCGGCCGGTACCCGGCTCGCCCATAACAAACACGTTATAGCCTGGGCGCGGCATCGCCACGCCGAACTGCAGCGCCTCAACGGCGCGCTCCTGGCCCAATACGCCGCGAAACGGTTCGAGGTCTTCGGTACTGGTGAAGTTGAATTGCTCAGGTGAAAAGGGACGCGTAAGTGCTTCGGGAGCCAAGCGCAAATGAGCTGCGGCAGAGTCTGGCATTGGAAATCCTTAACAGGCGGCAACGGCCGCGGAACGATGGGCCATTCTCGCGCCGCGCAGCGCGCACTGGCAAGGCATCCACGTGGTTTCTGCTCGGCAAAAATCGGCTAAACCAAGCCGCTCAGCACCGAGGAGCGTTTGGCAAAGCCAGTAAAAGCCCCGGCGCGAACAACCCGACGCCTGTCGATAGCACTGCCGCCCATAAAGCCCCGTGCGCGGCACTACTGGTAAACAACACGCGGTAAACCTTCGATCATTGACGTTCTTTTCGGCTCTGCGCTTGACAGCACGCCGATATTGCAAAATGCTCAAGTTGAGGCCAGTGAGTAGTCGGTCGACGTTCCTTCACTTGAAAGAGCACTCCCTATGAAACGGATTCTGATCGGCACCCTACTCACCGTGACCTCCCTGACGGCCCTCGCCGAAGCACCCGGCGGCCCAAGTTGCGGCTGGGGCAATATGTTGTTTGAAGGCCAGCGCGGCCTGCCTTCGCACTTTGTCGCCTCGACCACCAACGGCACATCGGGCAACGCCACCTTCGGCATGACCTCCGGCACCAACGGTTGCTCGACCGACGGCACCCTGACTTATGGCGGCCGATCATTGCTGGCCATCAATGGCATGCTCGACGAGCTGTCCGAAGACATGGCCAAAGGCCAAGGCGAAGCCCTGACCACCTACGCCGTACTGCTGGGCATTGAAGAGCAAGACCGCGCCTATTTCGCGAGCGTGACCCATCAACACTTCAGTGAAATCTTCAGCTCGGCCGACATCACTGGCGAGCAGATGCATGCGGCGACCTTAACCGTCATCAAGCGTGACAGCCGCCTGGCCAAATACGCTCAGCCCGCTTAATCCGCAACCGCCTGCCGGCTGCATGCAGCCGGCAACAACCCTTACACCGCCTTGCGTCACCTGAGTGCTCTGGGTGCTTGCCCTCGCCATTAGTAGATGACTATGCCCAAACACCTGTTATTGAGTTTGTTACTCGCGGCCAGTACGCCCCTGCTCGCCGCCCCGGCGGTATCGCCGCAAGCTCTGGATACGCTCGCCAACGACCCTTACTGGATTGCCCTCGGCCATTACGAAACCGGCAAGTTCGGCGGCTGGCGCAGCTATGTTGATGACAGCGTTTTTTTCCTTGCACAGGACGGCGACAGCGACCCTGCGGCCGAACTCAAGGCCACTTTAAAGGCGCTCTACCAACCCGCCGAAGCAGGCGACAGTCACCCGCAATGCGTGTTTCCCGCGCGCACCCGCTGGCTGCGCGAACGCCTGCAGTTAGACGACCTGCCCAGCCCAACATGCACGGAGTACCGCAGCTGGTTCGATGACATAAAGCCACACCGGACCGTGCTTATTTTCCCGGCGGCCTACTTGAACAGCCCGTCGTCGATGTTCGGCCATACCTTGCTGCGCATCGACCAGGCCGATGTGGATGCCAGCGGGACAGCCCTGCTCAGCTACGCCCTGAACTTTGGTGCCTACATCGAAGGCATGGACAACAGCATGCTGTATGCCTGGAAAGGCCTTATGGGTGGCTATCCGGGGCTGTTTTCACTGGTGTCCTATCGCGCCAAACTGGCCGAATACAGCCGCTTGGAAAATCGCGACCTGTGGGAGTACGAGCTCAATCTGACGCCGGCTGAAACCGCACGCATGGTCGAGCATGTGTGGGAGCTCAAGCAGGTACGCTTCGATTATTTCTTCTTCGACGAGAACTGCTCATTCCGCCTGCTTGAACTGCTGGAAATCGCCCGCCCCGGCGTGGCATTAACCGAGCAGTTCCCACTCACCGCCATCCCCACCGACACCGTGCGCGCCGTCAAACAGGCCGGCCTGGTCGAACGCATCGACTACCGCCCCTCGCGGGAAAAAGAGTTGCTCGCCCGTGCCAGCCAACTCCAGGACAACGAGCAAGATTGGGTGCTGGCCCTGGCTGACGACAGCAGCCTGGTGCATGACCCGGCCTTCCTCGGTTTAGCGCCTGCGCGCCGCGCGCTGATTCAGGATGCCGCCTATCGTTTGGTGCGCTACCACGCCACCGGCGCTGAACGTGACAGTGTGCAGGCCACGCGCAGCTTTGAGCTGTTACAGGCGATCAATCGCAACCCTCCTGGCGAACTTTCGATAGCGCGCCCGGAACTGCCGGAAAATGGCCATCAGTCGCGCACCTGGCAACTGGGCGCCGGCAGCCTTGGCGACCGCAGCTTCGCCGAATACGGCCTGCGCATGGCGTACCACGACCTGAATGACAACCTGGCGGGCTTTCCGCTGGGCGCGCAAATCGAAATTCTGCAACTCAAGCTGCGTCAGTACGAAGGCAATCACTGGCAACTCGAGCGCCTTGATCTGGCCACCATCCGTTCACTGACCCCACGCAACCGCCTGCTGCAACCGCTTTCCTGGCAAGTCGCCGCGGGCCTTGAGCGCGTACCAGGGAAAAATGAGCGCCGTGAGCTGGTCAGCCAGATTAACGGTGGTGCGGGCGGCACCTGGCAATTGGGCAGCGACACCTTGGCCTACGCCATGGCCACCGCACGCGTTGAGCACAACAGTGACTTCGCCGCATTTATCGCACCGGCTGCGGGCTTCAACACAGGGCTGATCTGGAGCAACCGACTGGGAAACCTGAGCCTAGAAGCCAAAGCCGACTACTTTCAGCAAGGCGAAGTACGCCGCAGTGTGGCGCTCAACCAGCAATGGGAACTGTCAGATAACCTCGGTTTACGCATGAGTGCCAGCCGTCAGTTCAGCCATCTGCAAACACCGGAAAACGAGCTGATGCTGTCGCTGCGCTGGTATTACTACTGAATAAACGCGCACAAACAAAAACGGAGCCTTGCGGCTCCGTTTCTATTTTCAGCCTGGCTTACTGCGCCAGCTTCTTGTAACGCACGCGGTGCGGCTGCGCGGCAGCATCACCCAGGCGTTTCTTACGGTCGGCTTCGTACTCGGTGTAGTTACCTTCGAAGAACTCGATGTGCGAGTCATCTTCGTACGCCAGGATGTGGGTCGCCACGCGATCGAGGAACCAGCGATCGTGAGAGATCACGATGGCAGCGCCTGGGAAGTCGAGCAGCGCCTCTTCTAGCGAACGCAGGGTTTCCACGTCGAGGTCGTTGGACGGTTCGTCGAGCAGCAGTACGTTGGCGCCCTCTTTCAGGGTCAACGCCAGGTGCAGACGACCGCGCTCACCACCGGAGAGGTCCTTGACGAACTTCTGCTGGTCGCCGCCCTTGAAGTTGAAGCGCCCTACATAGGTACGCGACGGCACTTCATAGTTACCGATCTTGATCATGTCGGCGCCATCGGAAACGGCCTCCCACACGCTCTTGCTACCGTCGAGGTCGTCGCGGCTCTGGTCGACACAGGCCATTTGCACGGTTTCACCGATCTCGATGCTGCCCGAGTCCGGCTGTTCCTTGCCCATCAGCATGCGGAACAGGGTCGACTTACCGGCGCCGTTACCGCCGATCACGCCGACGATGGCGCCCTTGGGCATGCTGAACGACAGGTTGTCGATCAGCATACGGTCGCCATAGCCCTTACTGACGTTGACGAAGTCGATGACCTTGTCGCCCAGACGCGGGCCGACCGGGATGTAGATTTCGTTGGTTTCGCTGCGCTTCTGGAATTCCTGCGACTGCATTTCCTCGAAGCGCTGCAAGCGTGCCTTGGACTTCGACTGACGAGCCTTGGCGCCTTTGCGCACCCACTCCAGCTCTTCCTTCATGGCTTTTTCGTGAGCCGACTGCTGCTTGGACTCTTGCGCCAGACGGTTCGACTTGGCTTCCAACCAACCGGAATAGTTGCCCTCGTACGGAATACCGGCGCCGCGGTCGAGTTCGAGAATCCAGCCCGCGACGTTATCCAGGAAGTAACGGTCGTGGGTAATCGCCACCACGGTACCCGGGAAGTCGTGGAGGAAGTGCTCCAACCAGGCCACCGAATCGGCGTCCAGGTGGTTGGTTGGTTCGTCGAGCAGCAGCATGTCTGGGGCCGACAGCAGCAGGCGGCACAGGGCTACGCGGCGCTTCTCACCACCAGAGAGCACAGCCACCTTGGCGTCCCAAGCCGGCAGACGCAGGGCGTCGGCGGCCACTTCCAGCTGACGCTCCAGGTTGTGGCCATCGCTGGTTTGCAGAATGGCTTCCAGCTTGGCCTGCTCGGCGGCCAGCTTGTCGAAGTCGGCATCCGGCTCGGCGTAAGCAGCGTAAACCTGATCCAGACGCGCCTGGGCGTCCTTGATCTGGCTGACGGCCTCTTCCACCACTTCACGCACGGTCTTACTCGGGTCGAGCTGCGGTTCCTGCGGCAGGTAACCGATATTCAGCTCGGGCATCGGCCGCGCTTCGCCATTGAACTCGGTATCGACGCCGGCCATGATTTTCAGCAGGGTGGATTTACCCGAACCGTTGAGGCCGAGTACGCCGATCTTCGCGCCAGGGAAGAACGACAGGGAGATGTTCTTGAGGATTTCCCGCTTCGGCGGCACTACTTTGCCGAGCCGATGCATGGTGTAAACGTATTGAGCCATGATGACCTTGATTTTGGAATGAAACGAAAGAGAGTCGCCAACTAATGCGTGCAGCGTGAAACTGCACGGCGGGGACGCAGCCGCCAGGCGACGCCAACGCACTGAACGTAATAATAGTCGCGCGCGCGTAGGGCAAAGCTACCGGAATGCGCGATGCAGGGCAAACCACGCTCGTCGGCGGCGCTGGCACTTCGCCACAGTTATGGCATGCTAGCCGCCCCGTATTGGCCGGCCAAACTACGCCCAGCCAGGGACTCGCCCATCGCCACCCAGCCTTCAGGATGCAACGCGTTGCCGACAGTTACGCCCCCTACCACAGCGCACTCCCCCGGCGCGGCACCGGTCAAGGTGATGCGCGGCACGATGCGTGGCGCATTGGTGGTGTTGGTATTGAGCATGCTGGTGCTACTGATTTGGCAGCTACGCCAGGAATCCCGCCAGCTGCTGGAGAACCAGCGCCAACTGACACTGGCCTACAGCGGCCAACTGGCTAACCACATCAGCCTGAACATGGACCTCAAGGCCCGCGCTGGCCAGGCCTTGTTGCATCAGCATGTTCGCCCCCCGAGCACCCCTGATGAGTGGGCGGAATTGCTGCACATCCTGCGCGGTGTATTCCCGACGTTACGCAGCCTGGTCTGGCTAAATAACCAGGGCCAGATCATCGCCGACAGCCATGCCCCCAGTGAAGATGCGCTGTACATCACGGAACTGCTGCAACGTGGCCGCGACGAAGGGTTTTTCTATACCTTCAGCGCTAACGACAATGGGCGCATCTACCTGCTCATTCGGCATAAGCCCGACAGCCCCGCGAGCGGCTTCTGGGTGCTGCGCCTAACCAACCAGGCACTCAGCAGCTGGCTGCATGAACATCATCAAGACTCTCACCGGTGGCTACTTGAAGACCGCACTGCGCAGCGCGTGATTGTCAGCAGCGACAAGCAGATATCTGATAAATCCTGGATTGCACCACCCGTAACGGCGGAAAACCTGAGCCAGAGCATTCTCGAAACGTCGCTCAAGGGCAGTGATTGGCAGCTGCGCGCGCTGTTCAATGAACGCAAAGTGCGCGCCCAGCAACTGCCGCAACAGACCAGCAAGCTGCTGCTGTTCATCCTCTGCGCCACCTTGACCCTGCTGGCGCTGTATCGCTTGCTGCATGAGCAACGCACACTGCACGCACTCAACACCGCTTCGCGACGCTCGCTGCAACAAGCCGCCAGCGTGCTGGGCGCCATCGAGGAGCGCGTGTTGGTCACCGACACGCATGGCCAGCTGCAGTACCTCAACCCGCAAGCCGAAGCCATGTTCGGCCTGAGCAACGACCAGGCGCGCGACTGGCACCTGCTTAAACTGCTGCCACGCCTTGACCCTCTGCTGTTGCACGACACCGGGCTGCACAATGACCATGGCCCGGACCTGGTGGAAGTCCAGCAAAACGGCACGCCCCATCTGTACGACATCAGCCGCAGCGACCTCAGCGAAGACAATCGACGTACCGGGTTTGTCTGGGTGCTGCGCGATGTCACCGAAGAACAGCACGCCTCTCAGGTGCTGCAGGAAACACGCCGGCGTTACCAGGATATCTTTGACGGCACCGGCACGGCTTTGTGTGTGCTTGACCTCCGCGAGCTGCATGACTTCCTACACACCCAACAGCTGCAGGACTTCACCGCGCTAGAGCGCTGGCTGGCCAGCGACCTACAGCACCATAACGAGCTGTCACAGCTTATGCGCCTGACTGAGACCAACCAGGTGGTGTTGCAGCTGCTGGGCGTCAATTCCAGCACGCAGGCCTGGGAATACTTGTTCAGCAGCGGGCAACTGCGCCCGAACGGCTTCCGCCTGCAGCTGATCAAGACCCTGCTCAGCGGCGGCGGGCAACTGGAAATGGAACGCCAGATCGTCACCGCACAAGGTCAAGAGCGCCATCTGTGGCTATTGCTGCGCGTACCGGCCAGCAGTGACGACCTGCAAGCCGTGACCCTGAGCATCAGCGACATCACCAACCGCAAGCGCATCGAAACCTCCCTGCTCGAACGCGAGCGTTTCTGGTCCGATGTGGTCAGCGCGGTACCCGACACCATTTATGTGCACGACATCACTGCCAAGCGGGTGATGTACAGCAACAACCACCTCGGCCCGCAACTCGGTTACAGCAAGGCGGAGATGCACCAGCTCGGCGAACGCCTGTGGGAAAAGCTCTTGCACCCCGACGATGTCGAGTTGTACCAACGCATGCGTAACATCCAGCAGGTGCTGGGCAATGGCATGCTGATGCAATTCGAGCTGCGCTGGCGCCACCGCAATGGCAACTGGCACTGGTTTGATATTCGCGAACAAGCCCTGGCGCGCGATGATAAAGGCCGGGTCAGCCGCCTGATCGGCGTGGCCAAGGACATCACCGAACAAATCACCCGCAGTGAGTCCCTAAGCTCCAGCGAACAGCGCTACCGCCTGCTCGCGGAAAGTATCAGCGACGTGATTTTCTCCACTGACAACCGCCTACAGCTCAATTACGTCAGCCCCTCGATAAAGCCCGTGCTCGGTTATGACAGTGAGTGGGCCCTGAGCAACGGCTTCCTCAGCCTGGCCACCAACCCAAACCAACTGAGCGGCTTCTATGCGCTGCTTGAGCGCGTGCGCAACGCCTTGGGTGACCCGCTGCGGATGGCCGAACTGCGCAGCCATTTTGTCCCACAGCTGTTCGTCTTTGATGCCCTGCGCGCCGACGGCCGGAAAATCCCCGTGGAGTTGCGCCTGGTGCCCATGTGGGATGACAGCGGGCGCTTCGAGGGCTTGCTCGGTGTCGGCCGCGACATCAGCCTGCAGCGCCGCGCGGAGAAAGACCTGCGCATGGCCGCCACGGTATTCGAGCATTCCACGGCGGCGATTCTGGTTACCGACCCGGCGGGTTATATCGTTCAGGTCAACCATGCCTTCAGCCGAGTCAGCGGCTACAGCCCCAAGCAAATCCTCGACCAGCTGCCGAGCCTACTCACCGCCGACACCCAACAAGCCAGCCACCTGGGTTTTGTGATCAAGCAGCTCAACCAACAGGGCAGCTGGGAAGGTGAGGTATGGCTCAAGCGCAAGAACGGCGAGAAATTCCCAGCCTGGGTCGGCATTACCGCGGTTAAGGATGATGAAGGTGACTTGGTCAGCTACGTGTGTTTCTTCAGCGACATCAGCGAGCGCAAGGCCAGCGAGCAGCGCATCCACCGCCTGGCTTACTACGACGCCCTGACTCAGCTGCCCAACCGCACGCTGTTCCAGGACCGTTTGCACAGCGCCCTGCAGCACGGTGAACGGCACCAGGAATGGGTGGTGCTGATGTTCCTCGATCTCGACCGTTTCAAGCCGATCAACGACTCCCTCGGCCACGCCGCGGGCGACCGCATGCTTAAGGAAGTCGCCATGCGCCTGTGCGCCTGCGTCGACAGCGACGACACCGTCGCGCGCATGGGCGGCGATGAGTTCACCTTGTTGCTGCAGTCCGAGGCGCGGCGCGAGGGCGCGATGACTCGGGCGATTCATGTCGGCGAGCAGATTCTCGCCAGCCTCGCGCAGCCATTTATCCTCGAAGGCCGCGAATTCTTCGTCACCGCCAGTATCGGCATCGCCCTAAGCCCGCAGGATGGCAACGAGCTGAGCCAACTGATGAAGAATGCCGACACGGCGATGTACCACGCCAAGGAGCGCGGCAAAAACAACTTCCAGTTCTACCAAGCCGACATGAACGCCAGCGCCCTGCAGCGCCTGGAGCTGGAAAGCGACCTGCGCCACGCCCTCGAACAGGGTCAATTCAAGCTGTATTACCAACCGCAATTCTCCGGCGACGGTAAGCGCCTGACCGGCGCCGAGGCGCTGCTGCGCTGGCAGCATCCGCAGCGCGGCCTGGTCCCGCCCGATGATTTTATTCCGGTGCTCGAAGAGCTGGGGTTGGTGGTCCAGGTCGGCGACTGGGTGCTACGTGAAGCCTGCCGCCAGCTGGCTGAATGGCGACAGGCAAACATTCGCGTGCCGAAGATTTCGGTCAACCTGTCTGCGCGCCAATTTGCCGAGGGCGACCTGCACCAACGGATTGCGCAAATCCTTAAGCAGAGCGACATTCCTGCCGCGTGCCTGGAACTGGAGCTGACCGAAAGCATCCTCATGGAAGACGTGGCCAACGCCATGCAAACCCTCAGCAGCCTGAAGCAACTGGGCGTGTTTATCGCCATCGATGATTTCGGCACCGGCTATTCCTCGCTGAACTACCTCAAGCAATTCCCCATCGACGTGCTGAAGATTGATCGCAGCTTTGTCGACGGCCTGCCCCACGGCGAACAAGACGGCCAGATTGCCCGTGCGATCATCGCCATGGCCCACAGCCTCAACCTCACGGTAATCGCCGAAGGCGTGGAAACCCTGGCCCAGCTGGACTTCCTGCGCGGCCATGATTGTGACGAAGTGCAAGGCTTCCTGCTCGGCCGGCCGATGCCGGCGCACCAGTTCACCGCGCTGTTTACCGGCACCGCGCTGTTTATGCTGGGCTGACAGCCTGGCTGCATGAGCCCCGCTTGTCCGCCAGATGACCACGCTTCATATGCCTGTTTAGGATGGATGGGGTAGAATTCGCCCCCTCTTTCTACCGCCCAGCTGATTTTCTCAGGGGAATGCCATGTTCAGCCGTGATTTGACTATCGCCCGTTATGACGCCGAATTGTTTGCCGCGATGGAGCAAGAAGCCCAGCGCCAGGAACATCACATCGAGCTGATCGCCTCGGAAAACTACACCAGCCCAGCGGTGATGGAAGCCCAAGGCTCGGTACTGACCAACAAGTACGCCGAAGGCTACCCAGGCAAGCGTTACTACGGCGGTTGCGAGTACGTCGACATCGTCGAGCAGCTGGCCATCGACCGCGCCAAAGAACTCTTCGGCGCTGACTACGCCAACGTCCAGCCGCACTCCGGCAGCCAGGCCAACAGCGCGGTCTACCTGGCCCTGCTGAACGCCGGCGACACCGTACTGGGCATGAGCCTGGCCCACGGCGGCCACCTGACCCACGGCGCCAGCGTCAGCTTCTCCGGCAAGGTGTACAACGCCGTGCAGTACGGTATCGATACCGTCACTGGCCTGATCGACTACGACGAAGTTGAGCGTCTGGCCGTTGAGCATCAGCCGAAGATGATCATTGCCGGCTTCAGCGCTTACTCGCAGGTGCTGGACTTCCCGCGCTTCCGCGCCATCGCTGACAAAGTCGGTGCCTACCTGTTCGTCGACATGGCCCACGTAGCCGGTTTGGTTGCTGCTGGCGTGTACCCGAACCCAGTGCCGTTTGCTGACGTGGTCACCACCACCACGCACAAAACCCTGCGCGGCCCGCGCGGCGGCCTGATCCTGGCCCGTGCCAACGAAGCGCTGGAGAAGAAATTCAACTCCGCGGTATTCCCAGGCGGCCAGGGTGGTCCACTGGAGCACGTGATCGCCGGTAAAGCAGTGTGCTTCAAAGAAGCCCTGCAGCCTGAGTTCAAGACTTACCAGCAGCAAGTGATCAAAAACGCCCAGGCCATGGCCAGCGTGTTTATTGAAAAGGGCTACGACGTCATCTCCGGCGGTACTGAGAACCACCTGTTCCTGCTCAGCCTGATCAAGCAAGACATCACCGGTAAAGATGCTGACGCCGCCCTGGGTCGCGCCTTTATCACCGTGAACAAGAACAGCGTACCGAACGATCCACGTTCGCCGTTCGTCACCTCCGGCCTGCGTATCGGCACCCCGGCGGTGACCACACGCGGCTTCAAGGAAGAAGAGTGCCGCGCACTGGCTGGCTGGATCTGCGAGATCCTCGCCAACCTGGGCGACGAAGCGGTTGAAGCGCGCATCCGCGAGCAAGTTAAAGCGGTCTGCGCCAAGTTCCCGGTTTACGGTAACTAAGGCTTAACGCCTGTAACAAAAAGCCCGCCAATCGGCGGGCTTTTTGTTGACTGAAGGCAACACTTTCAGCACCTGTCGCCACTTACGGCGTACCCATCCCCGCCGCCTGCATAAACAACCGCAGCACATAAGACACCGCGCCCAACGCCAACACGCTGCCAGCCCAGATCGCTACCAGCCAGCCGAGCCGCTGCAACAGCGGCTTTTTCTCGTCTAGATCATTCATTTTGCGCCCTCATTAGTGACCTGAGGTCTCGCGAGCTAGAGTCCTGCAAGGCGCTACGTTAGTAACAGCCTCCGGCTGGTCAAAGCAGGCGGGAGCTTTTGCACATGAGCATTACTCGTTTCACTCGCCCTGCGGGCCGCGCTGAAGCGCGTTAGCCGCAAGCGGCTTTCCGAGCCGGCTTTTAACGCAGCAGAGCCGACGCGCAGCAGACCGTAGCCAAGCCTCAGTGGTAACCATCTTCTTCCGTAACCTTGCCGCGGAACACGTAATAGCTCCAGGCGGTATACATCAGGATAAACGGGATGATGAACAGCGCCCCGACCAGGATGAACCCCTGACTCTGCGGCGGTGCAGCGGCTTCCCAGATGCTGATCGACGGCGGGATGATATTTGGCCACAGGCTGATACCCAGGCCGCTGTAGCCGAGGAAGATCAGCGTAAGGGTCAGCAGGAACGGCGCGTAGTTGGCGTTACGCGCCACCGCACGCAGCAGCGCCCAGGTGCACAGCAGCACCAGCAGCGGCACCGGCATAAACCAGAAGATATTCGGCAGGCTAAACCAGCGCTCGGCGATGTCGGCATGGGCCAGTGGCGTCCACAGGCTGACAATGCCGGTGACGCCTAGCAGGACAAATACCAACGGCCGCGCCATGTTGTGCATCTGCTCCTGCAGACGCCCCTCCGTCTTCATGATCAGCCAGGTGCAGCCGAGCAAGGCATAAGCAGCAATCAGCGCCAGGCCGCAGAACAGCGAGAACGGCGTAAGCCAGTCCAGCGCACCACCGGCATAGGCCCGATCAACCACCTCGAAGCCATCGATATAGGCACCCAGCGCCACTCCTTGAAAGAAGGTCGCGGTCAGCGAGCCGCCGATAAACGCCTTGTCCCAGAGATGCCGCTTGGCCGCCTTAGCCTTGAAACGGAACTCAAACGCCACGCCACGGAAGATCAGCCCCAGCAGCATAAAAATCAGCGGCAGGTAGAGCGCGTTGAGCACCACGGCATAGGCCAGCGGAAATGCGCCGAACAACGCCGCGCCACCGAGTACCAGCCAGGTTTCGTTACCGTCCCAGACGGGCGCCACGGTGTTCATCATGACATCGCGTTCACCTTCACTTTTGACAAAGGGAAAGAGGATGCCGATGCCTAAGTCGAAACCGTCCATGACCACATACATCATCACCCCGAAGGCAATGATCACGGCCCAGATCAGCGAGAGATCAATACCCATGTTCAATTCCTCTCAGCCAGTGAGTCGCTTCCGCCTTCGTCGAAGCTTTCTTCGGCTGCAGACAGTGGCCGTGACGGCGTACGCTTCTGGCCTGGACCGCCCTCGGCAACTTCCTTGCCTTCATCGGTAACCGGACCTTTGCGCACCAGACGCATCATGTAGCCGAGGCCCGCGCCAAACAGGGCGAAGTACACCACCACAAACAACGCCAAGGTCAGGCTCATCTGCGCAAAGCTGTGCCCGGAGGAAGCGTCGGCGGTGCGCATCAACCCCTGGACCACCCACGGCTGGCGGCCAATTTCGGTGGTGTACCAGCCGGCAAGCAGGGCGATGATGCCCGACGGCCCCATCCACACCGCCAGGTGCAGGAACGGCCGCGCCTGGAACAGCTTGCCGCGCGCGCGCAGCCACAAAGCCCAGAGGCCGGTGAGAATCATCAGCATGCCGATGCCAACCATGACCCGGAAGGTCCAGAACACCACGGTCGAATTAGGCCGATCTTCTTTGGCAAACTCCTTGAGCGCCGGCACCTGCTTATCCAGACTGTGGGTCAGGATCAGGCTACCCAGCGCGGGAATCTCGATCTTGAAGCGGGTTTCCTCGCGCTGCATATCTGGCCAGCCGAACAGAATCAGCGGAGTCGGCTCGTCACCGTGGTTTACCCAGTGGCCTTCAATCGCGGCGATTTTCGCCGGCTGATACTTCAGCGTGTTGAGGCCGTGTAAGTCGCCGATCACCGCCTGAATCGGCGCCACGATCAAGGCCATCCACATGGCCATCGAGAGCATCTTGCGAATTGCCGGATTGTCGCGCCCCCGCAGCAAGTGCCAGGCCGCCGAGGCGCCGACGAAGAACGCCGTGGAGAGGAATGCTGCCGTCGCCGTATGCGCCAGCCGGTAGGGGAACGAAGGGTTGAACACCACCGCGAACCAGTCAACCGGGATCACCCGCCCGTCGATAATCTCGAAGCCCTGCGGGGTGTGCATCCAACTGTTGGAGGCAAGAATCCAGAAAGTTGAGATCAACGTACCGACCGCCACCATCACCGTGGAGAAGAAGTGCAGGCCCGGACCGACGCGGTTCCAGCCAAACAGCATGACACCCAGGAAGCCCGCTTCTAGGAAGAATGCGGTGAGCACTTCATACGTCAGCAGCGGCCCGGTGACCGCCCCGGCGAAGTCGGAAAAGGCACTCCAGTTAGTGCCGAACTGGTAGGCCATGACCAAGCCAGAGACCACGCCCATGCCGAAGTTGACCGCAAATATCTTCGCCCAGAAGTGGTACAGGTCGCGGTACACCTCCTGCCCGGTTTTCAGCCAGAGCCCTTCAAGCACCGCCAAGTAACTGGCCAGGCCAATGGTGATGGCCGGAAAGATGATGTGGAAAGAGATGGTGAAAGCAAACTGGATACGGGCGAGGTCGAGTGCCTCTAATCCGAACATGGTGCGTCCTCAGTCAGGTAAAACAGCCAGCTGCCCCGCGGATACGCTACGGGCAACCGTCGGACAGAGCGCCTTACGCCGACAACGGCTCGGCCACATGACGAATCCGACAGCCTTGATCCAGGTCAAGGCTTAGTTGAAGAGTATCCCCAGCACGGGCAAGTTCCGCTGTGGTTGATTGTCGCGTGACAGCCTGCCACAAGGGATTTGGCGCCTTTTACCGACGTTGTTCTGCCTCGCGGCGGCAGGCCACCGCAGGCGCGGACAGGTATCTGTGCGGGTCGCGGTTTACCAGCATTCGCACCTCCACCCGCCACGTTTGCATACAGCCATAAGCTGCCTGATCGGTCATAAATTCACCGCACCCAGACGAGCTGATATGATGCGCGCCTTTTTCCAGATCGCCAGCAAAAACATGCACAACCATGTGGATGTGCTTTGCTTTCGGTTTGCATAAACACGGCACAGAACGCCGTTATCGGGGAGCTGCACATGCTGGAAAGATTGTTCCAACTCAAAGCCCACAACACCACGGTGCGCACCGAGATGCTGGCGGGGCTGACCACCTTCCTGACGATGGCCTACATCCTCTTCGTCAACCCCAACATCCTTGCCGAAGCCGGCATGGATAAAGGCGCGGTGTTCGTCGCCACGTGCCTGGCAGCCGCCATCGGCTCGGCCATCATGGGCCTGATCGCCAACTACCCGATCGCCCTGGCGCCGGGCATGGGCCTCAACGCCTTCTTTACCTACACCGTGGTGCTGACCATGGGTCACACTTGGCAGGTGGCATTGGGCGCGGTCTTCCTCTCCGGGGTGATCTTCTTTTTGCTGTCGATCTTCAAGATTCGCGAGTGGATCATCAACAGCATCCCGATGGCGTTGCGGGCCGGCGTTGCTGCCGGTATTGGCTTGTTCCTGGCGATCATCGCGCTGAAAAACGCCGGTATCGTGGTCGACAACCCGGCCACCCTGGTGGGCCTAGGTGACCTCAGCCAAGGCGCCCCACTGCTGGCCTGCCTGGGCTTCTTCGTGATCGCTGCACTGGCTTACCGCCGCGTCACCGGTGCGGTGATGATCGGTATTTTGCTGGTCACTGGCCTGTCGATTGTGTTCGGTCTGTCGCAGCTCGACAGCGTGGTCTCGATGCCGCCGTCGCTGATGCCGACGCTGCTGCAACTGGACATCATGGGCGCGCTGGATATCGGCCTGCTCAGCGTTATTTTCGCCTTCCTCTTCGTTGACCTGTTCGACACCTCCGGCACCCTGGTCGGCGTCGCGCAAAAAGCCAACCTGCTGGATAAAGACGGCAAAATGCCCAAGCTCGGCCGCGCTCTGCTGGCCGACAGCACCGCGACCATGGCCGGCGCCGCAATGGGCACCTCGACCACCACCAGCTATATCGAATCCGCGGCGGGCATCAGCGCCGGCGGCCGCACTGGCCTGACCGCTTGCGTGGTGGCTGCACTGTTTTTGCTGAGCCTGTTCTTCGCACCACTGGCCGGCGCCGTACCAGCCTTCGCCACCGCCCCGGCGCTGATGTTTGTCGCCGTGCTGATGATGAGCAGCCTGGCGCAGATCGACTGGGACGACCTCACCGTCGCCGCCCCGGTGGTCATCGCCGCCCTGGCCATGCCACTGACCTTCTCGATTGCCAACGGCATTGCCTTTGGCTTTATCGCCTGGACCGTGATCAAGCTGCTGGCGGGCCGCTGGCGCGACCTCAACCCCGCTTTGGTGGTGTTGTCGGCATTGTTTGTGATCAAACTGGCGTACTTCGCCTGATACCTTGCGGGTGGCCATGGTTCACCCGCGCCTTTTTTGAAAAGAGTCTTGCATGAGCCGTTCCCAGTTCGATCCCGCCAGCTACGCCGTCCAGCTGGCTGAAAAGCAGCAGCGCCTGATCGAGCTGCTGGCGCCTTTTAATGCCCCCGCACCCGAAGTGTTCGAGTCTGCTCGCGAGCACTATCGCTTGCGTGCAGAATTTCGCCTGTGGCGTGAGGGTGAAGACCGCCACTACGCCATGTTCGAAGCAGGTGATAAGCACACGCCGATTTTCTTTGAAGACTTCCCCATTGCCAGCGCGCAGATCAATGCGCTGATGCCGCGCCTGAAAGCGGCGTGGCAGGCCAGCAGTGCGCTGAGCTTCAAGCTGTTTCAGGTCGAATTCCTCACCACCCTGGCCGGCGACGGGCTGATTACCCTGTGCTACCACCGCCCGCTGGATGACGCCTGGCAAGCCGCAGCCGAGCTGCTCGCCGACGAACTGCAGGTAAGCATCATCGGTCGCTCCAAGGGCAAGCGCATCGTCATCGGTAAGGATTATGTTGAGGAGAAACTCAACGTCGCCGGTCGCACCTTCAGCTATCGCCAACCAGAAGGCGCCTTCACCCAGCCCAACGGCGAAGTGAACCAGAAGATGCTGAATTGGGCCTATGAAGCGCTCGGTGAACGCCAGGATGACTTGCTGGAGCTGTACTGCGGCAACGGCAACTTCACCCTGCCGCTGGCCACCCGCGTACGCAAAGTGCTGGCCACCGAGATCAGCAAGTCCTCGGTGAATGCCGCCTTGGCCAACCTGGAAGACAACGGCGTAGACAACATCACCCTGGTGCGTCTGTCCGCCGAAGAACTGACCGAAGCGCTGAATGAAGTGCGCCCGTTCCGCCGCCTGGCCGGTATCGACCTGAAAAGCTATGACTTTGGCTGCGTGTTTGTCGACCCGCCGCGTGCCGGGATGGACCCGGACACCTGCGAGCTGACCCGGCGCTTTGAGCGCATTCTGTATATCTCCTGCAACCCGGAGACCCTGGCCGCCAACATCGCGCAACTCAGCGACACCCACAAAGTGACGCGCTGCGCACTGTTCGACCAGTTCCCCTACACCCACCACATGGAGTCAGGTGTGCTGCTGGAGCGCCGCTAGCTTTACTGGCGCGGCAACCCACGCAGCGCCCAGAAGCAAAGCCCCACAGACACCACTTCCAGCAGCAGCGCGTAGAAGTTAAAGGTCTGCTGCGCGCCGCCATCCAGCCACAGGCCGCCGATGCGCGCCAACGCCAGCGAGCTGTAAAGCAGCACCAGCAGGGTCAAGGCGGCGCGGGTCAGGTCCAGGCGGCTGAGTGACAGCCCGATAAACGCCGCTAGGCCGATCTGCAAACCGCCGTAAAACGCGCGCATGTCGGTCGCCGCCGCGGGCGACATCAGCAGCATGCCGCTGAGATTGGCCATTTCATGGGGGTTGATGAAATAAGCCAGCCCCAAGCCAGCCAATGCCAGCAATTGAATCAGCAGAATTACGCGTGCAAATAGCATGAACAGCATCCTTAGCCCGGGGATCGGCTTTGCAGCATAAGCGCACTTCGGGCGTTTCGGAAATCCACTGTGGTTGCTGTGCAGATTGAGCGGTAAGCTTCCAGCATTGACTCTAGGAGCCCACTTATGCGCCCGCTTATTCTTCTCGCCGGCCTACTCAGCAGCCTGAGCGTTGTTGCCGAACCGCTGACCATCGACGTCCACCGCGACCCCAATTGCGGCTGCTGCAAAGCTTGGATCAGCCACCTGCAAGACAACGGCTTTACCGTCAACGACCATATTGAGAACGACATGAGCGCGGTAAAACAGCGCCTGGGCGTGCCACCTCGCCTCGCCTCCTGCCACACTGGGGTCATTGACGGCCAGTTTATCGAAGGCCATGTGCCGGCCGCCGACATCCTCAAATTGCGTAAACAACCCGACCTGCTCGGCGCCGCTGTACCGGGCATGCCGACCGGCTCGCCCGGCATGGAATACGGCAATGTGCGCGATGCTTATCAGGTGATCGGCCTGGACAAGCAAGGCGCAGAGCAGATTATCAGCGACTATCCGGCCAACTGAGCCACGGATAACGGGCCTACGGCGAGCCAGCACACACGCCCACCACTTATTACAGGACGACAACCATGCGCTGGAAACGTGGAAGACGCAGTGACAACGTGGTGGACGCACGCGGCAGCAGCTCACGAATGGGCGGCGGCAAAGGGCTGACCTTGGGCGGCGTGGCCATTGTGGTGGTCATTGGCCTGCTCAACGGCCAGGACCCGATGCAGATCCTCGGCCAGTTGGCCGGACAAGCCATGCAGGGCGGCTCGGTCAGTGCGCCACAAAGCTCCGCGCCGGCAAGCAATCACGAGCAGTCGGAATTTGTGCGCGCCGTGTTGGGCGACACCGAGGACACCTGGCGGGAAATTTTCCAGGGCGCCAATCGGCAGTACCGCGATCCCACGCTGGTGTTGTTTCGCGGCGGTGTCAACTCGGCCTGCGGCTTCGCTAACTCAGCGGTCGGGCCGTTCTATTGCCCGGGCGATCAGCGGGTGTATATCGACCTGGCGTTTTTCCGCGAGCTGGAACAACGCTTTGGCGCTGCCGGTGACTTTGCTCAGGCCTACGTGATCGCTCACGAAGTCGGCCACCACGTGCAAACCCTGCTCGGCGTCTCGGCCAAGGTCAACGCGGCGCGGCAACAGGGCGAGCGGGTGGAAGGTGCCAGCGGCCTACTGGTGCGCCAGGAGCTGCAGGCCGACTGCCTGGCAGGCGTATGGGCTTACCACGGCCAGCGCCGCAATGACTGGCTGGAACCAGGGGATATTGAAGAAGCGCTGAACGCCGCCAATGCCATCGGCGATGACCGCCTGCAGAAGCAGGCGCGTGGCCAAGTGGTGCCGGACTCCTTCACCCACGGCACCTCTGAGCAACGCGTACGCTGGTTTAAAACCGGCTTTGCCCAAGGCAATGTTGGCAGCTGCGATACCTTCAAGGCTGCGCGGCTATAGCCTTAGGTTCATGCTGCGGCCCCGCAGGGTGGATGTCGCTCCACCCATCCACCACCGCGCCTCCCGAGGGTGGATGAAAAAACGTCATCCACCCTACAGACTGAACGCTGCCGGTGATGGATAACTGAGATAAAAAATGCCGCTGACCTGATCAGGTAAGCGGCATTTTTCTCTGCAGCATTCTCAGCCTATTGCGCCCAAGGTGGCGGAGGTTCTTCGCCTTTGAGCGCGTCTTCGGCATTCAGCAACGCCTGGCGCCGCTCCTCATCGGCCAGTGCGGCCTTGATTTCGCGCATCACTGCGTCGATATCGGCTTCTTCTTCCGGGTCATCAAACTCACCAGTGAGCGGGGTTTCCGGAGTCAGTTCACCGGCCTCATACAGCGCCCACATCTCCTTGGCGTACTTGGTAAAGCGTAGCTCCGGGGCGAACTGACCGAAATAGGCGGACATATTGCCGACATCACGCTCAAGCATCTTGAACGCATGGTTATTGCCGGCCGCATCCACCGCCTGGGGCAGGTCGATAATCACCGGGCCACCTGGATCGAGCAGTACGTTGAATTCAGACAAGTCGCCATGCACCAGACCGGCGCAGAGCATTTTCACCACTTCCTGAATCATGAAAGCATGGAATTCGCGGGCATCGTCCGGGTGCAGATCAACATCGTTGAGGCGCGGCGCAGCATCGCCCTCGCCGTCATCGACCAGTTCCATCAGCAGCACGCCTTCGAGGAAGTCATACGGTTTGGGGACGCGCACGCCGGCATTGGCCAGGCGGAACAGCGCCGCCACTTCAGCATTCTGCCAGGCGTCTTCCTGGCCCTTGCGGCCGTACTTCGAGCCCTTGGCCATGGCCCGGGCATCACGGCTGTTACGCACCTTGCGGCCTTCCTGGTACTCGGCGGCCTGACGGAAGCTGCGTTTGTTGGCTTCTTTATAGACCTTGGCGACGCGCAGTTCTTCGCCACAGCGCACCACATAGACCGCAGCTTCTTTACCGCTCATCAGCGGGCGTATCACTTCATCGACCAGCCCGGCTTCAACCAGGGGCTCAATACGTTTTGGCGTCTTCATCAGCTTTAATCAGGGGTCCTGTGTTGCCCAAGTCGGCTCTGCCGCCCCTTATACGTCAATCCAAGCCAAGCGCCCACCCTCGTGAGCGCAGCTGAGGCTTAACGGATGCATAAATATGGCGTTAAGCCGCGCGGATCAATAGCCGTAGCCGGGCTACGCCGCCGGACGCGTAAGAAAAACCTGCGTACTGATCGTGCACTCAGCGCTGTTTGAAAGTCACAAGTGGATTGGCAGCTCAGCCGCCGCAGCCGACAATCCACAAGACCTCAGGGAGATTCGCTGATGCTCGACACCGAACACTGCTGGCACGCCATATGTAACCGCGACGCCGCTCAGGATGGCGCCTTTGTATTCGCCGTGCACAGCACGGGAATATATTGCCGGCCCAGTTGCCCGGCACGGCGGCCCAAGCGTGACAACGTCAGCTTTTATGCCGACCCGGGCAGCGCGGCAAAAGCCGGTTTCCGCCCGTGCAAACGCTGCTCACCGCAAGGGCAAAGCCCGGCGGAGCAACTCGACGCGCTGGTGATTGCCGCCTGCCAGCGACTGGCAGACAGCGAGCAACACCTGACACTTGCCCAACTGTCAGCACAGATCGGCCTGTCCGCCTCTCACCTAGCCCGCGCCTTCAAACTGCGCACCGGCATGACCCCGCACGCCTGGAGCGCCGCCTACCGCCAGCAGCAATTAGAGCAGCACTTGCCCCACGCACACAGCGTGCTGGATGCCGCCTTAACAGCTGGCTACACCAGCACCCGCGACTTGTATCAGCACGCTAGCGCCTTGAGCCCAGCTCAGCGCCGCAAACAAGCGGCCGGTGAACACCTGCGCTACACCATTGCGCCCTGCCCGCTTGGCCAGATACTCCTGGCCAGCAGCGCTGGCGGTGTTTGCGCCGTGCTGCTGGCTGACGAGCCGGCCACCTTGCAGGCAGAACTGCAACAACGCTTTGCCGCTGCGGTTATTCAGCGTGATGACCTGGGGCTGGGCGAGTGGCTGGGCCAGCTACTCGCACAGATCTGCGAGCCACAGCGCGCCGCCCACCTGCCGCTGGATATGCGTGGCACGGTATTTCAGCAGCAGGTGTGGCGCGCGTTGCAGCAAATCCCCACAGGGCAGACGCGCAGCTACGCCGAACTGGCTGCGCAACTCGACAGCCACCCGCGTGCCGTGGCGCGGGCCTGCGCCAGCAACCCGCTGGGGCTGCTCATCCCTTGCCACCGGGTGATTGCCAGCAACGGCAGCCTCGGCGGTTACCGCTGGGGCCTGGAACGCAAGGCCGCGCTGCTTAAGCGTGAAGCCGCGCCATAGCAAAAGGCCCCGCATTGCGGGGCCTGTGCATTCAGCAGGTGCGTATTACGACAGGTAGGACGAACGAGTCAGGCCGAGACGCAGTGCATCGAGGAACTGGGTGCGTTCGCGCGGGGTGATCTTGGCGCTGGCGACCTTGTCGCGGTAGTGAGTCATCAGCTCCTCCGGCGACAGGTGCACGTAGCGCAGCATGTCCTCGATGGTGTCGTGGGTCTCGATACCGGCGTGGTACACGCTGCCATCGGCGTTCTGGTAGATGTTCACCGAGTCGGTGTCGCCGAACAGGTTGTGCATGTCGCCGAGAATTTCCTGATAGGCACCGACTAGGAAGATCCCCAGTAGGTAGTCCTCTCCCTCGCGCACTTCGTGCACCGGTAGGCTGGTCTCGATGCTCTGCTCGTCGACGTACTGCCGGATTTTGCCGTCGGAGTCGCAGGTCAGATCCTGCAGCACCGCGCGGCGTAGCGGCTCTTCGTCGAGACGGTTGAGCGGCAGAATTGGCAGCACCTGGCCAATGGCCCAGGTGTCCGGCAGGCTCTGGAACACCGAGAAGTTGCAGATGTACTTGTCGGCCAGCTTGTCGTTCAGCTCATCCAGCACCTGACGGTGCGAACGCTGACGCGCCTTCAGCGAGTTATGCAGGCGACGGCAGACGGCAAAGTAGCACTGCTCAGCCAAGGCCTTTTCGGTCAGGCTGAGTTTGCCGTCGGCGTACTGGCTGGCCACATCGCTCATGTAGTGGGTGGCGCGCCAGTAGGTTTCGGTGACCATCTCGATATCGGTCGGACCGAGCAGCTCAACCAGATAGCGCACGGTTTCCGGCAGGCTGGTAACGTCCTCGATCTTGGGGATCTCGTCGTTGTGTTTTTCCACATCGGTGACCTGCACCACCAGCATGGCGTGGTGCGCGGTCAGCGAGCGGCCGCTCTCGGAGAAGATGTGCGGATGCGGCAGCTCTTGCGCGTCGCAGAACTCTTTAAGCATGCCGACCACCACACCGGCGTAGTCATCCATGTCGTAGTTGATCGAGCTGGCGTTGCGCGAGTGAGTGCCGTCGTAATCCACACCCAGGCCGCCGCCGACGTCGATATGGTCGACCGGCAGGCCGAGGCCACGCAGCTCGCCGTAATAGCGGATGGCTTCCTTGAAGCCGTGCTGGTAGTCGGACAGGTTGGCGATCTGCGAACCCATATGGAAGTGCAGCAAACGGATGCCCTGATCCAGACCCGCCGCGCGGAAGCGCTCAACCACCGACAGCAACTGCGCCGCCGACAGGCCAAACTTGGATTTCTCGCCGCCGGTGTCAGCCCACTTGCTCGATGCCAGCGACGACAGACGCACACGCAGACCGATCTGCGGCGCAACCTTGAGCTCGGCCGCCTCCTCGATCACCAGCTGCACTTCAGACTCTTTCTCGATCACGATAAATACGTTGTGACCGAGCTTCTGCCCCATCAACGCCAGCTTGATGAATTCACGGTCTTTGTAACCGTTGCAGACAATGGTGCCGCCCTTCGGGGCCAGCGCCAGCACGGCCATCAGCTCCGGCTTGGAGCCGGCTTCCAGGCCGATGGAAACGTTCTGCGTGGCGATGATGTTTTCCACCACCGCTTCCTGCTGGTTGACCTTGATCGGGTACAGCGCGGTGTAGGGGCTCTGGTACTCAAGGCGCGCGATATTGGCGTCGAAGGCGCCAGTCAGCTGGCGCACGCGGTCCTGCAGAATATCCGGGAAACGCACCAGCAACGGCAGCGACAGACCGCTGGAACGCAACTCATCGAGTTGCTCGTAGAGGTCGATCGGCGTGCTTTTCGGGCCGTTCGGGCGCACTTCGACACGACCCTTGTCATTGATCGCGAAGTAACCCGCGCCCCAATGGCGAATGCCATAAACGCTGCGGCTGTCCGCAACTGTCCATTGGCTGCCGTCATCTTTGCGTGTGCGTCGTGCAGACATTGAAGTCTCCCTTACTGGCGATAGTGGCCCGGGCATAACCAAGGCGCGTACAGATTAAACTCTGGAAATGACAATAGCCCGGCAATTGACAGTGCAACTGCCGAGCACCTTTAGAAAACCTGGATCAGCCGCCGGACTTCTTGGCCTTGAAGCCGCGCTTGAGCAGTTCGGCAATCAGCAGTTCGACGTGATCGCCCTGAATCTCGATCACCCCGTCCTTGAGCGAACCGCCGCAACCGCAACGCTTCTTCAGCGCCGCCACCAGCTCTTTCAGCGGCTCTTCGGCCAGCGGCACGCCGCTGATGCTGGTCACCGTTTTGCCGCCACGGCCTTTGGTTTCGCGGCGCACGCGGGCAATGCCATCACCGTCGGGAATCTGGGTTTGTTTGCAGGTGCAGGCGTCCACCGGCTGGCTGCAGTCAGGGCAATGCCGACCGCTATCAGTGGAATACACCAGGCCGCTAAGGGCGGCAAATGAGGAAGCTTTCTTGACCACCGGTTTGTCCTCGAAGGGGGCCGGATAGCGACTGGCCGACTGAATACCGGTTAAGGCGTCGACCGCGAAGCCCCACTCTGGCAGGGGCAGCGCACCTAGGCTTTACGGCCAAGGCTTGAAGGCGGCGCAGTGTAACGGCAAAAAACGCTGCTGCTAAGTGTAAAAATGCGCCATTACTCGGCGCATAAGCGACGCTGTGCAGGATGCCGAACAAAACGTCCACATATCCTGCACAAAGCCTTAAACGGCGCGGGATTACCCTGCCAGAGCTGGTCGTAGGATGGGTTGAGCGCAGCAATACCCCTCCTCGCGAAACGATGGGTTACGCCTACGGCTAACCTACGCGGCCCGACCCATCCTACGCAGTGGCTGCCAGATAACGCTGCAAGGCGGCCAGCGAATCGGGGCAATAGGGCAAATGCTGGGTCTCCGCCAAGGCCTGTTCGATGGTGATAAATCGCGCCTCCACGACTTCCTCAGGCTGCAACACCAGCGGCGCGTCGGAGACCGCCGAATAGGCCATGCACCACAGGCGACTTTCCGGCGAGTCGTAACGAAAATGCGCGTGCTCAACCAGCACCGCATCAACGATGCCCAGCTCTTCCGCCAGTTCGCGGGCGGCGGACTCGGCATAGCTTTCATTCACCAGCACCATGCCGCCGGCGGCCACATCCCAGTAGCCCGGATACAGCGCCTTACTCAGGGTACGCCGGTGCACGCAGAGCAGGCCGGCACTGTTGAAGAGCAGGATATAGGTGCCCCGGCCGCGCAAATGGCGCTGACGCAGTTCGCTGCGCAGCACGCCACCCAGCAACTGGTCATCCTCGTCGACCCAGGCGATGCGCTCGCGATCCGAGGCAGCGCGGTGCGCCGCCTCAGCGTCAGACCAGGCCACCGATCAGCCCTGCGACAGCAGTTGGCGTAGATCGATCAGGCCGGCATTGGCCCGCGAAATATAGTTGGCCATCACCAGCGAGTGGTTAGCCAGCAAACCATAACCGCTGCCATTGAGGATCATCGGGCTCCACAGGGGTTCCTGCGCGGCCTCCAGCTCACGGATGATCTGACGCACACTGACGGTGGCGTTCTTCTTCGCCAGCACATCGGCGAAATCCACTTCGATGGCGCGCAGCAGGTGCGCCAGCGCCCAGGCCTGACCACGGGCTTCGTAGAACACGTTGTCGATCTGCAACCACGGTGTTTCGTAGTTCACGCCTTCGACAAAGTCGGCCTGAGCCACGCTTTCGGCCAGCGCCGGATCAACCACCGCGGTATTCAGACGTACCTGACCCACGCTGGCCGACAGACGCTGCGACAGCGAACCCAAACGGGTCGCGGCATCGCCCAGCCAGTTGTTGAGGTTATCGGCGCGGGTATAGAACTGCGCATTGGACTGACTGGGATCGGCAAGGCGAGCCAGATAGCGATCAAGCGACTTGATGCCTTCGGCATACTCGGCCTCGGAGGCCGGCAGCGCCCAGCTCTTGTTGTCGAAGTGAAAGCGCGGCTCGGCCTTGGCCAAATCCGGGTCTTCGGTGGATTGCGATTGCGAACGGGTGAAGTCCTTGCGCAGCGCGCGGGACATATCACGCACCTGCACCAGCACGCCAAACTCCCAGCTCGGCATGTTGTCGAGCCACAGGCCCGGCGGCGCGAGGTCGTTGGACAGATAGCCGCCCGGCTTGTCGAGCAACGTATTGGCCACCTGCTTGAGGGTTTCGGCAGTGGTGTAACCATTCACCAGCTTATGCCCGCGCGCCTGGGAAGCCGCCTCGGCGCGTTGCTGCACAGAAAACTGCGCAGGCTCCTGACTCCAGTACCAGCCGACGACCAGCGCCAACAGCAGGAAAAGCCCGATCAATCCACCCACGGTGCGTACAACCCAGTTAGCGGAGGACTTGTTGGGGGTACTGTCAGCTGAGCCGGTGGCGCCAGCAGACGCAGCGGCAGTTCGATTCTTCCAATCCAGCATGGCGTTGTCCTTTTTTACTCAAGTAGCGAGGCCACAGCGGAGCGTGCTGCGCTGTGGCAGCGCCGCCCGCAGGCTCTCGTTCGACCACAATCCCCTCGCAGGGTTGCGCGACTGGCTTTAACTATAAGTGAAGCGCGGCGTGCTGCGCAGCGAAGATCGGCAAACTTAGCGCGTCTGAGTCAATCTGCCACCTGTGACGGGGTCGACAGAAGGCCGACGCCAATAGATCGACGGCGCGAACAAAACCGTTCGCCAGTGGTACGATTGCTAGCAATAAGCCATCACTTCCCCTGCATAAGCCGACCCAATCGAACCCGCGCCATGATCGAGCACGAAGACCCCTGCAGCGACCGCCTCAAGCAGCACTTCGCCCAGCGCGTCATCAATCAGGCACGCCAAGTACTGGAAGTCTGGCAGCGCCTGCAACGCAGTGAATGGAACGACACTGGCATGGCCGAGTTACGCGAAGCCACGCAGCTGCTGCAACGCTACGCCGAACGCTTCGACCAGGCCGAGCACCGCCAGCTGGCCGAGGAGATCAATAACAGCCTGCAACAGGTCGCCGACAATCGCGGTCGCCTCAACAGCCAACTGATCAGCCAACTCAACCTGCTGCTGCAGCGCCTGTCGCGCACCGGCCTGCGCCACGGCGACCGTTTCGAGCAAACCGTGCTACCGCCGCTGCGCAAACCGGTGTACCTGGCGCTGCAACATATCGAGCGTGCCGAGCAACTGGTCCAGCGCTTAGAGTTCTTCGGCATGACGGCCATTGCCCTGGACACTGCCAACGCGTTTCGCAACGCCATCCTGGAACGCCACCCCGCCGCGATCCTGATGGAAGTCGATTTCTCCGGCCCCGGCTGCGGCCTACAGCTTGCACAGAGCGTGCAGGAAGGCCTCAAACACAAGATCCCGCTGCTGTTCTTCAGCGCTGAAGACACCGACACCCTGACCCGCCTGAAGGCTGTACGCGCCGGTGGCCAGGAGTTCTTCACCGGCAGCCTGGACGCCTCGAACCTGTTCGAACGCATCGAGGTGCTGACGCATGTCTCGCAGTACGAACCCTACAAGGTGCTGATCATCGACGACTCGCGGGCGCAGGTCACACACACCGAGCGCGTGCTCAACAGTGCCGGCATCGTCACCCGCACCCTGGTCGAACCGATTCAGGCGATGAGCCAGCTGGCCGACTTCCAGCCCGACCTGATCATCCTCGACATGTACATGCCCGAGTGCAGCGGCCCGGAACTGGCCCAGGTGATTCGCCACAACGACCGTTATGTCAGCGTGCCGATCATCTACCTGTCCGCCGAAGATGACCTGGACAAGCAGCTCGATGCCATGAGTGAAGGCGGCGATGACTTCCTCACCAAACCGATCAAGCCGCGCCACCTGATCGCCACCGTACGCAACCGCGCCGCCCGTGCGCGCAGCCTCAAGGCGCGCATGGTACGCGACAGCCTGACCGGCCTGTACAACCACACCCATACCCTGCAACTGCTCGAAGACGCGCGCTTTCGTGCCGAACGCGACGGCCAGCCTCTGAGCTTCGCGATGATCGATATCGACTTCTTCAAGAAGGTCAACGACACCTATGGCCACCCCATGGGCGATCGGGTGATCAAGAGCCTGGCGCTGTTTCTCAAGCAACGCCTGCGCAAGACCGACCATATTGGTCGCTACGGCGGTGAAGAGTTCGCCGTGGTCATGCCCAATACCGACGCCGAGTCAGCCAAGCGCGTGCTGGATGACATCCGCCAGCGCTTTGCGGAAATCCAATACTCGGCGCAGCCGCATGACCTGTCCTGCACCTTTAGCGGCGGCATCGCCCAGCTGAGCCCGAACCTGGATGGCAAACTGCTCTCGCAGCAGGCCGACCAGGCGCTGTATGTGGCCAAGCACAGCGGGCGTAACCAGGTCGCGATCTATCAGGGCGACTGAACCGCAGACAAGTGGTTATAGGCGTCAGCGCGCGATAGAAAACTGTGACGCGGCTCGCACCGTCATATTACGGTCATGAAAGAGCAATAAATTCTGAGGCTTAGTGGCTGCCTGACGCCAATCGTCGGTAGCCCGCACCGTTCTTCAGCCGGTCGAGCCCTATGCGCCTTAAATTCCTGACTAATTTCAATACCCTGCTACTGGTCACCGTGTGCGCCGCCTTGGCTGCCACGCTCTGGTGGTCGCAGCGCGCCCTCGAACGCCCGTATCTGCTGATGACGCAATACCTCAGCCTGTCGCAACAATTCCAGAACGATGCAGCACTGAATATCAACGCCTACCTGAAAACGGGCGACGCCCTGCGCCACAGCGCGGCGCTGCAGGCGCTGGCGACACTGGAGCAATCGATTGCCGAGCTGCCCGAACAGTTGGCCAACGACGCTCTTCCGAGCATCAACGCTCTCACAGCTTTCAGCGCCCACGAACTGCTGGCCGCCGGCAAGCTCTCCGCAGACCCACAAGGCCTGCTCGTACAGGCCGAGCGTGAAATAGAGGCGAGCCTCGAACAACTGGCGGACTATGCCGACAGTGCAGATACAGGCGATGCTGCGAGCTATCGCCGGCCGCTGTTCAACGCGGCTCGCCACCTCACACGCCTAGCCCATGCCCGCGACAAACTGGTGCGCAGCGGCCGCAGCGAGCTGGCGAGTGAAGTCGAGCGCGAGCTGGCGGCACTGAGCAAACAAACGCAGCGGCTCAGCGACCTGCCGTTACTCGGCGTGGCCGACGCTAACCAAGCGCCCAGTAACGCCTTTGCCAATTTACTAGGACTGGACGCCGGCGCTGACAGCAGCCAGGCCGAAGACCGCGGCATCGCCCTCAAGCGCGACCTGCTGTCGCTGCTCAAACGCTACCCCGCCGAACTGCAGCGCACCCGGGAGCTGATCGAGGCACGCGCGGCCCTTGCCAGCAGCACCCGCGTGCAGGTCGATCAGGTACAACAGGCGCTCGCCGCGCTGGAGCCTCAAGTGCGCGCCGAGCATGGGCGTATCCAGGGCGAAGTGCAGTTGATACTGGGCCTGATGATCGGCCTGATCCTGCTGATTGCCTTGATTATCGACACCCTGCAGCGCCGCCTCACCCGCGTCCTTTCTCGCCTGGCACCAGCCTTGTCGACCTGGGCCCAGGGTGACTTCGCGACCGACATTCATCTCGACTCACGCACGCAGGAGTTGCGCGATATCGAAGAATCGCTCAACCGCTTGCGGGTTTATCTGGTTGACCTGGTGGGCACCATTCGCCAAAACGCCGAGCAGGTGGTCAGTTCCAGTCACACCCTGGCACACCTCAATGGCGGCCTGCATGAGGGCGCTGAGCGCCAGGCCGGGGATACCGCACAGATTCGCGATGCATTGGGCGAATTGCAGGCCACCATTCAGCAGGTAGCGGGCGACGCCAGCCAGGCCGCCGACGCCAGCCGCGATGCCAACAGCGCCCTGGAGCAGGGCCAGCAGGTGATTGGCCAGAGCCTTACCGGCCTGCATTCGCTGGTCGACGAAGTACAGGGTAACGCCCAGGCCATCGAACGCCTGGCCGAAGAAACCGCCACCATCGGTAATGTGCTGACGGTCATTCGCGGCATCGCCGAACAGACCAACCTGCTGGCCCTGAACGCGGCCATCGAAGCGGCGCGCGCCGGAGAGCTGGGCCGCGGCTTTGCAGTGGTGGCCGACGAGGTGCGCTCGCTGTCGCAACGCACCAGCGGCGCGACCGCCGAGATTCAGGAGCTGATCGGCCGCCTGCAACAGGCGGCCCGGCAGTCGGTGCAAGCCATGCGCACCCAGGTCGAACACGCCGAAGCCACAGCCAGCCAAGCCGAAGCGGCTGACGGTGCGCTGGATGAAATCGTTGCCGCGATCCGCACCATCGCCAGCATGGCCGAGCGCATCGCCGATGCCACGGCGCAGCAGGGTGAAGCCGTCAGCGACATTCGCGGACACAGCGAGCGCATCCACACGCTGGGCGGCGACAACCTGCAGCGTATCGGCGAGGGGCGCAATCAGGGCGAACACCTGTTGCAACTCGGCGGGCAACTGCACACCGCGGTGCAGGCGTTTCGGGTGTAACGCGGCAATCTGTCGCGGCCATTTAGCCGGCAGACAACAGCGCTTACAGCCTTGACCGTGCCCTGAGTCACCCGCCTCCGTTATGATGCGGCGACTCCCGTATCACGAGCCTGCCATGCACCGTTTACTCTGCCTGCTTCTGCTTTTGGTCGCACTGCCTGCCAGCGCCGGCCTGTTCGATAAGCCACCCGCGCCCGCACAACTGGGCACGCCGCTAAACAACAGCGCCGACTTCCTGCCGGTCAGCGAGGCGTTCAAGCTGAGCCTGATCGACAGCTCCAGCACCTCGGTCAAATTGCGCTTTGTCGCTGCAGAAGGTTATTACCTGTATCGGCACCGCTTCAGCTTCAGCAGCGAACCGGCTGATATCAGCCTAGGCCAGGCGATTCTGCCGCCAGGCAAAGCCAAGCATGATGAGTTCTTCGGCGATGTGGAGGTGTACTACGAGGTGCTGGATGTCGAGGTGCCGGTCAGTAACCCGGACAATCGCCCCTTCAACCTCAATGTCAGCTACCAGGGCTGCGCCGACAAAGGCCTGTGCTATCCACCGGAAACCAACGTGCTGGCCATTGGTGGCGGCGCAGCGGCCAACAGTGCCGCACCTGATGCGGCAACGCCGTGGCGCTGGAGCGATCTGGCACTGTTCTTCCTTGGAGGCCTGGCGCTGACCTTCACCCCCTGCGTGCTGCCGATGCTGCCGATTCTCACCGGCGTGGTATTACGCGGCCAGCCGGGCGGGCTGCGCAGCCTGGTGCTGTCGCTGGCCTATGTGCTGCCGATGGCCCTGAGCTTTGCCATCCTCGGCGCATTGATGGGTCTGTTCGGCGCGGAGCTCAATCTGCAAGCGCGCCTGCAGTCGCCCTGGGTACTGGTGCCCTTTGCGATTTTCTTCGCCCTGTTCGGCGCGGCCAGCCTGGGCTTCCTCGAACTGCGCCTACCGGCTGCCATCGATGGCCCGCTGCAGCGCCTGAGCCAGCGCCTGCAGGGCGGCACGGTAGTCAGCGCAGCCGCGTTGGGCGTGCTCTCCAGCGTGTTGGTGTCACCGTGCGTCTCCGCACCATTAGCCGGCGCGCTGTTGTATATCAGCGCCAGCGGCGACGCCCTCGGTGGCGGCCTCAAACTGCTGGCTCTGGGCCTGGGCATGGGTGCGCCACTGGTGCTGTTCGCCGTCGGCGGCGGCGCCTTACTGCCAAAGTCCGGCACCTGGATGATTACCGTACGCAACCTGTTCGGCGCACTGCTGATGGCCGTGGCCATCTGGCTGCTTGAGCGCGTGGTGCCTGGCCCGGTCAGCCTCGCCTTGTGGGGCCTGCTGGCCGCAGGTATCGCACTCTGGCTCGGCGCACTGGAACTGACGCCGAAAACCCATCACCAAAAACTCGCGCAACTGCTTGGCCTCCCCCTGCTGGTGTATGCCTTGGTTGCCTGGGTCGGTGCATTACAGGGCCAGGATGACCCGCTGCGACCACTCGGGCGCGCGCTGATGAGCAGCGCCGAAGCAACCCAGCAGGTGCAATCAGGCCAGTGGCAAACCGTTACGACTCCGGCCCAGCTGGATGCAGCATTACTGTCCGCCCAGAGCAGCGGCCAACCGCTGCTGCTCGACTGGTACGCCGACTGGTGCATCAGCTGCAAAGTGATTGAGCGCGAGGTGCTCGCCGCCCCCGAGGTCGGCCGCCAGCTGGGTGACTACACGTTAGTGCGCTTCGACATCACCGAAAGCAACCCGGCGCAGCGCGCGCTGCTTGACCGCTACCAGCTGTTCGGGCCGCCGGCGATCCTGTTATTCGACGGCAAGGGTGACGAATGGCGCGACCTGCGAGTCGTAGGTGAGGTGGATGCCGCAACCTTCGCCGCCCGTTTGAGTGCAGCACGCGAACGTTTCTAGCACCCGCAGTCATATATTTGCCGCAATCTGCAGCCATCGTGCTGACTATTGCAGAGAACTAGACAGCCCGACGCTGTCGCGGCATAGTCCAGCGCAGTAGAAAAACAAGGAAGCACCGCCATGGCGACCCTACTGGTATTGCACGGCCCTAACCTCAACCTGCTCGGCACCCGCGAGCCTGGGGTTTATGGCGCCGTCACCCTGGAGCAGATCAACCTCGACCTGGAGCGCCGCGCCCGCGAGGCCGGCCACCATTTGCTCTACCTGCAGAGCAATGCCGAATATGAGTTGATCGAGCGCATTCACGCCGCTCAAGGCGAAGGGGTCGACTTTATTCTGATCAATCCTGCCGCTTTTACGCACACCAGCGTCGCATTACGTGACGCGTTGCTGGCGGTGAGCATCCCATTCATCGAAGTGCATCTGTCCAACGTGCACAAACGCGAAGCTTTCCGCCATCACTCCTACTTTTCCGATGTTGCTGTAGGGGTGATCTGCGGCCTTGGCGCCAGCGGTTATAAGCTGGCCCTGGAGGCTGCACTCGAACAACTTGAACTTAAGCGCCCCTGACCTCACCGGGAGTTGAACCACTATGGATATTCGTAAAGTCAAAAAACTGATCGAGCTGCTGGAAGAGTCCGGCATCGACGAGCTGGAGATTCGCGAAGGCGAAGAGTCCGTGCGCATCAGCCGCCACAGCAAGCAGCCGGCCTTTATGCAACAGCCGATGTACGCTCCGGCGCCAGCCCCAGCAGCCGCACCGGTTGCCGCAGCACCCGCCGCCGAAGCCGCCGCCCCGGCAGCTGCCAAGCTGAACGGCACCGTCGTGCGTTCGCCAATGGTCGGCACCTTCTACCGCGCCTCCGGCCCAACCTCGGCGAATTTCGTCGAAGTCGGTTCGAGCGTGAAGAAAGGCGACATCCTCTGCATCGTTGAAGCGATGAAGATGATGAACCACATCGAAGCTGAAACCAGCGGCGTGATCGAATCCATCCTGGGCGAGAACGGTCAGCCGGTGGAATACGACCAGCCTCTGTTCACCATCGTTTGAACCGAGGAGAGCCAGCGATGTTGGAAAAAGTTCTGATCGCCAACCGCGGCGAGATTGCCTTGCGCATCCTGCGCGCCTGTAAAGAACTAGGCATCAAGACCGTCGCGGTGCACTCCACCGCCGACCGCGAGTTGATGCACCTGGGCCTGGCCGACGAGTCGGTATGCATCGGCCCAGCTTCCGGGGCGCTGTCGTACTTGCAGATTCCGGCGATCATCGCCGCTGCCGAGGTCACTGGCGCAACAGCCATTCACCCCGGCTACGGCTTCCTTGCGGAAAACGCCGACTTCGCCGAGCAGGTGGAAAACTCTGGCTTCGCCTTTGTCGGCCCAACCGCTGAGACCATCCGCCTGATGGGCGACAAGGTGTCCGCCAAGCACGCCATGATCAAGGCCGGCGTCCCCGTGGTACCCGGCTCCGACGGCCCGCTGCCGGAAGACGAAGAAACCGCCCTGCAGATTGCCCGCGAAGTGGGTTACCCGGTGATCATCAAAGCCGCTGGCGGCGGCGGTGGTCGCGGCATGCGCGTGGTGTACAAGGAAGAAGACCTGATCAAGTCGGCCAAGCTGACCCGCAGCGAAGCGGGCTCAGTGTTCGGCAACCCGATGGTCTATCTGGAAAAATTCCTCGGCAACCCGCGCCACGTCGAAGTCCAAGTCCTCTCCGACGGCCAAGGCAACGCCATCCACCTGGGTGACCGCGACTGCTCGCTGCAGCGCCGCCACCAGAAGGTATTGGAAGAAGCACCGGCACCGGGCATTGATGAAAAAGCCCGCGCCGAAGTGCTGCAACGCTGCGTCGATGCCTGCATCGAGATCGGCTATCGCGGCGCTGGCACCTTCGAGTTTCTCTACGAAGACGGTCGCTTCTACTTTATCGAGATGAACACCCGCGTACAGGTTGAGCATCCGGTATCGGAAATGGTCACCGGCATCGACATCGTCAAGGAGATGCTCAGCATCGCCGCTGGCAACAAGCTGTCGTTTACCCAGGACGACGTGGTGATTCGCGGCCACTCGCTGGAATGCCGAATCAACGCCGAAGACCCGGATAACTTCATGCCCTGCCCCGGCAAGGTCAAGCACTTCCATGCCCCTGGTGGCAATGGCGTGCGGGTTGATTCGCACCTGTACAGCGGCTACACCGTACCGCCGCATTACGACTCGCTGATCGGCAAGGTCATCACCTACGGCGCCACCCGCGACGAGGCCCTGGCCCGTATGCGCAATGCCCTGGACGAGATCGTAGTTGACGGCATCAAGACCAACGTCCCGCTGCACCGTGACCTGGTCCGCGACAAAGGCTTCTGCAAAGGCGGCGTGAATATCCACTACCTGGAAAAGAAATTAGGTATGGATAAGCACTAAGCTTTGGCATAGCGCACAGACAAGGGCTGCCATTCGGCGGCCCTTGTCGTTTCTGCCGACCGCAAGCGGTGGCAGCCGCACCACCGCTTCAAGTAAGCTGCGCGCCAATTTGCGCCATCCCGCCACAACGCTCACGAGGTTTCCCATGCCCTGGTTACAAGTCCGTCTCGCCATCACTCCTGAGCAGGCGGAAACCTACGAAGATGCCCTTCTGGAAGTCGGCGCCGTATCGGTGACCTTTATGGACGCTGAAGACCAGCCAATTTTCGAGCCGGACTTGGGCACCACGCCGCTGTGGTCGCATACCCACCTGCTCGCCCTGTTCGAAGCCGATACCGACGCCAATGCAGTCTTTGCCCACCTGCAGCTGCTGACCGGTGCCGACCTGCCGGAACACCAGGCCGAAGTGATTGCCGACCAGGACTGGGAACGCAGCTGGATGGACGGCTTCCAGCCGATGCGCTTCGGCCAACGCCTATGGATCGTGCCGAGCTGGCATGCCGCACCAGAGCCGGACGCCGTCAACCTGCTGCTCGATCCAGGCCTGGCCTTCGGCACCGGCACCCACCCCACCACCGCGCTGTGCCTGGAATGGCTGGATGGGCAAGACCTGCATGATTGCAGCGTGATCGACTTCGGCTGCGGCTCGGGCATCCTCGCCATTGCCGCCTTGCTGCTTGGCGCACCGCAAGCCGTCGGCACCGACATTGACATCCAGGCCATCGAAGCCTCGCGCGATAACGCCGGACGCAACAACATCGACCCGGCGCGTTTCCCGCTCTACCTGCCTGAAGACATGCCGCAGGCGCCCGCGGACGTGGTGGTCGCCAATATCCTCGCCGGCCCGCTGGTGGCACTGGCGCCGCAGATCTCCCGCCTGGTTAAAGCCGGCGGCCGCCTAGCGCTGTCAGGCATCCTCGCCGAACAGGCCGAAGAAGTGCGCGCCGCCTATGCCGACGCCTTTGACCTCGACCCAACAGCCGACAAAGATGGCTGGGTACGCATCAGCGGCGTGCGCCGTTAGGCTGCGCTGCATTGCCGAGCGCTTGCGTTAGACTAACCGCCTTGTTTATTCGGATTGCCGCATGACCCAGAGCTTCGTCACCCAGTGCCCCCATTGCCGCACCAGCTTTCGCGTGAACCTCACGCAGCTGGGCGCAGCCCATGGTGCCGTGCGCTGCGGAGCCTGCCTGCATGTGTTCAACGCCGCGCAACAGCTGCGCGAACAAGGCCAGCAGCTACCCACCAGCGCGCCAGCGCAGGCGCCCGACATAAAACCGCAGCCCCTGCCCGCAACGCCCGCACCACAGGCGGTCGAGCCCAGCGCAGCAGCCCCCGAGCCAGCCAGCAACACCGCCAGCGACACCTTGTGGATTCACGACGACCTGGACCTCGACAGCCTCGACCTGGATGAAGAGCTGGCCAAGCTCGAAGCCCAGGAACAGCAGATGTCCAAGCAGTTTCTGGCGATTGATAGCGCCCCAAAATACGCCGAAACCTTTCTGGCACCCGAGCCCGTTGAGCACGACCCGCACGACGAGCGCTGGGCCGAAGCCCTGCTGCATGACGAGCTGCGCACGCCAGCCGCCAGTCAGCCGCCGACGTCGCACGAGCCGCTCAGCACGATTGAGGACGAACCTGCGTTCAATACCAACGCCAGCGAACGCCATCTAGAACCCGAAATCGAACACATTGAACTGCACGCCCAGCGCGACAGCTTTTCCGCGCACGCAGACAGCCCCGCCGATGAAGAGCCGGACTTGACCGCGCCGAAAAAAACCGAGCGCAACGAGCCGCAATTGCGTGACGAGCACCTGTTCGAGCTGGATGACGAACCATTACAACTGGACTGGCAGCCGCCGAAGAAGCCCTGGGGCCGCTGGATTGGCTGGACCGTGCTGAACCTGCTTGGCGCCAGCGCCTTGGCTGGCCAATACGTGATCTATCACTTCGACGAACTGGCGCGCCAGGATCAGTACCGCCCATGGTTTGAACAGTTGTGCCCGGCGGTCGGCTGCCAGCTGCCATCCAAAGTCGACATCAGCCAAATCAAAAGCAGCAACCTGGTGGTGCGCAGCCACCCCGAGTTCAGCGGCGCACTGGTAGTCGACGCCATCCTTTACAACCGCGCACCCTTCTCGCAGCCCTTCCCGCTGCTGGAAATACGCTTTGCCGACATCAATGGCCAGCTGCTCGCCAGCCGCCGCTTCAAACCCAGCGAATACCTCGCCGGTGAACTGGCCGGCAACGTCGAAATGCCACCGCAGACGCCGATTCACATCTCCCTGGACATCCTCGACCCAGGCACCCAGGCGGTGAATTACAGCCTGAGCTTCCACTCGCCGGAATAGCCAAGATAGCGAGGTTTGGTTGCGCATCCGCCACAACCAAACCCATCGCGATAAGCTCAGAGCTGTTCATAATTTGTTCAAAACAGCCTTTCTCCGGTCATCCAGAGCGGGTATCATGCCCACCCTTTTTCGCACTCTCCTATTGACCTCAACAGCACGTCTCTTGAGCAGGGAAGCCCTATGTCGGCGCTACGCATCGGCCCCTATACATTGCCCAACTCACTGATCCTCGCCCCGATGGCGGGCGTCACGGATCAGCCGTTTCGACAGCTGTGCAAGCGCATGGGCGCCGGTTTAGTGGTGTCGGAAATGGTCACCAGCGACATGCGCCTGTGGCACACCCGCAAGTCGAGCCTGCGCATGGTGCACGCCGGTGATCCCGAGCCGCGCTCGGTGCAGATCGCCGGCGGTGATCCGCAGATGCTTGCCGAGGCGGCGCGCAAGAACGTCGAATTGGGTGCACAGATTATCGACATCAACATGGGCTGCCCGGCCAAGAAAGTCTGCAACAAGGCTGCCGGCTCCGCCCTGCTGAAAGATGAAGCCTTGGTTCGCGAGATTGTTCAGGCCGTGGTCGCCGCCGTCGATGTGCCGGTGACCCTGAAAATCCGCACCGGCTGGGACCGCGAGAACAAGAACGGCGTCACCGTCGCGAAAATCGCCGAAGACGCCGGTATTGTCGCGCTGGCCGTACATGGCCGCACCCGCGCTGACCTGTACATGGGCGAGGCTGAGTACGACACCATCGCTGCAATCAAGCAGGCGGTGTCGATTCCGGTGCTGGCCAATGGCGATATCGACTCGCCAGAAAAAGCCAAGGCCGTGTTAACGGCAACTGGCGCCGATGGCCTGCTGATCGGCCGCGCCGCGCAAGGGCGGCCGTGGATATTCCGTGAAATCGAGCATTACCTGCGTACCGGTGAACACCTCCCGGCACTTGGCCTGCTCGAAGTGGAACATATTCTGCTTGAACACCTGGCTGCACTGCACGCCTTCTACGGCGATGTAATGGGCGTGCGTATCGCCCGCAAGCATGTCAGTTGGTATCTCGCAACCTTGCCGGGCGCCAAGGAGTTTCGCGCCCAATTCAATCGTCTGGACAGTAAGGACGCGCAGTGCGCCAACGTTCGCGAGTTTTTCAGCGAACGGCATAACAATGGAGAAGGGGTGGCCGCATGACGATGTTGACTGAGACTTTAGGAAGTGAAATGGCTCCTGCGAGTGACAACAGTAGTTTGAAGCAGCACCTCAATACGCCAAGCGAAGAAGGGCAAACCCTGCGTGGCAGCGTTGAGAAAGCCTTGCATAACTACTTCGCCCACCTAGAGGGCGCCGACGTCTGTGACGTCTACAACCTGGTGCTGACCGAAGTGGAAGCGCCGCTGCTGGAAACCGTGATGAATTACGTCAAGGGCAACCAGACCAAGGCCTCCGAGCTGCTCGGCCTGAATCGCGGCACCCTGCGTAAGAAACTCAAGCAATACGACCTGCTGTAACCCCCAACTCCCGAAAAGGGCGGCCCACATGAGCCGCCCTTTTTGCTGAAACCACCGCCCTGATGGACTCTGAAATGACCGACCAGACCACCCGCCTCCCCGTTCGCCGTGCCTTGATCAGTGTTTCCGACAAGACCGGCATCCTTGAGTTTGCCCGTGAGCTCGTCGCCCTCAATGTGGAGATCCTGTCCACCGGTGGCACCTACAAACTGCTCAAAGACAACGGCGTACAAGCCGTGGAAGTGGCTGACTACACTGGCTTCCCAGAAATGATGGACGGTCGCGTCAAGACCCTGCACCCGAAAATTCACGGCGGCATTCTCGGCCGTCGCGCCCTCGACGGCGCCGTCATGGACGAGCACGGCATCAAGCCGATCGACCTGGTCGCGGTCAACCTCTACCCGTTCGCCGCCACCGTGGCCAAGCCGGGCTGTGACCTCGCCGATGCCATCGAAAACATCGACATCGGCGGCCCTACCATGGTCCGCTCCGCGGCGAAGAACCACAAAGACGTGGCCATCGTGGTCAACGCTGGCGATTACGCCGGCATCGTCGAGTCCCTGAAAGCCGGCGGCCTGAGCTACGCCCAGCGCTTCGACCTGGCCCTCAAAGCCTTCGAGCACACCGCTGCCTACGACGGCATGATCGCCAACTACCTGGGCACCATCGAACAGAGCCGCGACACCCTATCGACTGCCGAGCGCAACCTCTTCCCGCGCACCTTCAATACCCAGTTCATCAAAGCGCAAGACATGCGCTACGGTGAAAACCCGCACCAGAAAGCCGCGTTCTACGTCGAGCATGCCGACGAAGCCTGCGTGGCGACCGCCGTGCAGCTGCAGGGTAAAGAGCTGTCGTTCAACAACGTGGCCGACACCGACGCCGCGCTGGAATGCGTGAAGAGCTTCGTTAAACCGGCCTGCGTCATCGTCAAGCACGCCAACCCATGCGGCGTGGCCGTGGCCCTGGACAGCGAAGGTGGGATCCGCCAGGCCTACGAGCTGGCCTACGCCACAGACACCGAGTCGGCCTTCGGCGGCATCATCGCCTTCAACCGCGAGCTGGACGGTGCCACCGCCCAAGCCATCGTTGAGCGTCAGTTTGTCGAAGTGATCATTGCGCCGAAAATCAGCGCTGAAGCACGCGCTGTAGTCGCTGCCAAAGCCAACGTCCGCCTGCTCGAGTGCGGCGAATGGCCGGCTGAGCGCAGCACCGGTTGGGACTTCAAACGCGTCAATGGCGGCCTGCTGGTACAGAGCCGCGACATCGGCATGATCACCGCCGACGACCTGAAGATCGTCACCCAGCGCGCGCCGAGCGAGCAGGAAGTGCACGACCTGATCTTCGCCTGGAAAGTGGCCAAGTTCGTCAAATCCAACGCCATCGTCTACGCCAAAGGCCGCCAGACTATCGGTGTCGGCGCCGGCCAGATGAGCCGCGTCAACTCCGCACGCATTGCTGCAATCAAAGCCGAGCATGCTGGCCTACAAGTGGCGGGCTCGGTGATGGCCTCCGACGCCTTCTTCCCGTTCCGCGATGGTTTGGATAACGCGGCGGCTAATGGCGTCACCGCGGTGATCCAGCCGGGTGGATCGATGCGCGACGCAGAAGTGATTGCCGCCGCCGATGAAGCGGGTATTGCCATGGTGTTTACCGGCATGCGCCACTTTAGGCACTAAAATCGGCCGCACTCGGACAGGTACCTGCGGCGTTGTCCGGCACTCCCCCCATGCTCATTGCCAGAAGGCAACTCCGCTGGGTGAAGTGCCGAACGCCTTGCATCTACCAGCCCGATCGCGACCTCAGAATTTGTAGGGTGAATAACGCTTCGCTTATCCACCAAACGGGCCAAAAGCCCGCCTCCACTGGGAGAGAAACATGAATGTATTGATCATAGGCAGCGGCGGTCGTGAACACGCCCTGGCCTGGAAAGTCGCGCAAGACAAGCGCGTCACCAAAGTCTTCGTGGCCCCGGGCAACGCCGGCACCGCGACAGAAGCCAAGTGCGAGAACGTCGCCATCGACGTGCTGGATATCCAAGCGCTGGCCGACTTCGCCGAGCAAAACGTGCAGCTGACCATCGTCGGCCCGGAAGCGCCGTTGGTAGCGGGCGTGGTTGACCTGTTCCGCACGCGCAAACTGGATATCTTCGGCCCCACCGCTGCCGCCGCGCAGCTGGAAGGCTCCAAGGCCTTCACCAAGGACTTCCTCGCCCGTCACGCGATTCCAACTGCCGATTACCAGAACTTCACCGAAGTTGAACCGGCCCTGGCTTACCTGCAAAAAGTCGGCGCACCCATCGTGATCAAGGCCGACGGCCTAGCGGCGGGCAAAGGCGTGATCGTCGCCATGACCCTGCAGGAAGCGGAAGACGCCGTGCGCGACATGCTCGCCGGCAACGCGTTTGGCGAAGCCGGTTCACGCGTGGTGATCGAAGAGTTCCTCGACGGCGAAGAAGCCAGCTTTATCGTCATGGTCGATGGTGCAAACGTGCTGCCTATGGCCACCAGCCAGGACCACAAGCGCGTCGGCGACGCCGATACCGGCCCGAACACCGGCGGCATGGGCGCTTACTCGCCGGCACCGGTAGTCACCGCCGACGTGCACCAGCGCGTGATGGATGAAGTGATTTATCCGACCGTGCGCGGCATGGCCAGCGAAGGCAACGTTTACACCGGCTTCCTTTACGCCGGGCTGATGATCGACCAGGCTGGCAAGCCGAAGGTGATCGAATTCAACTGCCGCTTCGGCGACCCAGAAACCCAGCCGATCATGGTTCGCCTGGAAAGCTCCCTGGTGCTGCTGGTCGAAGCCGCACTGGCCAAGGCGCTGGACAAGGTCGAAGCTACCTGGGACCCACGCCCGACAGTAGGTGTGGTGATCGCTGCCGGCGGCTACCCCGCTGATTACGCCAAGGGTGATGTGATCGAAGGGCTGGAGGATGCCGCACAATTGGAAGGCAAAGTTTTCCACGCCGGCACGGCACTGAAGGACGGCCAGGTCGTTACCGCTGGTGGCCGCGTGCTGTGTGCCACCGCCATCGGCCGTACCGTGGAAGAGGCTCAGCAGCAGGCCTACCGCCTGGCCGAGAAGATCCGCTGGAACGGTAGCTTCTACCGCAACGACATCGGTTACCGCGCGATTGCCCGCGAACACGCAGAAAAGTAAACGTAAAGACGACAATGGTGGCTAAATGGCCATCATTGTCATATTACCCAGACAAACAGCTTGGCTATAATCTGCCCACCTAATATTGAAGGGAACTCATTGTGCGCCGGCTGAGGATTGCCACCTACCTGCTACTCAGCACCCTGCTGATGGCGCTCACCGTAGCGTCAGCTCAAGCAGACGCACAGGTTGCCTGGTCAAGCCTTAACGACCCGGGCGCTGAGCTACAACTCAATGACGTGCGCAGCGCCGAACGCAGAGCGCAGTTCCAGCCCATTGACCTCACCCAGCTCTACACACCAGGCGGCAACAGCGCACTGTGGCTGCACCACCGCCTGCCGGCGAATACCGATGCGCAGATGCTGCGGTTGTTCGCCCCTTACCTGGCCTACCTTGACCTCTATGTGCTGCAAAACGATGAGCTCATCGCGCAGGCCCATACCGGTAGCAACCTACCGCTCTCCAGCCGGCCACTGGCCAGCCGCGACTTTCTCTTGCCGCTGCCGATCAGCGAGCAACCGCTAGACCTGTATCTGCGCCTGGCCTCCGATCATGCCTTGCGCCCTACCATCACCCTGCAGAGCGCCCAAGCCTTAGCGGCCGATGATAATCGCCCGTTGCTCTTTGGTCTGTTAATCGGCTGCCTGCTCATGCTGGTGGCTTATAACCTTGTGCGCTATGCGTACATTCGTGCCAACAGCAGCCTCTGGTTGGCCGCGATGCAAACCTGCCAAGTGATCGTGGCGATAAGCCTGCTGGGCATCAGCACGCCCTGGCTGGGTGAGTGGCAAAGCCTGCAGCCACAGATCGTCAACCTGTCGATGCTGCTGGTGGCACTCTGCGCGCTGTGTTTTACCGCCAGCTTCTTCCATAAGGTTTGCCCCAACACGCTGCTGAACTATCTGCTTGGCGGCGAAGTGGCGCTGATCGCCGTGGTATGCGCGGTTCTACTGGTCGCAACCAACCTGCAGTTCAACCAGTTGGTCTACCTACTCAATGCGCTTGCCGGCTTGAGCATCCTGCTGGTCGCGCTCACCCACTGGCGACATGGTTACCAACCCGCGCGCTTGTTCAGCCTGGCGGCGCTGGTGTTCTGCGCGGCCTTTATCTGCGCCCTGCCCGTTTTCTTTGGCTATGGGTCAGTGCAGAGCGAATCGATCGCCTACGCCCTGCTGGCCGCCACTGTCGTTAGCGGTTTTATCCTCAGCATGGCCATGAGCGAACGGCAACGCCGCATCCTGCATGAGCACTTCAGTACCAGCAGCGCGCTCGCCGCCAGCACGGCCGAACTAAAAGCCAAAGCCGAGTTTCTCGCCAAGATCAGCCACGAAATCCGCACACCGATGAATGGCGTGCTCGGCATGACTGAGCTGCTGCTCGGCACGCCGCTGTCCGCCAAGCAGCGCGACTATGTGCAAACCATCCACAGCGCGGGCAATGAGCTGCTGACCTTGATCAACGAGATCCTCGACATCTCCAAGCTCGAATCCGGGCAGATTGAACTCGATGACGTGCAGTTCGACCTCAACGCGCTGATTGAAGACTGCCTAGACATCTTCCGCGCCAAGGCCGAGCAGCAGAAGGTTGAGCTGATCAGTTTTATCCAACCGCAAGTGCCACGCGTGATTAGCGGTGACCCCACGCGCCTGCGCCAGACCCTGCTGAGCCTGCTGGACAACGCCTTCAAGCAGACCGATGAAGGCGAAATTCTGCTGGTGGTGGCGCTCGACAACAATAGCGACACCGCACGCCTACGGATTGCGGTGCAGGACAGCGGCAAGCCACTGGATGCCAGCGAACGCGACGCCCTCCTCAACGCCGAACTGCACAGCAAAGACTTCCTCGCGGCAACAAAGCTGGGCGGCCGCCTTGGCCTGATTATCGCCCGCCAGCTGATCCGCCTGATGGGCGGCGAGTTTGGTATCCAGGGCGGCAACAGCCGGGGCTCAACCCTATGGCTGACCCTGCCGCTGGATGCCGCGCGCCTGGAGCTGCCCACCGCCGATCTCGACGCCTCGCTGCAAGGCGCCCGCCTGCTGGTGGTGGACGACAACGACACCTGCCGCAAAGTCCTGGTGCAGCAATGCAGCGCCTGGGGCATGCGCGTCAGCGCGGTGCCGTCGGGTAAAGAAGCGCTGGCCCTGCTGCGCACCAAGGCGCACCTGCACGAGTACTTCGATGCCGTGCTGCTGGACCAAGAAATGCCCGGCATGACCGGTATGCAGCTGGCGGCTCGCATCAAAGAAGACGCCAACATCAACCACGACATCCTGCTGATCATGCTCACCGGTATCAGCCAGGCGCCGAGCAAGATCATTGCGCGCAACGCCGGGATCAAACGCATCCTGGCCAAACCGGTGGCCGGCTACACCCTGAAAACCACCCTGGCTGACGAGCTGGCGCAGCGCGGTAAGGGTGAATCGCCGATGTTCAGCCCCGCACCGGTCAGTGCCCCCCTTAACGCCCCCAGTGACTTCCGCATTCTGGTCGCCGAAGACAACACCATTTCCACCAAAGTGATTCGCGGCATGCTCGGCAAGCTCAACCTGCAGCCTGATACCGCGAGCAACGGTGAAGAAGCGCTTAGCGCGATGAAAGCGCAGCAGTACGATCTGGTGCTGATGGATTGCGAAATGCCCGTGCTCGATGGTTTCTCCGCCACCGAACAGCTGCGCGCATGGGAAGCCGCCGAGCAGCGCCCGCGCACCCCAGTGGTGGCGCTGACCGCGCACATCCTCAATGAACACAAAGAGCGCGCGCGCCAAGTGGGTATGGACGGGCACATGTCCAAACCGGTGGAAATGTCGCAATTGCGTGAACTGATTGAGCACTGGGTGGCCGAGCGGGAAATCCGCCTAAAGCGCGCCGCCTTGCCATCCTGATCGGGTCGTCGGGATTGCCCGGCGGCCTCTACACTCGTACCCTGCCTCCCCTTATTGATCGAGACGAGTCCTAGTCATGGCGTCCGCGCTGTTCAGCCTGTATTTGAAACTGCTGGTGCTCTATAGCCCCTTCTTCGTGCTGTCGTGCTTTATTGGTTTGAGCCGTGGTTACACGGTCAAGGAGCGCAAGCGCCTGGCCTGGAAGGTGGCGCTTGGCGTACTGATCGCCAGCGTGCTGCTGTACCTGTTCGGCAAACACATCTTCACCCTGTTCGGCATCACCATTGATGCCTTCCGCATCGGGGCCGGCAGTGTGCTATTTATCTCGGCGCTGGGCATGGCCCAGGGCAAGTCGGCGGTGCAAAGCGATAACGTGCAGCAAGACGTGACTATCGTGCCGCTGACCATCCCGCTGACCGTCGGCCCCGGCACCATCGGCGCCCTACTGCTGATGGGCGCCAGCCAACCGGACTGGAGCGACAAGGCTGTGGCCGTGCTGGGCATCGCCCTGGCCAGCTTCACCGTGGGCGTGGTGCTGTATATGTCCAACCAGTTCGAACGCTTGCTCGGTGATCAGGGCCTGCAGATCGTCAGCCGCCTGATGGGGCTGTTCGTTTGCGCCCTGGCCGCGCAGATCATCTTTACCGGGGTAAAAAACTACCTGATCAGCTGACCCTCAGCCTCACGCCCCAGCACAGCACACACCCACGCACCACACCCCGCCCTTCGCACCTGCATGGTGCAACCACACCGCAAACCATCACACCGCGCCCCGGCTGCACAGCCGGGGCGCAACACCGGCGGCTGCCCGCTAAACACGACGCCCCTAGGCCATAGCGCATCTCAGGGGGCCTATCTGCGCGTGTTGCCGGGCGCGATCTGCCTGGCGTAACGCAAACAGGCACAGCAATTGCTCTAGTCCTGTCGAGGACAGCGCAGCGCTGTCGACGTTTCCGGGCGCAGCTTGTGCCCCGTTGTTTCACTGCCAAGACCAATAAGCCCAAATCAGCAGTTAACACAGTACCTTTGTGAATGGAGATCGCACCATGCAACGTCGCAATCTGATCAAGGCCTTCACCCTGTCCGCGTCCATCGCCGCCATGGGCATGACCTGGACCGTGCAAGCCGCGGAAACCATCAAGGTCGGCATCCTGCACTCATTGTCCGGCACCATGGCCATCTCGGAAACGTCGCTGAAAGACATGGCGCTGATGACCATCGACGAAATCAACGCCAAGGGCGGCGTACTCGGTAAACAGCTTGAGCCTGTGGTGGTTGACCCGGCGTCCAACTGGCCGCTGTTCGCCGAGCGTGGCCGCCAGCTGCTGACCCAGGACAAGGTCGACGTCACCTTCGGCTGCTGGACCTCGGTATCGCGCAAATCCGTGCTACCGGTCTATGAAGAACTCAACGGTCTGCTGTTCTACCCTGTGCAGTACGAAGGCGAAGAAATGTCGCCAAACGTCTTCTACACGGGCGCAGCGCCAAACCAACAGGCCATCCCTGCGGTCGAGTACTTGATGAGCGAAGACGGCGGCGCGGCCAAGCGCTACTTCCTGCTGGGTACTGACTACGTTTACCCGCGCACCACCAACAAGATCCTGCGCGCCTTCCTGGTCAGCAAAGGCGTGGCCGAGAAAGACATCGAAGAGGTCTACACCCCATTCGGCCATAGCGACTATCAAACCATCGTCGCCAACATCAAGAAGTTCTCCGCTGGCGGTAAAACTGCGGTGATCTCCACCGTTAACGGCGACTCCAACGTGCCGTTCTACAAAGAACTGGCCAACCAGGGCATCGAAGCCACCGACATTCCAGTCGTAGCCTTCTCCGTGGGTGAGGAAGAACTGCGCGGCATCGACACCAAGCCGCTGGTCGGTCAGCTGGCCGCCTGGAACTACTTCCAGTCCGTGGAGAACCCGGTTAACGAGAAGTTCGTCGCTGACTGGAAAGCCTACGCCCAAGCCAAGAAGCTGCCGAACGCCGACACCGTGGTGACCAATGACCCAATGGAAGCCACTTACGTGGGCATCCACATGTGGGCCCAGGCCGTTGAGAAAGCCGGCACCACCGACGTTGATAAGGTCCGCGAGGCCATGGCCGGGCAGACCTTTGCTGCGCCGAGTGGCTTCACCCTGACCATGGACAAAACCAACCATCACCTGCACAAACCCGTGATGATCGGTGAAGTGCAGGAAGACGGGCAGTTCTCCGTGGTCTGGCAGACCGAAGGGCCGATCCGCGCCCAACCGTGGAGCCCGTACATCGAGGGCAACGACAAAAAGCCGGATTACGCAGTCAAGTCCAACTAAGGCAAAAGCCCTCCCCTCGAGCGTGATGACACGCCGCGTGTGCTGACCAACCCCCTTGTCAGAGATGGGTTGGCTCAGCCACGCAGGGAGAGGGTCGCTGGAGCCCGGAGGTGATCCGGGAAGACCGCTCCCGGATCACATCCGGGCTACGCCAAGGAATCCCCATGCCCACTGCCCTTACCCGAATTCTGCTGAGCCTGCTGTTGCTGCTGCCCCTGGCCGCGCACGCTGGTGATGCACAAGATTTTGCCGCCGCCAACCCGGCTAAGCAGGCCAAGCTGCTGCAAAGCTGGTCGGCCGCCCCTGATGCTGCACGCCTGCCATTGCTCGAAGCCTTGCAGCAGGGCCGCGTCGCGACTGACAAGAGCAAGCAGGCGTTTATTGAAACCGCCGGCACTTACCAAGCATTGGAAGGTGACGCGCGCCCAACCAGTACGCCCAAGAAACTGCGCCTGAATAACCGCCTGCGCGGCCTGATCAGCAGCACCATGGCCAGCCATCAACTGCTCGCGGACGATCCAGCACTGCGCCTGGCCGCCGCCCAGCAACTGCAAAAGAGCGCCAAACCGGCGCAACTGCCATTGCTGGAAGCCAGCGTCGCCCGCGAAACCGACGAGACTGTGCGTGACGCCTTGACCCTGGCGCTGGCCAACCTACAACTGGTCGACAGCGACCCTGCCGTGCGCCTGGCAGCCGTACGCCTGCTCGGTGAAACCGGCGACCCACTGGCCCGCACCCGCCTGGAAACCCTGCTCGACCCCGCCGTGGAAAGCGACCCAGGCGTGCGCACCGCCGCCGAAACCAGCCTGGCCCAAGTCAAACGCAAGCTGCTGATCGGTGAACTGCTTGGTCAGGCCTTTAGCGGCCTATCGCTCGGATCGATTCTGCTGTTGGCCGCCTTGGGCCTGGCCATCACTTTCGGCCTGCTCGGGGTGATCAACATGGCCCACGGCGAGATGCTGATGCTCGGCGCCTATTCCACCTACATGGTGCAGGTGCTGTTCCAGCGTTTCGCCCCCGAGGCTCTGGCGCTGTACCCGCTGGTGGCGCTGCCGGTGGCATTCTTCGTCACCGCAGCGATTGGCATGCTCCTAGAGCGCACGGTAATCCGCCACCTTTATGGCCGCCCGCTGGAAACCCTGCTGGCCACCTGGGGTATTAGCCTGATTCTGATCCAACTGGTGCGCGTGCTGTTTGGCGCGCAGAACGTCGAAGTGGCCAACCCCTACTGGCTGTCCGGCGGCATCCAAGTGCTGCCGAATCTGGTGCTGCCGTACAACCGCATCGTGATTATCGGCTTCGCCCTGTTTGTGGTGGTGCTGACCTGGCTGCTGCTGAACAAGACCCGCCTCGGCCTTAACGTCCGTGCCGTGACGCAGAACCGCAACATGGCCGCCTGCTGCGGTGTGCCGACCGGCCAGGTGGATATGCTCGCCTTCGGTCTCGGCTCCGGTATCGCCGGTCTCGGCGGCGTGGCCCTGAGCCAGATCGGCAACGTCGGTCCCGATCTCGGGCAGAGCTACATCATCGACTCGTTCCTGGTGGTGGTGCTCGGCGGTGTCGGCCAGTTCGCCGGTAGCGTGATGGCCGCCTTTGGTCTGGGCATCGCCAACAAGATTCTCGAACCGCAGATCGGTGCCGTGCTCGGCAAGATCCTTATCCTCGCGCTGATCATTCTGTTTATTCAGAAACGCCCGCAAGGTCTGTTTGCTTTGAAAGGACGGGTGATCGACTGATGACTATGCCACTCAACCAAACGCTGCTGGCGCGAGCCAGCGCCAAGCTCGGCCCGCAAGTGTCCATCGCCATCGGCCTGCTGGTACTCACCCTGCTGATCGCCATGCCGCTGCTGCACCTGTTGCCTGCGGACAACGCCCTGCATGTGTCGGCCTACACCCTGACCCTGGTTGGCAAAATCCTCTGCTACTGCATCGTCGCCCTGGCGCTCGATCTGGTCTGGGGTTACGCCGGCCTGCTGTCGCTCGGCCACGGCCTATTCTTCGCCCTCGGCGGTTACGCCATGGGCATGTACCTGATGCGCGAAGCCGCCGGTGACGGCCTGCCGGCCTTTATGAGTTTCCTCGCCTGGACCGAGCTGCCCTGGTATTGGTACGGCACCAGCAACTTCCTCTGGGCGCTATGCCTGGTAGTGCTGGCCCCCGGTTTGCTGGCGTTAGTGTTCGGCTTCTTCGCCTTCCGCTCGCGGATCAAGGGCGTGTACTTCTCAATCATGACCCAGGCGCTGACCTTCGCCGGGATGCTGCTGTTCTTTCGCAACGAAACCGGCTTCGGCGGCAATAACGGCTTTACCAACTTCAAAACGATTCTGGGCTTCGACATCACCTCGGCGCACACCCGCGCGGTGCTGTTTCTCGCCACCGTGGCGCTGCTGGTCGCCAGCCTATACCTGGGCTGGACACTGGCGCGCAGCAAGTTCGGCCGCGTGCTGACGGCGCTGCGCGATGCGGAAAACCGCCTGATGTTCTGCGGCTACGACCCGCGCGGCTACAAGCTGTTTATCTGGGTGCTCAGCGCCGTGCTCTGTGGTCTGGCCGGCGCGCTGTATGTGCCACAGGTGGGCATCATCAACCCCAGCGAAATGTCGCCGACCAACTCTATCGAAGCTGCCGTGTGGGTCGCCCTCGGCGGGCGCGGCACGCTGATCGGTCCGCTGCTCGGCGCCGGTTTAGTCAACGGTATGAAGAGCTGGTTTACCGTGGCCTTCCCCGAGTATTGGCTGTTCGCCCTGGGCTTCCTTTTCATTGTCGTAACCCTGTTCTTACCCAAGGGCGTAATCGGCCTATTGCGTAAAAAAGGAGAGCAATGATGCGCGCCACTCCGGTACCCGAATTTATGCTCGAACCTGCCTTTGACCCCGCCGGCAGCGGCCGCGATGCGATTGGCGCAAGCACCCTGGCGAGCAAGGGCCTGAACGTCCGTCACGGCACCATCCTGACCCTGGAAGACATCAACGTCAGCTTCGATGGCTTCAAGGCGCTGACCAACCTGACCCTGTATATCGGCGTCGGCGAGCTGCGCTGCATCATCGGCCCCAATGGCGCCGGCAAGACCACCATGATGGACGTGATCACCGGCAAGACCCGTCCCGACAACGGCGTCGCCTACTTCGGCGAAACCCTCGACCTGACGCAGATGAGCGAAGTGGAAATCGCCCAATCCGGTATCGGTCGCAAGTTCCAGAAACCCACAGTATTCGAAGCGCTGAGCGTGTTCGAAAACCTCGAGTTGGCGCAGAAAACCAACAAGTCGGTATGGGCCAGCCTGCGCGCCAAACTCAGTGGCGAGCAGAAAGACCGCATAGATGAAGTACTGCAGACGATCAAACTCGACACCTCGCGCAATCGCCCGGCCGGGCTGTTGTCCCACGGCCAGAAGCAGTTCCTCGAGATCGGCATGTTGCTGGTGCAAGACCCGCAACTGTTGCTGCTGGACGAGCCGGTGGCGGGCATGACCGACGCCGAAACCGAGTTCACCGCCGAGCTATTCAAATCCCTGGCGCGCAAGCACTCGCTGATGGTAGTGGAACACGATATGGGCTTTGTCGGCAGCATTGCCGACCACGTCACCGTGTTGCACCAGGGCAGCGTGCTGGCCGAAGGCTCGCTAGAGCAGGTGCAGGCCGATGAACGAGTGATTGAGGTTTATCTAGGCCGCTAAATACCGCGGATGATGGTTCCCACGCTCTGGAGTGGGAACCCCTCCCGGGACGCTCCGCGTCCCTGCGACGCAGAGCGTCGCCAACTGCATCCCCACGCAGAGCGTGGGAACGATCAAGGGAGCAAGACATGCTGCAAGTTGAGCAACTGCATCAGTACTACGGCGGCAGCCATATCCTCCGCGGCCTGTCGTTCGAGGCCAAGGTCGGCGAAGTCACCTGCCTGCTCGGCCGCAATGGCGTGGGCAAGACCACCCTGCTGAAATGCCTGATGGGCCTGATCCCGGCCAAGCAAGGCGCAGTCAACTGGGAAGGCCAGCCGATCACCGCATTCAAGCCGCACCAGCGCGTGCACGCCGGCATCGCCTACGTACCCCAGGGCCGGGAAATCTTCGGCCGCCTGACCGTGGAAGAAAACCTGCTGATGGGCTTATCGCGCTTTCCCGGCAGCGAAGCCAAGGTAGTGCCGGAGTTTATCTACGAACTGTTCCCAGTGCTGCGTGAGATGAAGCAACGCCGCGGCGGCGACCTCTCCGGCGGTCAGCAGCAACAGCTTGCGATAGGCAGAGCCCTGGCGAGCAAGCCGCGCCTGCTGATCCTCGATGAGCCCACCGAAGGCATCCAGCCCTCGGTGATCAAGGAGATCGGCGTGGTAATCAAGAAGCTCGCCGAACGTGGTGACATGGCCATCCTGCTGGTCGAGCAGTTTTATGACTTTGCCGCCGAGCTGGCCGATCAATACCTTGTCATGAGCCGCGGCGAGATTGTCCAGCAGGGACGTGGCGAAACCATGGAAGCCGACGGTGTGCGCGGACTGGTGGCGATTTGAGGGCAACCTGTAGGCGCGAGCTTGCTCGCGATTGCGATTCGCGAGCAAGCTCGCGCCTACAAAACAGCCGAAGCCCATTCCACCGAAAAAGATAACTATGAACGCACCCGTACCCGCCGCCTTATTTACCCCCAGCTGGCACGCCGAGCTGGAGCTGGGTTATGGCCGTGACGGCGACGCCACCCGCCCGACCCTGCGCCGCCATAAAGGCCCGCTGCGGGTGCAAAAGCACCTGTACGCCGAAGGGCCGCAAGTGTGCCAGCACATCATCGTGCACCCACCGGGCGGCATCGCCGGCGGTGACCGCCTGGATATTTGCGCCACCGTCGGCGCCAATGCCTGGGCCCAGCTGACCAGCCCCGGTGCAGCCAAGTGGTACCGCGCTACCGGCCCGGCTTATCAAAGCCTCAAGCTGCGTGTCGAAGCGGGTGCCACCTTGGAATGGCTGCCACAGGAAACCATCGTCTACGCCGGCGCCCAAGCCGAGCTGAGCACCGATATCGACCTGCTTGGCGATGCCAAGCTGCTGTACTGGGACATCGTCGCCCTCGGCCGCCCAGCCAGTGGCGAGCGCTTCGATGCGGGCCATTTCCAAGCCGAACTGAATATTCGCCGCGACGGCCAACTGCTCTGGCACGAACGCCAGCGAGTTACCGGCGCTGACGGCCTGCTCGACTCGCCCATCGGCCTGGACGGCAAACCAGTGTTTGCCACCCTGCTGATCACTGGCGAAATCGACAGCGAATTGCTGGAGCGCTGCCGCAATCTGACCACACCGGTACGCGGCGACCTGACTCAACTACCGGGCCTACTGGTGGCCCGTTGCCTGGCCAGTGAAGCGCTGCTTGCCCGCGCCTGGCTAATCGAACTCTGGCGCCTGCTGCGCCCTGAATTACTTGGCCGTGAGGCCATACCCCCGAGAATTTGGAACACGTAGGGTGGACAACCGCGCAGCGTTGTCCACCACCAGCCGGTGGATGTGAAAAGCGACATCCACCCTACGAACGGAGCAAAACGATGGACCTTACACCCAGAGAAAAAGACAAATTACTGATCTTCACCGCCGGCCTGGTGGCCGAACGCCGCCTCGCCCGTGGGGTAAAGCTCAACTACCCGGAAGCCATGGCCTATATCTCCGCCGCACTGCTGGAAGGCGCCCGCGACGGCCAGACCGTGGCCGAGCTGATGCACTTCGGCACCACGTTGCTCAGCCGTGATCAGGTGATGGAAGGCATCCCTGAAATGATCCCGGAGATTCAAGTCGAGGCCACCTTCCCCGACGGCACCAAACTGGTCACCGTCCATCAACCGATTGCATAAGCATGATTATTCAAGACGCCACTGCCGCCGACCTGCCCGCCATCCTAGCCATCTACAACGACGCCGTACTCAATACCACGGCGATCTGGAATGAAACCCTCGTCGACCTGGCCAACCGCCAGGCCTGGCTGAGCGAACGCAACGCCGCCGGTTTCCCCGTACTGGTAGCCCACGATGCTGCTGGAGAGGTCGTCGGCTACAGCAGCTACGGCACTTGGCGCGCCATCGAAGGCTTTCGCCACACCGTCGAACACTCGGTATACGTGCGCTGCGACCAACGCGGCCAAGGCCTCGGGCCGCTGCTGATGCAAGCGCTGATCGAGCGCGCCCAAACGGCAGGCCTGCACGTCATGGTCGCCGCCATCGAGAGCGGCAACAGCGCCTCAGTCCGCCTGCACGAGCGCCTTGGATTCGTCACCACCGGCCAGATGCCGCAGGTCGGCCGCAAGTTCGGCCGCTGGCTGGACCTCACCTTTATGCAACTGAACCTGGAGTGAAACAGCGATGATCCCCGGCGAATACCAAATCCAGGACGGCGACATAGAGCTGAATGCCGGCCGTCGCACGATCAGCCTGACCGTAGCGAACAGCGGCGACCGACCGATTCAGGTCGGCTCGCATTACCATTTTTTTGAAACCAACGACGCGCTGACTTTTGATCGCAGCGCCGCACGCGGCATGCGCCTGAACATCCCGGCCGGCACTGCGGTGCGCTTCGAGCCAGGGCAGAGCCGCGAAGTGGAATTGGTCGACCTGGCCGGCCATCGCCGCGTATTCGGCTTTGCCGGACGGGTGATGGGCGACTTGTAACGTCTGGGTAGGATGGGTGGAGCGCAGCGATACCCATCGCCCAAAACTAACCAAGCATTGATGGGTTACGCCGCTTCGCCGCTAACCCATCCTACGGATAGGACAAACATGAAAATTTCCCGCCAAGCCTATGCCGATATGTTCGGCCCCACCGTCGGCGATAAGGTGCGCCTGGCCGATACCGAGCTGTGGATTGAAGTGGAAAAAGACTTCACCACCTACGGCGAGGAAGTGAAATTCGGCGGCGGCAAGGTGATCCGCGACGGCATGGGCCAGGGACAACTGTGCGCCGCCGACGTGGTCGACACACTGATCACCAACGCACTGATCATCGATCACTGGGGCATCGTCAAAGCCGACGTCGGCCTTAAGGACGGCCGTATTGCCGCCATCGGCAAAGCCGGCAACCCGGATATCCAGCCGGACGTGACCATCGCCATCGGCGCCGGCACTGAGGTGATCGCCGGTGAAGGCATGATCCTCACTGCGGGCGGTATCGACACGCATATCCACTTCATCTGCCCGCAGCAGATCGAAGAAGCGTTGATGAGCGGCGTGACCACCATGATCGGCGGTGGTACCGGGCCGGCCACCGGCACCAACGCCACCACCTGCACCTCCGGCCCTTGGCACATGGCGCGCATGCTGCAGGCCGCCGACGCCTTCCCGATGAACATGGGCTTTACCGGCAAGGGCAACGCTTCGCTGCCAGAACCGCTGATCGAACAGGTCAAGGCCGGTGCCATCGGCCTCAAGCTGCATGAAGACTGGGGCACCACCCCGGCGGCCATCGACAATTGCCTCTCCGTGGCCGATCAATACGACGTGCAGGTGGCGATTCACACTGACACGCTGAACGAATCCGGCTTTGTCGAAACCACCCTCGGCGCGTTTAAGGGTCGCACCATCCACACCTACCACACCGAGGGTGCCGGTGGCGGTCACGCGCCAGACATCATCAAGGCCTGCGGCTTCCCCAACGTGCTGCCCAGCTCGACCAACCCGACACGGCCGTTCACCAAGAACACCATCGATGAACACCTGGACATGCTGATGGTCTGCCACCACTTGGACCCGAGCATTGCCGAAGACGTGGCTTTTGCGGAAAGCCGCATCCGCCGTGAAACCATCGCCGCCGAAGACATCCTGCATGACCTCGGCGCGTTCAGCATGATCAGCTCCGACAGCCAGGCCATGGGCCGCGTGGGCGAGGTGATCACCCGTACCTGGCAGACCGCCGACAAGATGCACAAGCAGCGCGGCCGGCTGGACGGCGACGGCCTCGGCAACAGTAACTTCCGGGTTAAACGCTACATCGCCAAGTACACCATCAACCCGGCGATCACCCACGGCATCAGCCATGAAGTGGGCTCCATCGAAGTGGGCAAATGGGCGGATCTGGTGCTCTGGCGTCCGGCGTTTTTCGGCGTGAAACCGACGCTGATTCTCAAGGGTGGAGCGATTGCCGCCAGCCTGATGGGCGACGCCAATGCCTCGATCCCCACCCCGCAGCCGGTGCATTACCGGCCGATGTTCGCCAGCTATGGCGGCAGCCGGCATGCCACCAGCATCACCTTTATCAGCCAGGCGGCTTTCGATGCTGGGGTGCCCGAACAGCTGGGGCTGAAGAAGAAGATTGGCGTGGTCAAAGGCTGCCGCGAGGTGCAGAAAACCGACCTGATTCACAACGACTACCTGCCGACTATCGAGGTGGACGCGCAGAACTATCAAGTCAAGGCTGACGGTCAGCTGCTCTGGTGCGAGCCGGCCGAGGTGCTACCGATGGCGCAGCGTTATTTTCTGTTCTGACGCTAGCGACTGACTTCAAGTAAACGAGGCAGCAGACTCAGGTTGGGGAACCAGTGCTGGAAGAGACGCGCGAAGCTGCCATCGCGCTTCATCTCATCCAGCGCCCCTTGCCAACGGCTGACCACCGCAGGGTCAGTGGCCAAAGAGAATGCCAGGTAGGACTCGTGCTGCAGGAAAACCAACTGCGGTTCGAGCTGATCCGGCGTCATACCTGCCATGTCCAATAGTGCAGGTAAGGCAATATCGCTGACGGCCAACATATCGCCACGGCCACTGCGAAACATCTGCATCATCCGCTCAGCAGAGGTCACCGTATAAATATTGCTGAAGCCTTTATCCACCAGGTATTGGTAGCTGTACCACTGCCGCGGCAGGACCAGTTGCATGGCTTGCGCCTCAGCAATACTACCCATCCGAATACCTGAGCCTTTACGGGTATAAAAGCGGTTCAGCGAAAGGGAGATGGGCCCCACCCACTGGAACGATTTTTCCCTCTCGGCAATCCGCGCCATGGTGAAAATACCGACATTCGGGGCGTCCTGTGCCTTGGCATAACCGCGCGTCCAAGGCGCCAACTTGATGCGCGTAACATCCCCGGTCAGCACGGCCAGCTGGCGAATAAGTTCAGTAGAAAAGCCCGTGACAAGGCCATCGCGGCTGAAATTCAAGGGCGGGCTTTCTTCGGTGTACAACTGCAACTCTGCCGCTGACGACAACGCCATCCCCGACAACCACAAACACGCACACAAGATGCAGCGGCGCATTAACATCACCGACCATGCGTAGGGCGCGCGCGGGTAACTCGTGAGGATAGCGTCACGCAAAGCAGTAACCATCAAGCGGCCTCTAACTGAGGTGGTTATTGGCGAAAAGTATAGATGAACACTCTGCTGGCTACAGACCAGCCCCACGCCCGCTCCATCAGCGCAGCTGACTGTCTTTGCTACCGCGCCGGTTGATGCCGCCACTGGCTTTCTGCTGTTGATCATCCGCGTCCTGGCAGGCCACGCACAACCTCACTCCGGGCACAGCCAGACGTCGCGCGTCAGGAATGCGCGCATCGCACAGGTCGCAGTGCGTCAGGCTCTCGCCACTGGGCAGCTGGCTACGGGCGCGCTGGACGGCGTCAGCGATGGTGCTGTCGATCTGCTCCTGTACCGCGCCGTCATTGCTCCAACCACCGGCCATGATCACCTCCACATGCGTTGCACTGAGGAGATGATATGAACGTCACTGAGGCTGATTACAAGCGCAGGTGATCGGTGGCCTATTCGTTGACGTTCATAAACTCTTCAGCCCAGACGATGTAGTCCTCGGGCTGGGTGTAGGTATGCGTCAACTCAGTCGCGCTGAGATCACTGGACTGCGCCCCACGCTGCTCACGCAGGCAGTCATAGGTCGCCTTGATGGCGGCGAAGTAGGCGGCATGGCCATTCACCACAATGCGCACGCCAAGCTTGGCCAGACGTTGGTTGTCACGCAGTTTCGGGTTGCCGTAGGTCACCAACATCAGCGGCACGCTCAAGGCGGCGGAGATTTGCTCCAGATGAGCAAAATCCTCGACACCGACAATGCAGATGGCATCGGCACCGGCCGCCTGATAGGCCTGGGTGCGCTGTATCACCTGCTCAACGCTAAGCACGCCGGCATGGGTTCGCGCGATGATGGCCAGGTCCGGGTCGATCCGCGCCTCCAGCGCAGCACGGATCTTGCCGACACCTTCGGCCACGCTGATCAGGTCCGTGGACTTGCGCCCAAACTGCGCCGGCAACAGGGTGTCTTCGATGGTCAACGCAGCAATCCCGGCGCGCTCCAACTCAACCACGGTACGCATCACGTTGAGTGCATTGCCATAGCCGTGGTCGGCATCGGCGATCACCGGTAAGCGGCTGACTCGGCCAATACGGGTAGCCTGCTCGACAAACTCGCTGAGGGTGATCAGGGCAAAGTCCGGCGCAGCCAGAACTTGTAGTGAAGCTACAGAACCGCCCAGGATACCCACTTCAAAGCCGAGATCGGCAGCAATGCGCGCCGCCATGGGGTCGAACACCGAGGCCGTGTGATAGCAGCTATTTGAGGCAAGAAGCGCGCGAAACTGCGCGCGAAGGTCATGATGCGAGGCTCTTTGCATGGAAGTGCACCATTGCTCGTTTTTGGTTTTGGCGAGCAATTATGTAGTAAAACTACATAATCAGCCAGCCGGCCTTACGCCGATCCCACAGCGCAAACCGCAAAACTTTGTGGGCACCCCGCATTCGACAGGCACTTAGCGCGGCCAAATAGAAAGCCACTCGGCATATACAGGAAGGTTTAGCAGGCAAGGCGCCGGGCTTAAGCAGGCTCAACCCATCGGCACCGGCCATTACTGGCCCGGCAAGTCGTTGCTAAGGGCGGGCACGGGCACCAAGGCCTCCAAACTGAAGGGTTCGCTAAACCAGCGCTGGTGAATCTGTTGCAAACTGCCATCACGGCCGGCCTGCTCAAGCGCGTGCTGCCAACGCTGCACCAGCGCCGGGTCGGTGCTCTTGGAAAAGCCGATATAGGAATTGTTAGCCATAAAGGTGAACTGCAACTCAACTTCTTCAGGGCGCATGCCTTGCTGCGCGAGCATCTCAGCCAACACCAAGTTACTCGCCACCATTAACTCGCTGCGCCCATGCTTGAACATCTTCACCATGTGCTGGGGCGTCGGCACGCCGTAAAGGTTTTTCAGCCCCAGCCCGCGTAGGTACTCGTAGGAATACCAGCGCTTTGGCAGCACCAGTGAACTAAACCGCTCGAGATCCTTTAGCTCACGTATCGCCAACCCAGCCCCACGCCGGGCATAGAAGCTGGTACGCCCCTGTGCAATCGGCCCGACCCACTGGAACAGCGCCTCACGCTCAGGCGTGCGCACCATGGCGAACAAGCCACTATTCGCCTCACGGCGTATCTGATGATAACCACGGGTCCAGGGAACTAGCTCGATCCGAGTAGCCTGCCCGGTCCGCTCAACCAGCAACTCGACCACTTCCACCGCCATACCGGTTAGCCGGCCATTGTCGCTATAGCTCAACGGGCGGTATTCCTCGGTATACAGGCGTAACTCAGCCGCCGACGCGGATGCGCCACAGCCAAACAGAAACACACCCAGCCAGAACGTAAACCTCATGGAGCACTACCTAAAAACTTGAAAAACTGCCCCATAAACCATCGCAGGGAGCCTGCGCGGCGGGCACACGAGTGGCTAGTAGGAAAAGGTACGCCAGCTGCAGCAGCGGCTATCTAGACTTATACAGACATAGTTGACGCATCAGCATTACGCCAAAAGCCTTGCGGTGCCTCGCGCGCTGTCGCGCACAGTAAAGCGTAACCGTCACGCTATCGATATCACTTTAGTATCAGACACTTAACCTCACTAAACGCTAGACAAGGGTTCAACGGCCAGAAATCGCAGATGGCCACTGCAATCGCCGCCCCACTCATACTTTTTCACACTCAAGGCGACGGCTGGGCTGGTAGCCGCCGCTCAAGCAGGCGATGATCGCGCATCTTTCCTGCACCTTGAACGACATGACCGATACCACGCCAAACAATCAAGCCGCACACAAACCCCGCCCGCTGATCGACTTGCTCGTCAGCATCGTGATTCCCTCGCTGATCCTGATGAAGCTCAGTGGCGAAAGCAGGCTGGGCGCCGATGGTGCGCTGATATTGGCACTGGCCTTCCCGCTGGGTTGGGGCAGCTTTGAGCTGCTCAAGTACCGCAAATTCAACTTTATTGCCCTGCTCGGCCTCGTCAGCGTGCTGCTTACCGGCGGTATCGGCCTGCTCAAGCTGGACAACCAGTGGCTGGCAATCAAAGAAGCGGCAATCCCAGGAATCATCGGTATCGCCGTGCTGGTTTCAACCCGCACCCGCTACCCGCTGATCCGCACCATGCTGTTTAACAAAGCCGTGCTCAATGTCGACAAGATCCATGAGTGCCTGGAGCAGGCGGGTAATACCCCGCAGTTCGAAGCACGCCTGCTCCGGGCCACATACTGGCTAAGCGGCACCTTCTTCTTTTCATCGGCGATGAACTACGTACTGGCCAAGTGGATTGTCATCAGCCCGGCAGGTAGCGAGGCGTTCAATGACGAGCTGGGGCGGATGAACCTGCTCAGCTACCCAATGATTGCGATCCCCTCGATGATCATGCTGATGGCCATCTTCTATTACCTGTGGCGCACCATCCACGGCCTCACCGGCCTCAAACTGGAAGACGTCATGGCCAATCCCGAACAGGAAAAGCAGCCTTAAGCGACGCGGCCCGACACTGAACCGATGCTGACCCTTTCAGCCTATCTGGGCCTGTTTATTTCGGCGCTGGGTGCCGCCACACTGCTGCCGTTGCAATCGGAAAGCGTGCTGGTGGCGCTGCTGCTGAGCGACGCCTACTGGCCCTGGATGCTCGTGGCCGTGGCTAGCGTAGGTAACGTCCTCGGCGCTCTGCTCAACTGGCTACTCGGCCGCTACCTCGAACACTTCCGCCATAAACCCTGGTTCCCGGTCAGCGAGGCGCGCCTGCAACAAGCGCAGCGCGGTTATGCGCGTTACGGCCGCTGGGCGCTGCTGTTGAGCTGGGTGCCGGTGATAGGTGATCCACTGACCCTGGTGGCCGGGGTCATGCGCGAACGGCTGTGGGTCTTCCTGCTGATCGTCAGCCTGGCGAAAACCGCTCGTTATGCCGTATTGGCGGCGTTGACCCTCGGCTGGCGCTAGCCGCGGTCGCGCCACTCACGCCCGCCCGCAACGGCTGACGCACTCAGCCTGACAACGTTGCCAAGCAAAAACGCCAAGTGGATAACCGGGGGCAGCATTGCGCGGCGCACTCGCATAGAATGCGCGGCCGTTTTTTGTGTTCAGCACATTCCTGTGCGTCACCCTCTTCGGGGCTTGTGCGCAATACCGCTCCCGGCCATGCCTTGAGCCGCCGCTCGCACTCTCACAATCTCCCGGTCATTTTTCAGGAACAGCGCGCCGCATGATTCTCTCTACTCCCGCCCGCGCCTGCGGCATCGATTTCGGCACATCCAACTCCACTGTCGGCTGGCTACGGCCGGACGCTGAGACGCTGATCCCGCTTGAGGACGGCAAAATCACCCTACCATCGGTGGTGTTTTTCAATATGGAGGAGCGCCGCCCGGTGTATGGCCGCCTGGCGCTGCAGGAATACCTGGAAGGCTATGAAGGCCGCCTGATGCGCTCGCTGAAAAGCCTGCTGGGCAGCAAACTGCTGAAAAGCGAAACCACGGTGCTCGGCAGTGCCCTGCCGTTCAAGGACCTGCTGGGTTTCTTTATCGGCGAGCTGAAAAAGCGCGCCGAGCACGCCGCCGACCGGCCGTTTGAAGAGGTGGTGCTGGGCCGCCCGGTGTTCTTCGTGGATGACGACCCGATCGCCGACCTGGAAGCCCAGAACACACTCGTGGCCGTGGCACACAAGCTCGGTTTCAAGGAAGTGTCGTTCCAGTACGAGCCAATCGCCGCCGCTTTCGACTACGAGTCAGGCATCAGTCAGGAAGAGCTGGTGCTGATCGTCGACATTGGCGGGGGTACCTCGGACTTCTCCCTGGTGCGCCTTGCACCGGAGCGGCGTAACGTCGCCGACCGCAGCAGCGACATTCTCGCCACCGGCGGCGTGCATATCGGCGGTACTGATTTCGACAAGCAGCTCTCCCTGGCTGGCGTAATGCCGCTGTTTGGCTATGGCAGCCGGATGAAAAGCGCCGCACCAATGCCCACCAGCACCCACCTCAATCTGGCGACCTGGCACACCATCAACGCGGTGTACTCCGCGCAGTCGCAGCGCCAGCTGCAAAGCATGCGCTACGACATTGTCGACCCCACGGGCATTGACCGCCTGTTCCAGCTGATTGAGCGGCGCGACGGCCATTGGCTGGCCATGCAAGTGGAAGACAGCAAGATCGCCCTCACCGAGCAGGAGGCGCGCCCCATCGACCTCAGCCGCCTGGAAGCCGGACTGGTCGCAGAACTGACTCGCGAGCTGTTTGAGGACGCCATTGAGCCGCTGCTGGAGCGGGTGCGCGCCAGTGTCACCCAGCTTCTCAGCGATGCCGGCGTGAGCGTCGAACAAGTCAATACAGTGTTCTTTACCGGTGGTTCCAGTGGCATTCCGGCGTTGCGCCAGAGCGTGGCGGCCATGCTGCCGAATGCCCACCATGTGGAAGGCAACACCTTCGGCAGCATTGGCAGCGGCCTAGCGATTGAAGCGCAGAAGCGCTACGGCTGAGGCTGTAGGATGGGTTGAGCGCAGCGATACCCATCAAAGACCTGATGGGTATCGCCGCTACGCGACGAACCCATCCTACGGCTGTGAAGTCCCTCAACACCTATAACCGACGCCATAAAAAACGCCAGCTCAGTGCTGGCGTTTTTTATGGGCGCAGGATCAGCGCGGCACAGCTGGCTTCTTCACCGGCTTCTTGCCTTTGCCTTTAGCGGCATCGGAACGTTCTTTGGCCGCCTGCTGGTTACGCGCCTGCGCGGCCGCTTTGGCCTGCTCACGCTTGTCCCAAGGGTTGCCGCCTGCCGCGCCGGTATCACGCGGCGGCAAGCCGGTGTGCTGAGTCAGCATCGGCTTGCTCTTGGCAGCGGAAGCTCCCGCCACTTTCTTACTACCGGCCGGCGTCGAGTTTTTCCGCCGCGCACTTTGGTAGCCGTCGGTAGCTGGCTGATGCAGTGGGATCAGCTGATTCTTACCCGGCCCGATCAGGTCGGCACGACCCATGCGGATCAGCGCCTCACGCAGCATCGGCCAGCCTTTCGGGTCGTGGTAACGCAGGAAGGCCTTGTGCAGGCGGCGCTGATCTTCGCTTTTTACAATGGCCACGCCGTCGCTTTTGTAGCTGACCTTGCGCAGCGGATTCTTGCCCGAGTGATACATGGCCGTGGCGGTAGCCATCGGCGACGGGTAGAACGCCTGCACCTGGTCGGCACGGAAGCCATTACCTTTTAGCCACAAGGCCAGGTTCATCATGTCTTCATCGGTGGTGCCCGGGTGCGCAGCGATAAAGTACGGGATCAGGTACTGCTCTTTGCCCGCCTCTTTCGAGTACTTCTCGAACATGCGCTTGAACTTGTCATAGCTGCCAATGCCCGGCTTCATCATCTGATTCAGCGGGCCTTCCTCGGTGTGTTCCGGGGCGATCTTCAGGTAGCCACCAACGTGATGGGTGACCAGCTCCTTCACGTACTCCGGTGACTCGACAGCCAGGTCATAGCGCAGACCGGAGGCGATCAGAATCTTCTTCACCCCCGGCAACGCGCGGGCGCTGCGGTACAGCTGAATCAAGCTGGAGTGATCGGTATTCAGGTTCGGGCAGATACCGGGGAACACGCAACTTGGCTTGCGGCAGGCGGATTCAATCTCCGGGCTCTTGCAGGCGATGCGGTACATGTTCGCCGTCGGCCCGCCGAGGTCGGAAATCACCCCGGTAAAGCCCGGCACCTTGTCGCGGATTTCTTCGATCTCGCGGATGATCGACTCTTCCGAGCGGTTCTGGATGATCCGCCCTTCGTGCTCAGTGATGGAGCAGAAGGTACAGCCGCCGAAGCAGCCACGCATGATGTTCACCGAGAAGCGGATCATGTCGTAGGCCGGGATTTTCTCCTTGCCATAGACCGGGTGCGGCACGCGCGCATAGGGCATGCCGAACACGTAGTCCATTTCCTCGGTGGTCATCGGGATGGGTGGCGGGTTGAACCACACGTCCACTTCGCCGTGCTTCTGTACCAGCGCGCGGGCGTTGCCCGGGTTGGTTTCCAGGTGCAGCACGCGGTTGGCGTGGGCATACAGAACCGGGTCGTTGCGCACTTTTTCCATCGACGGCAGACGGATTACCGTCTTGTCGCGGGTCATGCGCGGGCTGGCCAATATCTGCACAACCTGCGGCTCGTTCGGGTCTTCAGCGGGACCTTTCTCTTGCTCGATGGCGCAGGCCTGAGTGTCCTGGGTGTTGACGTACGGGTTGATGATCTTGTCGATCTTGCCCGGCCGGTCGATGCGCGTGGAGTCCACCTCATACCAGCCTTGCGGCGTATCCCGGCGAATAAACGCGGTGCCGCGCACGTCGGTGATGTCTTCGACCTTCTGCCCGTAGGACAAACGCTGGGCCACTTCAACGATGGCGCGCTCAGCGTTGCCGTACAACAGGATGTCGGCGCTGGCGTCGATCAGGATCGAGTTACGCACGCGGTCTTGCCAGTAATCGTAATGAGCGATGCGGCGCAGCGAGGCTTCGATGCCGCCAAGCACGATCGGTACGTGCTTGTAGGCTTCCTTGCAGCGCTGGCTGTACACCAGACTGGCACGATCCGGACGCTTACCGGCCAGACCGCCAGGGGTGTAAGCATCGTCCGAGCGGATCTTCTTGTCGGCGGTGTAACGGTTGATCATCGAGTCCATGTTGCCGGCCGCGACGCCGAAGAACAGGTTCGGCTCGCCGAGCTTCATGAAATCGTCTTTCGACTGCCAATTTGGCTGCGCGATGATGCCGACGCGAAAGCCCTGGGACTCCAGCAGCCGGCCGATGATCGCCATACCAAACGAAGGGTGATCGACATAGGCATCGCCGGTGACAATGATGATGTCGCAGCTGTCCCAGCCAAGCTGATCCATCTCTTCCCGACTCATCGGCAGGAAAGGCGCTGGCCCGAAACACTCGGCCCAGTACTTTGGATAATCGAATAACGGCTTGGCGGTTTGCATGGACATGGAAAGTGACCGGCGTTGACGAACAGGGATGGTAAATCGCGGCCGCGGAATATAGCACAAAATTTAACCAAACCCGACTCAAACGCTAGGTTTAATGACCAATCTGCACCGCGAGGGTGTCGCAGCAACGTAATGGCTTACGACTATACTCGGGTACATAACATCGGCCGCCAATAGCCGGGATTAGGAGCGCATGTGCCGCGACGCTTAGCTTTTTCGACCCTATTCGTGTTGAACCTGGCCCTTGCAAGCGGCCTGGCGCATGCCGCCATTGAGCTGACCACAACAAGCAGCGGCACCGCTCTCAATGACCGAATAGAACTGCTTGAAGATGTTGGCGCTCAGCTGACCATCCGCGACATGGCCGACCCCGCCGTGCAGCGCCGCTTTCAACCGGCGAATGGCCGCGCCAGTGTTGGTCAAAGCCTTAACCCCTGGTGGATAAAAGTCAGCCTGCAGCGCGCAGCCGATGCGCCCGCCCAATGGTGGCTAGAGGTCGGCTCCGTGACCCAGCTGGATCTGCGTTTGTATTGGCCAGGCCCAGACGGCAACTGGCAGGAGCGCCAATCGGGCGAACGCGTCGCCCACCGCGAAGGGCGTGACCACGACTTCAGGCACATGCTGTTCAGGCTGCCCACGCTCGACCAGAACCCCACGACCTTTTACATGCGCAGCTATGACCCGGCCGGCAACTCATTTCCCATGCGCGCCTGGCAACTGGACGATTTGAGCCAGAAAGCGGCGGAAGAAAACATTGCCCTCGGCGTGATCTACGGGATCATTGCGGCACTGTTGCTCTATAACCTGTTCATCTTCTGCAGCCTGCGCGACTCAGCCTACTTCTGGTATGTGCTGACCACCGCTGGCGCTCTGCTGATGATTCTCAGCATGAGCGGCCATGGCTTCCAATACCTATGGCCGGATAACCCCGTGCCATTCTGGCTAGACCGCATCACCCTGCCCTCGCTCTGGGGCTTCTGCGCCACGCGATTCACCCAGTGCCTGATGCAAACCCGCACACACGTGCGCTGGGCCCATCACCTGCTGAATTTTGCGTGCACGTGCTATGTCATTGCGGTCGTTCTGGATGGCCTGGGACAACGCCACATTGCAGCCTGGATCATTGCCCTGCTGTCGCTGACCAGTATCCCAGCGGCCCTGGGCTCGGCATTGATTCGCTGGCGCCAGGGTTACTTTCCGGCTTTTCTCTATCTTTGTGGCTATGGCCTGATCCTCGGCAGCATCAGCCTGGCCCTGATGCGCGCCACCGGCTTGGTGCAACCGGCAACGTGGAATGCCTATGTATTCCCGCTCTCCGTTGCCGCCGAATCAATTCTGTTCTCTTTTGCATTGGCCTACCGCATCCAAACGCTCAAGCAGGAAAGAGCCGAAGCCCTGGAACAGGCCGACCGCGAAAAGACCGCACGTATGGCGCAGATGCAGGGCAGCGCCGACGAGCTGCAAAGCGCGGTCAAACTGCGCACCGCAGAGTTGGCACTGGCCAATCAGCAGCTCAGTGAGCGTGAACGCGAACTGCAGCATGCCGCCTTCCACGACCCTTTGACCGAGCTGCCCAATCGGCGTTTTCTGGTCGAGCGTTGTGAGGCTGCACTGGCCAACGCCCGCCGACACAACGAAGCCACTGCCTTGCTGCTGATTGATCTCGACCATTTCAAACCGATCAACGACAAATATGGCCACGACGCCGGTGACCTGATGCTGCAAACCATCGCCCAGCGTCTACGCGAGCATGTGCGTTCGGGGGATGCGGTGGCGCGCCTGGGCGGCGACGAGTTTGCGGTACTGATCTGCGGGGAAGATGCCGAACAACATGCGCGCGACATTGCCCGCCGCCTGCTGGATGAACTGGCCAGGCCGGTCACCTACGGGGCTGAACGCCTAACCGTGACCATTAGCATTGGCGTGGCGCTCTACCCACGCCACGCCAATGACTTCACCACGCTGTACAAGGCCGCTGACGAAATGCTCTACAAGGTCAAAGGCCAAGGCCGCTCGGGCTCTGCCGTGTGCGGGGAAGATGGCGCGCTGAACAGTAACGAGCGACTGCGACTGGATGTGCTTAATGTGCCAAGCGGACTGGCCTGACTTAGTGACTGCAATAACGCCGCGACACCCGCGCCGTGACCTTGCTGAGCAACTCGTAGCCAATGGTGCCAGCAGCCAGCGCCACTTCATCAACCGGCAACTGCGCGCCCCACAACTCCACCGCATCGCCTATGGCCGCGTCAGGTGCGTCCGTCAGGTCAACGGTCAGCATATCCATAGAGACGCGCCCAACCAGCGCCACGCGGTGACCACCCACAATTACCGGTGTACCGGCAGGCGCATGCCGCGGATAACCATCGGCATAACCGCAACTCACCGTACCGATACGTGAAGGCCGCTCAGCGCGCCAGCTACCGCCATAACCGACAACCTCATCAACGGCCACATCACGACAGGCAATCAGTTGGGCCGTCAGGCTCATCGCTGGGCGCACACCCAACTCCTTGGCCGTCAAGTCGGCGAACGGCGTCGCGCCGTACAGCATGATGCCGGGGCGCAGCCAATCCATATGCGCCGCCGGAATGGTCAAAATCGCCGCAGAGTTGGCCAACGAGCGCTGGGCAAAATCCAGATCCAACAGATCGAGAAACTGCTCAAGCTGGTGCTCGGTGGCTTCACTGCCGCGCTCATCTGCGCAGGCAAAGTGGCTGATCAGGTTCAACTCAGCGACTTGTTCCGCACCGCTTAAACACCCGTACCAGTCACGCAGTTGTGCGGCATTGAAGCCTAGGCGATGCATGCCGCTGTCGAGTTTCAACCAGACATTCAGTGGCCGGTTCAACGTGGCCGCAAGCAACTGCTGCGCTTGCTGCTCACTGTGCACCACCACATCCAGCCCCAGTTGCGCGGCAAACTGGTATTCGTTTGCATCAAAGCAGCCTTCCAGCAGCAGAATGCGCGCCTCACCCTGCAGCGCTCGCACCTCGGCGGCCTCCTCCAGGCAGGCCACAGCAAAGCCGTCAGCCAGATCATGCAGCGCCGTCACCACCTCACGCACGCCATGCCCATAGGCATTCGCCTTGACCACCGCAAACGCCTGCCGGCCGGGCGCGCAGCGTTTTGCCACGGCATAGTTCTGAGTAATCGCAGACAAATCGATGGTGGCAACAAGCGGGCGCATGGAGGCAATGTCCTTAAAGCAAAACGGGCGGCCAGTTTACCCACTGGTCGCCCGCTTTTATTGATCTAGCGCGATAACTCGTTGCGTTGCCCGTTTCCGCCTTACTCGTCGTCGAACTGGTAGCTGCCCGGCGCCAAGTTCTCGAAGCGCGAATACTTACCAAGGAACGCCAGCCGCGCTGTACCCAAGGGACCATTACGCTGCTTACCGATGATGATTTCAGCCACGCCCTTATATTCCGTTTCAGGGTGATACACCTCGTCGCGGTAAACGAACATGATGATGTCGGCGTCCTGCTCGATCGCACCGGACTCACGCAAGTCGGAGTTGATCGGGCGCTTATTCGGGCGCTGTTCCAGGCCACGGTTTAGCTGTGACAGGGCAATCACCGGGCAGTTGAACTCCTTGGCCAGAGCCTTCAGCGAGCGAGAGATTTCGGAAATCTCATTGACTCGGCTGTCACCGCTGGAGCCCGGAATCTGCATCAGCTGCAGGTAGTCGACCATGATCAGGCCAATTTCGCCGTGTTCACGGGCCAGACGCCGCGTCCGCGCACGCATTTCCGAAGGCGAAATACCGGCAGTGTCGTCGATAAACAGCTTGCGGTCATTGAGCAGGTTGACCGCCGAGGTCAGGCGCGGCCAATCATCATCATCCAACCGCCCCGCACGCACCTTGGTCTGGTCGATACGCCCCAAGGACGCCAGCATACGCATGACGATGGAGTCGGACGGCATCTCCAGCGAGTAGACCATCACCACCTTGTCGCTGCGCATCAAGGCGTTTTCCACCAGGTTCATGGCGAAGGTGGTCTTACCCATGGAAGGTCGGCCGGCGACGATTATCAGGTCGGCCGGCTGCAAGCCACTGGTCAGGTCGTCCAGGTCATTAAACCCGGTGGACAAGCCCGTGATCGCATCACCGCTATTGAACAGGGTGTCGATACGGTCGATGGCCTTGACCAGAATATCGTTGATCCCGACCGGCCCACCGGTCTTCGGCCGTGCCTCGGCGATCTGAAAGATCAGCCGCTCGGCCTCATCGAGAATTTCTACCCCGGTGCGACCTTGCGGCATATAGGCGCTGTCGGCAATTTCGCCACTGATGCCGATCAACTGGCGCAAGGTGGCGCGCTCACGAATGATCCGCGCATAGGCCTTGATGTTGGCCACCGAGGGGATGTTTTTCGCCAATTCGCCGAGATAGGCCAACCCACCGACTTGCGACAGCTGACCTTCCTGGTCCAACTGCTCGGATACGGTGACCACGTCAAACGGGTGATTGCGTTCGGCCAGCTTGAAAATCGCACGGAAGATCAGGCGGTGATCATGCCGATAGAAGTCACCGTCGGACACCGCATCGAGCACTCGCTCCCAAGAATTATTGTCGAGCATCAAGCCCCCCAGCACGGCTTGCTCAGCCTCGATCGAGTGCGGTGGCACCTTCAGGGCTGAGGTTTGCAGGTCGTACTGTTCGGGCAGGCTGATGTCGTTCATAAGGCTCGGAAAAGAATTCTGTATTTGAAAAACAAAGGGCACGGCATCGCTTTCGCAAGGCCGTGCCCGATGTTAGCGAGCTTGCACCTAAGTGCAAGCCCGTTGAGCAGCCAGTTAAACGGCGGCTACAACAACAACCTTAACGGTTGCTTCAACGTCGCTGTGCAGGTGCACGGCTACGTCGTATTCGCCAACTTGGCGAATGGTGCCGTTCGGCAGACGCACTTCAGCTTTAGCCACTTCAACGCCGGAGGCGGTCAGGGCTTCAGCGATGTCGTGAGTACCGATGGAACCGAACAGTTTGCCTTCATCGCCCGCAGTAGCGGTGATGGTGACTTCCAGTTCAGCCAACTGAGCAGCACGGGATTCAGCGTACGCTTTCTTCTCGGTAGCCAGTTTTTCCAGCTCGGCGCGACGCGCTTCGAACGTTGCAATGTTTGCAGCGGTAGCAGCAGTCGCTTTGCCTTGCGGCAGCAGGAAGTTACGACCGTAACCGGCCTTAACATTCACTTTATCGCCCAGGTTGCCCAGGTTGGCGATTTTTTCCAGCAGGATCAGTTCCATTTGGTAATAACCTCTTAACTTTTAACCTTCACCGTCCGCGGGGCCCGAGCCTTGTTTACGCTCAAAGCGACCACGAAAATCAAACAGACTGTCGACAATGGCCAAAACCACCAGTAACGGATAAGTCAGCTGCATAAACAGCAACAGCGTGATGTACAACCCAACCAGCCAGAACTTGCCCAGCCGACCTTGCGCCACCACCCCATGCAACAGGGCGATACCCGCAAACGCCAACGGCACACTGCACAACGGCGTCAACATGGCCATTTGCGGACCCAGGTTGGGCCCCAACAGCATGCCGACCAGCAGCAACATCGCCAGCGGTGGTGGGAGGCGTAGGGCGCGAAACTCGCGGCCAAAACCACCCGGGTTATACAACTGCGCCTGCCAGAAACGCCCAAGCATCAGGCTCAACAGGCTGACTATCTGCAACAACGCCGCGATCAAACCGGTCAGCACCGGTGCAATCAGGCTATCCAGACGCGCTCGCTCATCCACCGACATCTGCTGGTGAACCCCATCGAGCATTTGCGGCATGAGCTTTTGCAGCTCAAGCGCCATTGCGTCGATGGGTTCGCGGAATACCGCACCCAAGACCAGCCCATACACCAGGCCCAATGCCACGCTGCACAGCAGCACACGATTCCAGGACAGGTTAGCGCGCAACAACAACGCCAACCCCAGCGCACCGAGCAACACCAAAAGGGTGCGCGGCTCACCAAAATACCACCAGCCAATAGCCGGCAGCAGCGCCCAGGCGAGGATGCCAACAGCATCACTCCAACCGCGCCGCAGAAGCACCAGGCTTCCAGCGGCAGCACTTAACCAGAACAACAGCGGCAATGCCGCAGAAACCACCACTACGAGAGTGGCCTGCATACGGCCGCGCATAATGAATTCAGCTAAGGCGCGCATGCGATTAATCCCTTACTTCTTGTCGAACATCCGGTCTCAGCGGCCGTGGCTGTCGGTGTAAGGCAGCAGGGCCAGGAAGCGGGCGCGCTTGATAGCGGTAGCCAGCTGACGCTGATAACGAGCCTTAGTACCGGTGATACGGCTAGGAACGATCTTGCCGGTTTCCGAGATGTAAGCTTTCAGCGTGTTGAGATCTTTGAAATCGATCTCTTTCACTTCTTCTGCGGTGAAACGGCAGAATTTACGACGACGGAAGAAACGTGCCATGAGAGTGGCTCCTCAATAGATCCGTGGATTACTCGTCAGCGTTGTCGCTGTCGTTGTTGTCGCTGTCATCGCCATCAGTAGCATCGGCGTTTTCAGGACGGTCACGACGCTCACGGCGCTCACTGCGGTTTTCTTCGGCCTTGAGCATCTCGGACTGGTCGATAACGGCCTCGTCGCGACGGATGACCAGGTTACGGATCACGGCATCGTTGTAACGGAAGTTGTCTTCCAGCTCAGCCAGGGCTTTGCCAGTGCACTCAACGTTAAGCATCACGTAGTGAGCTTTGTGGACGTTGTTGATGGCGTAAGCCAGCTGACGACGACCCCAATCTTCCAGGCGGTGAATCTTGCCGCCGTCTTCTTCGATCAGCTTGGTGTAACGCTCAACCATGCCGCCGACTTGCTCGCTCTGGTCCGGGTGAACCAGAAAGATGATTTCGTAATGACGCATAAATGCTCCTTACGGGTTGTAGCCTGCCGCGAAATGCGGTCAGGCAAGGAGTGAATTTCACTTGTTTGTCTTGCTGAAACAGAAAGGCGCAAAAACGCCTGCCGTAGCGGCAAGGGGCAACATTCTAGTGAAGCCCCCTGCCGCACGCAAGGCGAACTGGTGATTATTTGAACAATCCCGCGCCCATGAGAAACCTAAACCGCCGGTTACTCGATATAGCGAGCGCCCTAAAGCGCTCACTACACACGCTCTACTTCTTCTTGCTGCCAGCCTTGCGCTGACGCAATGCCTCAAACAGGCAAACACCGGTCGCCACCGAGACATTGAGGCTGCTGACGCTGCCTGCCATCGGCAACTTGACCAGGTAATCGCAGTGCTCGCGGGTCAAACGACGCATGCCCTTGCCTTCAGCCCCCATGATCAACACGGTCGGTCCGGTAAGGTCATGCTCATACAACTCCATCTCCGCCTCACCAGCGGTACCGACAACCCACAGGCCGCGCTGCTGGAGCTTCTCCAGGCTGCGCGCCAGATTGGTCACGGCTACCAAGGGAATTACCTCAGCCGCACCACAGGCCACCTTACGCACGGTAGCGTTGAGCGTGGCGGACTTGTCCTTCGGCACGATCACCGCCAGCGCACCCGCCGCATCAGCGGTGCGTAGGCAGGCACCGAGGTTATGCGGATCGGTCACGCCGTCGAGCACCAACAACAAAGGCGCCCCTTCGGTGCGATCAAGCAGCTCATCGAGCATCGCCTCACCCCAGACCTGGCTCGGGCTAACATCAGCCACCACCCCCTGATGCACCCCCTCGACCCACGAGTCCATCTCGCGACGCTCGCACTGACCGACCGCAACCCGCGAATCCGCAGCCAAGGCCAGGATCACCTGCACGCGAGGGTCATTACGCCCCTCAGCTAACCAGACTTGCTTGACCCGCTTGGGGTGATGACGCAACAGCGCTTCTACCGCATGCACGCCGTAGATTTTTTCCAGCTGACTCATGACTTCGCCTTACGCTTGCGCGGCCCACTCGACGATGGCGCACCACCCGCAGCGGCACCCTTACGATGGGAACTCGACTTACCCGACTTTGCCGCCGACTCGCCTTTGGACGAACCCTTAGCGGGCTTGCTCTTTGAATCACTGAGCAGCGACTTTTTCAGCGCGCGGCTTTTGTCTACATCAGAGCCCGCCGGCGCTTTACGCTCGCTGCGGCGCCCAGTCTTGCCCGCCGCCGATTCAAAACCGCCGCGACGCGTGCCTGCCGGCACTGCAACCTTCTCTTCGGCCAACTCGAAATCGATCTTGCGCTCATCAAGATCAACGCGCATGACCTTGACCTCAATGCTATCGCCCAGACGGAAGCTGCGCCCACTGCGCTCGCCCGCCAGACGGTGATGCACGGGATCGAAGTGATAGTAATCACCCGGCAAGGCGGTGACGTGCACCAACCCTTCAACGTAGATGTCCTTCAATTCGACGAACAAACCAAAACCGGTCACCGCGGTAATCACACCCGGGAAGGTTTCGCCGACGCGGTCTTTCATAAACTCGCATTTGAGCCAGTTCACAACATCGCGAGTCGCTTCATCGGCACGCCGCTCAGACATTGAGCACTGCTCGCCGAGCTGCTCAAGAATTGCATCATCGTACGGATAAATACGCGCACGCGGCATGATGGCTGCACCCGCGCGCTTTACGTGCGGAGTGTCAAGCTTGGAGCGAATCACGCTGCGAATCGCCCGATGGATCAGCAGATCCGGGTAGCGACGAATCGGCGAGGTGAAGTGTGCGTACGCCTCATAATTCAGACCGAAGTGGCCCTGATTGTCCGCGCTATACACAGCCTGACTGAGCGAGCGCAGCATTACGGTCTGGATCAGGTGGTAATCCGGACGCCCGCGAATGCTTTCCAGCAATTGCTGATAGTCTTTCGGGGTCGGACCGTCCTTGGACTTACCGCGGTGCAGCGACAGCCCCAACTCGGTGAGGAATGCCTTGAGTTTTTCCACACGCTCTGGCGGCGGACCGTCATGCACACGGTATAGCGCAGGGACCTCATGCTTCTGCATAAACGCTGCAGTCGCGACGTTGGCCGCGAGCATGCACTCTTCGATCAACTTGTGCGCATCGTTGCGCTGAGTTGGGCAAATATCCGAGATCTTGCGATCTGCACCGAAGATGATCCGCGTTTCCTGGGTCTCAAAGTCGATGGCGCCGCGCTCATGTCGCGCCGCCAGCAAGACTTGGTACAGCGAATACAGCTGCTTTAGATGCGGCAGCACATCTTTGTATTCGCCGCGCAGAGCTTTGCCTTCAGTGCTTTTCGGCTGTTCAAGCATGGCACTGACCTTGTTGTAGGTCAGGCGCGCATGGGAATGGATCACCGCTTCATAGAACTGGTAGTCGGTCATCTTGCCGGTTTTCGAGATGCTGATCTCGCAGACCATGGCCAAACGATCCACATGCGGATTCAGCGAGCAGAGACCATTGGAGAGCTCTTCTGGCAGCATTGGGATAACGCGCTCGGGGAAGTACACCGAGTTGCCACGCACCTGCGCCTCAGCATCCAGCGCCGAATCGATTTTCACATAATGAGAAACGTCAGCGATGGCGACATAGAGCTTCCAGCCGCCAGAGAACAACCGCCAGTTGCTGCCATTCTTCTCGCAGTAAACCGCGTCATCAAAGTCACGTGCATCTTCGCCATCGATGGTCACGAACGGCAGATGGCGTAGATCAATACGCTTCTCTTTGTCCTTATCTTCGACTTCAGGCTTAAGCTTGCTCGCCTCTTTCACCACCGCGTCCGGCCAGACATGGGGAATATCGTAGCTGCGCAAGGCAACATCGATTTCCATACCCGGTGCCATATAGTTACCAACCACCTCAATCACATCGCCTTGAGGCTGGAAGCGCGTGGTCGGCCAGTGGGTGATCTTCACCTCAACGAACTGCCCTTGCTTGGCGCCAGCATTACGCCCCGGGGTTACCAGCACTTCTTGCTGGATTTTCGGGTTGTCAGCAACGACAAAGCCAACGCCGCTTTCTTCGTAATAGCGACCGACGATGCTTTCGTGAGCGCGACTGATCACCTCGACTACGGCGCCCTCACGACGGCCACGACGGTCAAGGCCGGAGACCCGCGCCAGCGCACGGTCACCATCGAACACCAGGCGCATTTGCGCAGGGCTTAAGAACAGGTCATCGCTGCCGTCATCCGGCACCAGAAAGCCAAAGCCATCGCGGTGACCACTGACACGACCCAGAATCAAATCAAGCTTATCCACCGGCGCATAAGTACCACGACGGGTATAGATCAGCTGACCATCGCGCTCCATGGCGCGTAAACGGCGACGCAGCGCTTCGAGCTGCTCATCAGTTGCCATGCCGAATTCATCGGCCAGCTCTTCCCGGCTCGCCGGGGAGCCACGGTCAGACAAGTGCTGCAGGATCAGCTCGCGACTGGGGATGGGATTTTCGTATTTTTCCGCTTCACGAGCGGCCTCGGGATCGAGGGATTGCCAATCGGCCATTAGAGGTAATTCACCTTATCTACACAAATTCGGTTTGCCATGTGCCTATTGAAGCGCGAAACCACTGTCCAGGTCAGCACAGCACACAGAATAAAATATTTTAACAACAGGGGTTTACAAGTAAAAACACGATCCGTATTATGCGCGCCACAACGACGGGAAACGAAGTTAACCAAGTTGTAGTTGATAGCAAATAAGCAAGTTTTGCAATCAATGCCCAGGTGGTGAAATTGGTAGACACGCCAGCTTCAGGTGCTGGTGACCTTACGGTCGTGGAAGTTCGAGTCTTCTCCTGGGCACCAATTCAAAAAAACCGAGCCACTGGCTCGGTTTTTTATTGCCTGCGATTTAATCAATCACGACGCAACCATTCGGCGAGCGCCAGAAGCGCCCGCCTTGAATCGGTTTAAACGCGAAACTGCCCCAAGCTGGCCTTAAGCCTCTTCGCCAACCCATCCAACACACGTCCACTGCTCGCCGTCGCCGCTACAGCCTCCGCCGCCCGCTGCGCCTCGACATGAATCACCTCGACGCGACCACGCACAGCATCAGCACCGGCAGCCTGATGCGCCGCGGCCTCGGTCGCACCATTGATTGCACCATGCACCTCCTCCACCGCATCGCGCACCGATTGCTGCACCTGCGCACTTTCGCGCAACGCCGCCAACCCCTGATCAGCTTGCCTACCCGCCTGACCAATCGCCTCAACAGCCTCGCGCGCACCCAACTGCAACGCACCTATATGGGCCTGGATATCTCCGGTGGACTGCTGCGTCTTACTGGCCAACGCTCGCACCTCATCGGCCACGACAGCAAAACCGCGCCCGCTCTCGCCTGCTCGCGCAGCCTCAATTGCGGCATTCAGAGCAAGCAAATTAGTCTGCTCGGCAATTGAACGAATCACCGTCAACACCACCTCAATCTGCTCGCTTTGCTTGGCCAGCCGCTCGATCACTGCCGAGCCCGCTTCTACACGCCGCACTAACTCTTCGATTGAACCACCCACACGCTGGGCAATCGCAGCGTTCTCATCCGCCGCCTGACGAATCGCCCCGACACGCTGTAACGCCTCACGCATGGCCTGACTTTCTGCCTGCGCTTCACCCGCCATTTCCGCCAAAGCCTGCAGACTACCCGCCACTTCATCGCGCTGACGCTCCGCCGCCGACTGCGCCGCGGCACTGCGCGAAGCCAGATGGGCAATTTCCTGCCCGGTTAACGACGCCACCTCACCCGCCTCGCGCACAATCGGCTGCAGCTTGGCGACAAAGCGATTGACCGCCGCCGCCATGTCGCCAATTTCATCTCGGCTGTTGAGCTCCACCCGGCGAGTCAGATCCCCCTCGCCCGCCGCCCAGTCATTCAGCACCGCAATCAAGGTATGTAGCTTGCTGACCACTCGCTGCCCCAGCACCAGCGCCAACACCAGCAGAATCACCAGCGCCACCACCACAAGCCCCACACTGATATTCCAGCGCAACCCGGCCGCCGCCTGCCGCACCACCTCACGACTGCCCCGCTGCATAGCTTCAGCGGCATCACGAGCAACACTCAAACGTGCCGCCAAGGCCCCTGCACTGCTGCTAGCCGCACCACTCAGGCTGTCGGAAACCAACTGCCCACTACTGCCGATCAGCTCGACGAAACGCGCATCCAGCTTCGCCAACTCGTCATCCACCGATGCCGTGGAAACCCCGAGCAAAACCTTGCCGATATCCGAGCCCATCGGACTGATTGCAGCCTCGGCGATGTATACACCGGGATCATTGGCGGCAGCCTGCAGCACTTTATCCAGCGCACCACTGCCTTCGCCCTTGGCCAGCAGCGCCCGCACGCGCGAGTCCTGGCGATTGAGGTGACGCGTAAGGCGCGCGCCCTGCGCATCGAGATACACCGCAAACAGCACGGCCGGATTGCGGTGCGCGCCGCGCACCAACTCGGTCAACGCCGGCACATCAGCATCCCAAATCGCCTTGGGCGCAACCGCTGACAACAACTGCGCCAACTCATCGGCAGAACGCTTAAGGTTGCTATCCAGCACCACACGGATCTGCCCCTGCTCTTCGCCCAATCGAGCGGAGAGGCCTTTGGCTAACTGCGCCTGAGTATTCGCCGAAAGGCTATTGAGCCCACCACTGACCTCCTCACCCGCCTTCGTCAACTCTTCCGCCAAGCGCGCCGTATCGGCCTGCATGCCGCTGGCCAGATCAGCCTCAAGCGCCGCCACCGTGGTGCGCGTCAACGCCACCGCCACCACAACCTTAACCAACAAGGCCACGCCCAGCGCCAGAAACACCGGCAGCAATAAACGACTGCGCAACACAGAAATAATGGCAAACACGGCAGACACTCCTGACAACGGTATTACCTATAACGGCGGGAACACTGACTTATGAAGGCCAGCCCAGATATTTTCCCCCGCACCAGAAACGACAAAGGGCCGCCAAATGGCGACCCTTTGTGCATTGCTCACGACTATCAGGCAAACGGATGACGCAACACAATAGTCTCGTTGCGATCCGGCCCGGTGGAGACGATATCGACCGGCGCACCAACCAATTCCTCCACGCGATTGATGTAAGCACGCGCAGCAGCCGGCAGCTCTTCCAGGGTTTTCGCCCCCAGCGTCGACTCACTCCAGCCCGGCATCTCTTCATAAACCGGCTGTAAGCCCAGGTAGCTATCGGCATCCGTCGGCGCATCAACCAACACAACACCGTTCTGGTCTTTATAGCCGACACAGATACGGATGGTTTCCAGGCCGTCGAGCACATCCAGCTTGGTCAAGCACAGACCCGAGATGCTGTTGATCTCGATGGCGCGACGCAGGATCACGGCATCAAACCAACCGCAACGGCGCGCACGACCGGTAGTGGAACCAAACTCATGACCGCGCTTGGCGAGGAACGCGCCAGTTTCATCAAACAGCTCAGTCGGGAACGGACCGGAGCCAACGCGTGTGGTGTAAGCCTTGGTGATGCCGAGGATGTAATCCAAGTACATCGGACCAAAACCGGAACCGGTCGCAATCCCGCCCGCCGTGGTGTTGGAACTGGTGACGTAGGGGTAGGTGCCGTGATCGATATCCAGCAACGAACCCTGAGCGCCCTCGAACATGATGTCCTGACCCTCACGACGCATCTCGTGCAGTACCGCCGTCACGTCGGTCATCATCGGCTTGAGCAGCTCGGCGTATTCCATGCACTCGTCGAGCGTCTTCTGGAAGTCGATAGCCGGCTCTTTGTAGTAATTGACCAGCACGAAGTTGTGGTAATCCAGCAACTCGGCAAGCTTGACGGCGAAACGCTCCGGGTTAAACAAGTCGCCAATGCGCAGACCGCGACGCGCCACCTTGTCTTCATAGGCCGGGCCAATGCCACGCCCCGTGGTGCCAATTTTGTCATCGCCACGCGCCTTCTCACGCGCCTGATCAAGGGCCACGTGATATTGCAGGATCAGCGGGCAGGAAGGACTGATACGCAGACGCTCGCGCACCGGCACGCCCTTCTCTTCCAGCTTGAGGATTTCACGCATCAGCGCATCGGGCGCCACCACCACGCCATTGCCGATCAGGCATTGCACGTTTTCGCGCAGGATGCCGGAGGGGATGAGGTGCAGAACGGTCTTCTCGCCGTCGATCACCAGGGTGTGGCCAGCATTGTGACCACCCTGATAACGCACAACAGCTGCAGCCTGTTCGGTCAGCAGGTCGACGATCTTGCCCTTGCCTTCATCGCCCCACTGGGTGCCCAGGACTACGACATTCTTACCCATAACACTAACCCTCTTCGCAAACTGGATGCCGGGCACTGCCGGCGGAAACTTTTGGTACGGACGCTTAAGCTGTTAGCTCAGCCAGCTGCCAGCGACCATCACGCAACAACAGCTGACGATCACAACCTGCCACCTCGGCATCAGCCGCGGCCTGCCCAGGCAGCGCCTGAACCACACGCTGGCCGCCCTGACGCAAACGCTGAATGGCTTGCCACAAAAACACATCATGGTTATCTGGCGCCCAGATACCAGCCGGCACATCACCCAGCTGCATCTGCCCCAGGCTGACCAGGGTTTTCAGGTCAGTGGAGAAGCCTGTTGCCGGACGCGCGCGGCCAAAATCGGCACCGATGTCGTCATAGCGACCGCCCTGAGCAATGGCATAGCCAACACCCGGAACAAAGGCCGCAAACACCACACCGGTGTGATAGTGATAGCCGCGCAGCTCGCCGAGGTCGAAGTACAGCGGCAATTCCGGATAGCGCAAGCTCAGCGCATCGGCAATCGCCATCAGCTCGTCTAGCGCGGCATGCACGTCGTCGGGCGCATCGACCAAGCAGGCCTGAGCCAGATCCAACACCTCACGCCCACCGCACAGTTCGCTGAGCGCGCGCAGCATCTTGCGCAGGTCATCCGGCAGGGTTTCGGTCAGCTCGGCAACTTCATCCATCGCCTTGCGCTGCAGCGCATCGAACAACTGCTGCTCAACTTCGCCAGACAGCGCAGCGGCACGCGCCAAACCACGGTAGATACCCACATGACCAAGGTCCATATGCACATCCGGCACGGCCGCCAGCTCAAGGGTATTAACCAGCAGGCTAATCACCTCAACATCGCTGGCCGGGCTGGCATCGCCATACAACTCAGCACCCAGCTGAATCGGGCTGCGCGAAGTGGTCAGCGCACGCGGCTGAGCATGCACCACACTGCCGGCGTAGCACAGACGACTCGGCCCCTCGCGACGCAAGGTATGCGCATCAATGCGCGCCACTTGCGGCGTGATATCGGCCCGAAAGCCCATCTGCCGCCCGGACAGTGGATCGGTCACCTTGAAGGTACGCAAATCAAGATCTTGGCCGGCGCCAGTGAGCAGCGACTCAAGATATTCGATGTGCGGCGTCACCACGAACTCATAGCCCCAGCACTGGAACAGATCCAGCACCTGACGGCGCGCCACTTCAATACGCCCCGCGTACGGCGGCAGTACTTCTTCGATGCCATCTGGCAGCAGCCAGCGGTCTACCGTTGCCATTTCGCCATTCCCCTCTTGGATCGAGCAGCACAAGCGTTCAGTGAAGCCGGTAAGGACAGTTGTTCCCAGCAATCTGCTGGCCAACCCGATCAGACGCAGCTGTCGTTTACAGACAACTGCGTCAGTTGTAAAAGCGTGTCACGCCAAAGGCGCGTCCCCAGGAAGGGCAGGATGCCCTCTAGCATCAGCACAAGACACAATGCGATGACCAATTCCTGCCACATGCTTCCCACAGACGCAAAAAAGCCGGGATTTCCCCGGCTGCCGCATCATACCACGTTTTCAATAAGGATCACCCCGGCGGCTGCCCGCCGGGGTGATGACTTAGGGCTTAGATTTCTCGAGGTAACGGAAGAAGTCACTGCTCGGGTCCAGCACCAGCACATCACGCTTATCAGCGAAACTTTCGCGATAGGCTCTCAGACTGCGATAGAACGAGTAGAACTCCTGATCCATACCATAGGCCTTGGAATAGATTGCAGCAGCCTGGGCATCACCCTCACCGCGCAATTCTTCGGCCTGACGGTAGGCGTCCGCCAGCAACACGCGACGCTGACGATCCGCATCGGCACGAATACCTTCAGCCAGCTCACGACCTTTGGCACGGTGCTCACGCGCTTCACGCTCACGCTCCGAACCCATACGATCAAAGACGCTGCGGTTGACCTCTTTCGGCAGATCGATGGCCTTAACGCGCACATCCACCACCTCGATACCCAACTCCTTCTGCGCAGCCCGATTCAAGGACGCCGTCACGTCAGCCATCAAGGCATCACGCTCACCCGACACCGACTCATGCAGGGTGCGCTTACCGAACTGGTCACGCAGCGAAGCCTCAAGACGACGCGCCAGGCGCTCGTCGGCAATCTGCTTAATACCCGAGGTCGCGGTGTAGTAGCGCTCAGCATCCAGTACACGCCACTTGGCGAAGGCATCAACCATCAATGCTTTCTTTTCCAGCGTGAGGAAACGCGAGCTTGTGGAGTCCAGCGTCAGCAAGCGCGCATCAAATTTACGCACTTGGTTGACGTATGGAATCTTCACATGCAGACCTGGCTGCACATCAGGCTGAACGATACGACCGAACTGCAGCAGCACCGCCCGCTCAGTCTGCGCCACGATATAGAAGCTGTTCCAGGCGACGATCGCCAGCACCACACCAACAATCAGGGCAATCAGTGATTTATTGCTCATCAGCGACTCTCCCTTGTACGCAGCTCAACCTGGCGCGGATCAATACTTACACGCGACCCTGCATCCGACGCACTCGCCGAACCGGAGATAGAGCTAGGGGCAGACGCGCTGCGACCATCGATCATTTTGTCCAGCGGCAGGTACAGCAGGTTGTTTTGGCCTTTATCACCCGTTACCAGCACTTTGCTGGTGTTGGTCATCAGCTCTTGCATGGTGTCCAGGTACAGACGCTCACGCGTCACCTCGGGCGCCTTACGGTACTCGGTGACCAATGCAGTGAAGCGATCCGCCTCACCCTGTGCGCGCGAAACCACTTCATCACGGTAACCGCTGGCATCCTCAATCAGACGCTGCGCCTGACCACGGGCCTCTGGCACTACACCATTGGCGTAGGTTTCAGCTTGGTTCTTCTCACGCTGCTCGTCTTCACGGGCACGGATCACGTCATCAAAGGCTTCCTGCACTTCACGCGGCGCAGCTGCGCTCTGCAAGTTAACCTGAGTGACTGCGATACCGGTGCGGTAGTTGTCGAGGAACCGCTGCAAGCGCTCCTTAACCTCACTGGCCATCAACTCACGCCCTTCGGTCAGCACCTGATCCATCTCGGTGGAGCCCACCACATGGCGCACGGCACTGTCAGTGGCATGCTGCAGGCTGATTTCGGGCTGGTCGACGTTGAGTACGAAATCTTGCAAGTTGCTGATCTTGTACTGCACGGTCAACGGCACTTCGATGATGTTCTCGTCCTCGGTCAACATCTGCCCCTGCTTGCTGTAAGCACGCTCGCGGGTGACGTTTTCCTGGAATTTGCGATCAATCGGCGGAAAATAGATATTCAGGCCCGGACCGACTGTTTCGTAGTACTTGCCGAAGCGCAGCACGACTGCCTGCTCCTGCTCATCAACGACATAGATCGCGCTGTACAGCCAGACTGCAGCAAGCAAGCCAAGGCCCACGAACAGCAGGCCGAAACCACCACCACCGCCTGAGCCAGCTTCGCTGCCTCGTTTTTTGCCGCCACCGAACAGCCCATTCAGGCTCTCTTGCAGCTTGCGGAAGGCCTCATCGATATCCGGCGGCCCCTTGCGATCACCGTTCTTACGGCCACCCCATGGGTCCTGATTATTCGAGTTGCCACCCGGCTCATTCCAAGCCATAGCGCTCTCCATCTGATAAAGCAAAGACGCACCCACGGCGCGTCAGCCAATGCTACAGAATGCATGCACCCAGCGGCAAAGTCGCTGGCGCAGGCTTTATTGCAAAGTGTGTTGCTCAATAAATTCTTGCGGTTCGAGCCCGGCACGGCTGACCAGTCGGTTCAGCTCGATACGCGGCAAGCGCACCGCCAGCAGGCTACTGCCATCCTCACTGTACGACTCGCTCTGCACCACGCCCAAATCGAAAAACTGCGCACGCATGCGGGCAAGCCGTTGCGGCAACTGCAATGTACCGACAAACAGGTCATCACCCAACAGCTCCGCTATAGCCTGACGCAATAACGGCAACCCGCGCCCATCACGCGCCGACAACCAGACCCGCTGCGGCTTACCATCGGCATCACGCTGAATCTGTGGCTCCACGCCTTCCAGCAAATCAAGCTTGTTGTAGACCTCAAGCATCGGCAGATCCTGCGCACCGATCTCACCCAACACAGCAAGCACCTGCTCAATCTGCTGATCACGCTCCGGCTCATGGGAGTCAATTACGTGCAGCAGCAGATCGGAATTGCTCGATTCTTCAAGCGTCGCGCGGAACGCCTCGACCAGCTTGTGCGGCAAATGACGGATAAAGCCCACGGTATCGGCGAGCACAATCGGGCCCAGATCATCTAGATCCAGACGACGTAGAGTCGGGTCAAGGGTGGCAAACAACTGATCGGCCGCGTAAACCTCCGAGGAGGTCAACGCATTGAACAGCGTCGACTTGCCGGCGTTGGTGTAACCCACCAACGATACAGAGGGAATGTCCGCACGCTGCCGCCCACGACGGGCTTGATCACGCTGGCTACGCACTTTTTCAAGCTTCTGCTTGATCTGACGAATGCGCACCCGCAACAGACGGCGGTCAGTTTCTAGCTGGGTCTCGCCCGGGCCGCGTAGACCGATACCGCCCTTTTGCCGCTCAAGGTGAGTCCAGCCTCGCACCAGCCGCGTACTCATGTGATCAAGCTGTGCCAGCTCGACCTGCAACTTGCCTTCATGAGTACGTGCGCGCTGAGCAAAAATGTCGAGGATCAGACCGGTACGGTCCAACACTCGACATTCGAAAGCACGCTCAAGGTTGCGTTCCTGGCTCGGCGTAAGCACGTGGTTGAAAATAACCAGATCCGCCTCACAGGCCTTGACCTGGTCACGCAACTCTTCAACTTTGCCACTGCCGATCAGGTATTTGGCCGTCAGCCGATTACTCGGAATGCTGAAAAACGCAACAGTTTCAGCGCCAGCGGAAAGCGCCAGCTCCTGAAACTCCTGCGGATCTTCACGCGCCTCGGAGTTTTGGCCGTCCAGATGCACCAGGATAGCTCGATCCCCACCTTCATGACGCTCGAAGAACAATACAGCCTCCTAAATCAGGCGTTACCAAGTTCAGCTTCAGCTTGTTCAGTTTCACTTGCGCTCGGCAGACGCACCGGGCGGCTAGGCACCACGGTAGAAATGGCGTGCTTGTAAACCATCTGGCTGACAGTGTTTTTCAGCAAAATCACGAACTGGTCGAAAGATTCGATTTGGCCTTGCAGCTTGATACCGTTAACCAAATAAATAGACACCGGGACGCGCTCTTTACGCAAGGTGTTCAGGTAAGGGTCTTGTAGCGAATGCCCTTTTGACATGTGCCGCACTCCTTTAAGGATCAATTTTCAATAATTTAAGTAAACAAACCAACGGCTCAAAGCCGTCATACCCCAAGGATAGACGGCCAGCGGCAATATCTCAGGTCAATATGGAGACCGCTGCCAAGTATTTCAAGGCACGCGGCAGATTGTTGCAATCAGCGCTATCTAACCAATGCACATCTTGCTGCCAACCACGTAACCAGGTGAACTGTCGCTTGGCCAGCTGGCGCGTGGCGATAATGCCGCGCTCCTGCATTTGCTCAGCGTCAAGGTTGCCGTCCAGAAACTCCCAGACCTGCCGATAGCCCACTGACCGTATAGACGGCAAGCCAACGTGCAAGTCACTTCTTTGATGCAGAGCTTCGACCTCGGCAACCAGCCCCTGTTCCAACATCAAACGAAAACGCAGGGCAATTCGCTCATGTAACAGCTGCCGTTGCGCCGGAGCGATAGCCAATTGCGCGACAGTATAGGGGAATTGCCCGCTTATCGATGCGCCACTGACAGTATTTTCTGCAGCCTGGCGCCGGCGATGAGCGGTCATACTTTCACCGCTCACTTGATATACCTCAAGGGCACGAATCAAGCGCTGCGGATCATTGGGGTGGATGCGTGCCGCCGACTCAGGGTCAACAGCACACAACTCGGCGTGCAACGCCTGCCAGCCTTCAGTTTGGCCGCGCGCCTCGAGCGCTGCGCGCAACGGGGCATTGGCGCTGGGCATTTCAGCCAGCCCCTCAAGCAGCGCCTTGAAATACAGCATGGTGCCGCCCACCAGCAGCGGAATACGCCCGCGCGCAGTGATTTCGGCCATCGCCGCCAACGCGTCATGGCGAAACTCGGCGGCCGAATAACTTTCGGCCGGGTCTCGAATATCGATCAAACGATGGGGAAACTCGGCCAACGTCGCCTTATCCGGCTTGGCCGTACCGATGTCCATGCCACGATAGATCAAAGCGGAGTCCACGCTGATCAACTCACAGGGCAGCACCCGCGCCAGCTCAATAGCTAGATCGGTCTTGCCGGCCGCCGTCGGCCCCATCAAAAAAATCGCCGGAGGCAGACGCTCAGACATGCTCAAAAAATCTCTAAATAAAAGGACGCAACAACTTTAACGGCCGCGCAAGAACAGCTTATCGAGGTCATCCATGCCCATCTGCGTCCAAGTTGGACGCCCATGATTGCATTGACCACTGCGCTCGGTACTTTCCATGTCGCGCAGCAAGCCGTTCATCTCTGGCAGGGTTAGCCGTCGATTGGCACGCACAGCACCGTGACAGGCCATGGTGCCCAGCAGCTCATTGAGGTGCGCTTGAATACGATCGGTGGTGCCGTATTCAAGCAGGTCACCCAGCACATCCTGTACCAGGCGAGTGGCCTCGGCCTGTTTAAGCAATGCGGGTATCTGACGAATTGCCAGGGTTTCCGGGCCCAAGCGTTGCAGCTCAAAGCCAAGCCGCTGGAACCACTCGGCATGTTCTTCAGCACAATCAGCCTCACGCTGGCTCACGGCAATCGACTCTGGCACCAGCAACGGCTGGCCGCGCAGACCTTCACTGGCCATGGCCACTTTCAGCCGCTCATAGGTAATGCGCTCATGGGCCGCATGCATATCCACCACCACCAGCCCCTGAACGTTCTCGGCGAGGATATAGACACCTTTGAGCTGCGCGATGGCGTAGCCCAGCGGCGGAATATCACCTTGCTCCTCAGGGAGCGCAGCCGGTGTCGACGCAGTGGCCATCAGCGAGAAAAACTCGCGATACGCGCCCTGAGCTTCAGCCGCGGGCAAAGCGGCCTCCGGACGAGAACCCTGATAGCCAGCCCCCGGCGAACGCCAGACCGACGCACTGGGTGTCGACTGCAGCAGACTGGCCGCTAAGCCGATTTCACCTTGCGGGCCAAACTCGCCAGCTGCCTGGCCGCTCGGACGTACCATCTCGCTGACCGCCGCCGGGGCAGCCAACTGATCTTCAGGGCGCACTTCACCTAACGCACGGTGCAAGGTGCCATAAAGAAAGTCATGCACCATGCGCCCATCACGGAAGCGCACCTCATGCTTGGTCGGGTGCACATTGACATCGACCACCGACGGATCGATTTCCAGAAACAGCACAAAGGTCGGATGACGACCATTAAACAACACGTCGCGGTAGGCCTGACGCACGGCATGGGCGACCAACTTGTCGCGGACCATACGACCGTTCACATAGAAGTACTGCAGGTCGGCCTGGCTCCGTGAAAAGGTCGGAAGCCCAACCCAGCCCCATAGATGTAGACCATTACGCTCTATATCGATCGGCAGCGCTTGTTCCAGAAATGCCGCGCCACAAACCGACGCCACCCGCCGCGCGCGCGTAATTTCATCCGGCGCCTCATGCAAACCGAGGACAGTCTTACCGTTGTGACGCAGATGAAAAGCCACGTCGAAGCGCGCCAGCGCCAAGCGTTTGATCACTTCCTGCAGGTGGTCGAATTCAGTCTTTTCGGTTTTGAGAAACTTGCGCCGCGCCGGGGTGTTGAAGAACAGGTCGCGCACCTCCACCGAGGTGCCGACCGGGTGCGCGGCTGGCTGCACCCGCGGCTGCATGTCGCGCCCTTCGGTTTCCACCTGCCAGGCCTGCTCAGCCCCTTCGGTGCGCGAAGTCAGAGTCAGGCGCGCCACCGAGCTGATCGAGGCCAACGCCTCCCCTCGAAAGCCCAGGCTCATCACCTGTTCAAGGTCTTCCAATTCGCGGATCTTGCTGGTGGCATGTCGCGCCAGCGCCAGCGGCAGGTCATCTGAAGAGATGCCACTGCCGTTGTCACGCACCTTGAGCAGCTTGACACCGCCCTGTTCGACATCTACTTCGATACGTTTGGCACCGGAATCCAGGCTGTTTTCCAACAGCTCCTTGATCACCGAAGCCGGACGCTCAACCACCTCACCGGCAGCAATCTGGTTGGCCAACCGCGGACTAAGCAGTTGGATACGCGAAACGTCACTCATGGCTGTGCAGCCAGAGCAGTAGCTGGAATCTGGATACGCTGCCCCACTTTGATCACGTCACTTTTTAGCGAATTGGCACTACGCAGCACCGCCAGGCTGACCTGATAACGCTGAGCAATCAGCGCCAGACTCTCACCGGAACTCACAACATGCTCACGCGGCCCGAGGGCGATTTTGCCGTTATCCCGCAGCCAGGCTACGTACGTACCGGGCGGCGGGTTTTCATGGAAAAACTGCCGCACGCCACTGACGATCGAGCGGCTTAGGGCCTGCTGATGGCTTGCACTGGCCAGTTTGCGGGCTTCATTAGGGTTGGAGATAAACCCGGTTTCCACCAGGATCGAGGGAATATCCGGCGACTTCAGCACCATAAAGCCCGCCTGCTCCACCCGACGCTTATGCAGCGGGGTGATGCGCCCCATATTGCCCAGTACCTTGTTGCCGACGTTGAGACTGGACGACAGCGATGCTGTCATCGACAGATCAAGCAATACACCGGCAAGCATGCGGTCCTTGTCATCCAGGCTGACGTTACCTGCACCACCGATCAGGTCGGACTGGTTTTCCGAGTCAGCCAGCCAGCGCGCGGTTTCCGAGGTGGCGCCGCGGTCCGACAAGGCATACACCGATGCACCGAAAGCCGCGGCCCGCGGCGCGGCATCGGCATGGATGGAGACGAACAGATCGGCACCCTTCTTGCGCGCAATCTCGGTGCGCTTACGCAGCGGGATAAAGTAGTCGCCCGTGCGCACCAGCTCTGCGCGGAAGCCTTTCTCGGCATTCACCTGGCGCTGCAGTTCTTTGGCAATCGCCAGGGTCACATGCTTTTCAAACTGGCCTTTGACCGGCGACAGCGCACCCGGGTCTTCACCACCATGCCCCGCATCGATGGCAATCACGATATCGCGCTTGCCATTCGGCACCGGCGTCAGCTTGGGCGGGGCCTGCGTCGGCGTTACTGGCAACTGAGGCGCGGTAGTCACGGCGGTGGTCGGCAGGCTTGGTGCAGCGCCGCTCTCCTGATCAAACAGGTCGACAACCAGGCGATGGCCGTACTGCTGATTGGGGGCCAAGGTAAAACTTTTCGGCGTGACCGCTGCCGACAGGTCAATGACCACGCGCAACTCTTCCGGGGTGCGCTGCGCCGAGCGCACCCCGGTGATAGGCGTGTTGCTTAGGGCTAGCTGATTAAGGTTGGTGGCTAACTTGGCGCCATTTACATCAATAACGATGCGATTTGGCGCAGACAGCTGGAACACGCTGTGCTGTACCGGGCCGGACAGGTCAAACACCAGGCGCGTGTTATCCGGTGCACGCCAGAGCCGCACACTGCGCACATCCGAAGCGGCCATTACATTGGCGGCCAAGCCGACCAATACCACTCCAACTGCGATGAAACGCGCGCCTATGCGCATAGCCAACCCCATAATTAATTCATGCCCTGACGGCCAAAGCGGCGCACCAGGAGGAGCCGCGCTCGCCTTGCGCCTGCAAGCGCAGCGCGCGGCCGGCCCCATGCGGGCTAATGGTAATATCCAGGTCAGCCTTTGGCAAAACGCCTGCACCGCGCTGCGGCCACTCGACCAGGCATAGGGCATCACCGTCGAAATAATCGCGGATACCCAGGTACTCCAACTCTTCGGCATCCACCAGGCGGTAAAGGTCGAAGTGAAAAGCACGCAATGCGCCAATTTCGTAGGGTTCCACCAGGGTAAAGGTCGGGCTTTTGACCGCGCCAACATGCCCAAGGCCGCGAATAATGCCGCGCGACAGGGTGGTTTTACCTGCGCCCAGATCACCATGCAGGTAGATCACACCTTTACCGCCCGTCACCTCAGCGATCTGCGCTCCCAGCACCAGCATCGCCTCTTCGTCGGCGGCAAACAGCTCTAATTCAGACACGCAGACTGCTCCTGCAATAATTCACGAATAACCGCACACAAATCACTGGCTGCTAAACCTCGGCCCTGCAGCGCCAAGCGCTCACCGGCACACGCATGCAGATAAACCGCCAGCTGGGCCGCCGGCAACGCAGCCAGCCCTTGCGCCAGCAGGGCACCTATAAAGCCGGCCAGGACATCACCTAACCCTGCGCCAGCCATGGCCGGATGGCCACGATCACACAACCATAGGCCACCGTCCGGCGCGGCGATCAAAGTGCCTGCGCCCTTTAGCACGCAAACCGCCTGATAGCGCTGCGCCAGAGCGCGAGCCGCCGCTGGGCGATCCGCCTGCACCTCGGCACTGCTGATACACAACAATCGCGCGGCCTCACCCGGGTGTGGCGTCAGCACCACGCCAGCAGGTAACTGGACCACAGCCTGCGCCAGCAGGTTCAGCGCGTCGGCATCCCATACCTGCACAGCATCACTGGCCGCCGCCGCCGATAACAGGCTACGCCCCCACGCACCTTGACCGAGACCAGGCCCCACGACCCAGACACTTGCATGAGCGCCCAGCGCCATTAATTGATTAGCCGATGCAACGCCTGCCGCCATGACTTCAGGCAAGCGCGCCTGCGCGGCAGAAACATGCTCGCCACGGGTCGCCAGGCTAACGAGCCCAGCCCCGGCACGCAGCGCACTCTGCGCCGCCAGCAGGCCGGCACCGGCAAAGCCACGATCCCCGCCGATCACCAGCACATGCCCTAACTGCCCCTTGTGCACAAGAGGCGAGCGCGCAGCCAAGTGCGGCAAACTGATTGGCACAAGGCGCTGCGCGGTAAAAGCCTGAGCGGCCACCAGCGCGGGATCGGCCTGAAGGTCGTCAAACTGCAACGCACCCCGAAAATCCGCCGACTGGCCAGTGAACAGGCCCAGCTTCAGCCCAATCAGGGTCACCGTCAGCCCTGCACGCACCGCATCACCCAACGCCTGACCGGTATCGGCACAGAGCCCGGATGGAATATCCACCGCCAGGACCGGCAAACCACTGGCATTCAGCAGGCGGATAACCTGCGCATACGGTTCGCGCACAGCCCCCTGCAGGCCGGTACCGAGCAAGGCATCGAGCACCACGCCGCGCAACTCAGCACGCTCCTCCCATAACTGAATGGACACGCCGGCAGCCAGCGCCTGATCACGCGCCCGCGCCGCATCGCCCTGCAATTGCGCGGGATCACCGACCGCCAGCACGTGCACCTGCCAACCAGCGCGAAGCGCCAGGGCCGCGACCAGGTAACCATCACCGGCATTGTTGCCGCGTCCAGCCAGCACCGTCAGCCCCCCTGCATCCGGCCAGCGCCGACGCAGGGCACGCCAGATGGCATGCGCGGCGCGACTCATCAGTTCAAAACCCGAGGTGCCGGCAGCAATCAGCCGCGCATCCAGCTCACGCACTTGTGCGGCGCTGAACAGCGGCAGAGGAAGATTGTCAGGTGAATGCAGCATGCGCGGGCTCCGTTGTCTGGCAGAATTATACTCACCTCCGCTCCGGTTACCCGCCTTCATATGAACACTGACGCCCTCGACCTTGCCGCTCTCGCCCAGTCAATCAAAGACTGGGGCCGCGAGCTGGGCTTTCAGCAGGTCGGGATTGCCGATGTGCAGCTGGGCGAACACGAAGCGCACCTGCAGCGCTGGCTGGACGCCGGCTATCAGGGCGAGATGGACTACATGGCCGCCCACGGCAGCAAACGTTCACACCCAGAACAACTGATACCCGGCACCCTGCGCGTGGTATCGCTGCGCATGGACTACCTGCCCGGCGACACGCAGATGGCGCAGCAGCTTGCCCAGCCGGCAAAAGCCTACGTGTCGCGCTACGCCCTAGGGCGTGACTATCACAAGCTGATCCGCAAACGCCTGCAGCAGCTCGCCGAGCGCATCCAGCAGCAGATCGGCCCATTCGGTTACCGCGCCTTTGTCGACAGCGCACCGGTGTTGGAAAAAGCCATCGCTGAACAGGCCGGCCTCGGCTGGATCGGCAAGAACACCCTGGTACTCAACCGCAAGGCCGGCAGTTATTTCTTCCTCGGCGAACTGTTCGTCGATCTGCCGCTGCCGGTGGACCCAGCCCACACCAGCGAGCACTGCGGGCGCTGCACTGCCTGCATGGATATCTGCCCCACAGCGGCCTTTGTCGGCCCCTATGTGCTGGACGCGCGACGCTGTATTTCCTACCTGACCATCGAGCTCAAAGGTTCGATCCCTATTGAGCTGCGTGCGCCCATTGGCAACCGTGTGTTCGGCTGTGACGACTGCCAAATGGTCTGCCCGTGGAATCGCTTCGCCAAACCCACCGAGCAAAGTGACTTCCAGCCCCGCCATAGCCTAGACAATGCCGAGCTGGCCGCACTGTTCGGCTGGAGTGAGGACGAATTTCTCAGCCGCACTGAAGGCTCGCCCCTGCGCCGCGCTGGCTACGAACGCTGGCTGCGCAACCTGGCGGTCGGCCTGGGCAATGCCCCCACGACGATCCCGGTACTGGAAGCGCTCAAAGCACGCCGCGAGCACCCCTCCGCCCTTGTGCGCGAGCATGTCGAGTGGGCACTCGACCAACATGCGCAGCGCGACCTAACACCTCAGCCCTGAGGATCGTCCCGATAGACGAATTTGGGCATCTCCCAGTGATAGCGGATCGATAGCAACCGAAACAGCAGACCGCCGAACAGGCTGATCAGCAGTGACTGCTCGTTGCCCAGCCCCAGGTAGGCACAGCCGAGAAAGCACCAAGCGCAGGCAAACGACACGCTGGCATAAAGTTCGCGGCGAAAAATCAGGGGCACGTCGTTGCAGAAGATATCCCGCAAAATGCCGCCGAATACGCCGGTAATAACCCCACTGACCGCTGCGATCAGTGGGCCGTGCCCCATGTCCAGGGCAATCTGGCAGCCAATCAGGGTGAAGGCCACCAGCCCCATGGCGTCCAGCACCAGAAACAGCGAGCGCAGATGCCGCATCAGGGGCGCGATAAACACCGTGACCAGCGCGGCGAAGGTGGTCAGCACCAGGTATTCGGGATGCTTGACCCACGTCAGCGGGTAGTGCCCCAGCAGCATGTCACGCACCGAGCCGCCCCCCAGGGCGGTAATGCAGGCGATCAACGCCACGCCGAACCAGTCCATGCCGCGCCGCCCGGCCGATAGCGCACCGGTCATGGCTTCGGCGGTGATCGCTATGAGGTACAACACAGTCAGCAACATCGGTCAGCCCCTGCCAAAAGGCGCGCAGTCTACATGCCCGCGAAAGCATGCGGGCACCTAAAAACCACGACGCACGCTACTGGCAGACCGCTAGACGCGTATAGGCGTTGCTTAATGCGCTGTCGACACCCTAGACCTTGATGAAATGCTCGCGGTAATGACGCAGCTCAGCGATGGACTCACGGATATCGTCCAGTGCCTGATGCGTGCCTTGTTTCTGAAATGACTCTTTGACCTTTGGCGCCCACATCCCAGCAAGGATTTTCAGGGTCGACACATCCAGCGCGCGGTAATGGAAGTAGGCGTCCAAGTTCTGCATGTACTTACACAGGAAGCGCCGGTCCTGGCCAATGCTGTTGCCGCAGATCGGTGACTTGCCTTTTGGCACCCATTGCTCAAGGAAGGCAATGGTCATGGCCTCGGCCTCGGCGGGACTGATTTTGCTCTCGCGTACACGCTGGGTCAGACCGCTGCCACCGTGAGTGCGGGTATTCCACTCGTCCATACCGGCGAGCAACTCATCACTCTGATGGACGGCGATCACCGGACCTTCGGCGAGAATATTCAGGTCGCTGTCGGTAACGATGGTGGCCATCTCGATGATGACGTCCGTTTCGGGCTCCAGACCGGTCATTTCCAGGTCGATCCAGATTAGATTCTGCGGGTTCTGCATGCGGGGATCCTCGGCTAAGGCCGACAGTTTAGCGAATAAATCAGCCGCGCATGCGCCACAGCAGCAATCGCGAGTTACGCCAGTCGTGCAGCTCGATCAGCTGATCCGCTGGCTGGCCAGGCACCTCGAAGGTATTACTTATCAGCAGACTGCCAGCCGGCATCTGCTCGCAGGCCTGAACCCACAACGCTGCCATGGGCGCAGGCGAGAGAAAGCAATACACCACATCGAATACAGACAAGTCCGTGCGCCAGAGGCTTTGATAGCGAACCTGACAATTACCCCGGCGCAAGGCGCGCAACCAGGCGATGGCAAAGGACAACGGCGCCGTTTCTACGCCAACAAAATGTGCCTGCGGGAACTGCCGGGCCAGGCTCAGCAGCATGCCGGCCGGACCACATCCCAGGTCGATAAAACGAAAATGCTCGGGCTGCTCGCGCAACACCTGCACCAGATGCTGCCGGGTGCCGGCTCCGGTCAGGTATAGCGGCACCTGCTCGGTAAAACTGTTCCAGTTGAGCAGCAACACTAGGACAAACCCACCCAGAAAAAACCAGGACGGAAGGGGCGCACCGCTCGCCAACAGCAACGCCGGCGCAAACAGCAGGTTCAACCCGCACCACCAGCGCGACAAGCCCAGGTAGCGGGCCAGCGCGGCGGCGATCAATCCCTGGCTCAGCCCAACAGCCAGCCAGGTAGGCCGCCAAGGAGCCACCTGCGCGGCCAGATACAGCGCCACGCCGACCAACAACGTCGCGCCCAGCTGCGTGCCCAATGCCAGCAGCGCAGGGTATCGCCGGACAACGCGCAGCATGCAGACTCCTGAGCAGACAGATAATGCGCCGCAGTGTAGCCGCGTCAGCAGCGCAATTGGCAGCCCGTGCTAGACTCGCGACCGTTTATTGCGCAATTCAACTCTCGGAAGACCCATGGCCAAACGCCAACTCAACCGCCGGCAAAACTGGCGTATCGAAAAAATTCAAGGCGAGCGTGCCGCCCGCGCCGCCAAGCGCGAATCGCAGGCTGTACAAATTCTCGAAGGTGGCGATTTAGGCCCGGAACAAACCGGCCTGGTGATCGCCCACTTCGGCGTGCAGGTCGAGGTTGAGGCACTGGACGGCGAACTGGCCGGCCAGGTATTCCGCTGCCACTTGCGCGCCAACCTGCCCACCATGGTGACTGGCGACCAGGTGGTGTGGCGCGCCGGCAATCAAGGCATTGGCGTCATTGTTGCGCAACTGCCGCGCAGCACGGAACTGTGCCGCCCAGACACGCGCGGCCAGTTGAAGCCGGTGGCGGCCAACGTTGACCTGATCGTGATCGTCTTCGCCCCGCTGCCCGAGCCACACGCCAACCTGATCGACCGCTACCTAGTAGCTGCCGAGCACGCCGGCATCCGCCCACTGCTGCTGCTGAACAAGGCCGACCTGATCGACGAGCAGAATGGCATCGCGCTAAACGCCATGCTCGACGTCTACCGCCAGCTGGGTTATCCACTGCTGGAAGTATCGGCGCATCACGGCGACGGCATGGATCAGCTCAAGCAACAGCTCGATGGCAATGTCAGCGTCTTCGTCGGCCAGTCGGGGGTCGGCAAGTCATCGCTGGTCAACACCCTGCTACCGGATGTCGACACCCGCGTCGGGCCGCTGTCGGAGCTTTCCGGCCTCGGCACTCACACCACCACCACGGCACGCCTGTTCCACTTCCCCGGCGGCGGCGAGTTGATCGACTCCCCGGGGATTCGTGAGTTTGGTCTGGTGCACGTCAGCCGCGATGACGTTGAAGCCGGCTTTATCGAGTTCGGCGAGCTGATCGGGCAATGCCGTTTCCGCGATTGCAAGCATGACCGTGAACCGGGCTGCGCCCTGCTCAAGGCACTTGAAGACGGTCGCTTGCACCCACAACGCATGGCCAGTTACCGGCAAATCCTGGCGAGCCTGCCGGAAGCCGATTACTGAAAAAATCGCCGAGAGCGATTTTTACGTCGAGCCGCAACGGCCCGCAGGGTGGCGCCAGGGATTGCAGGCTATCAACAAAAAAGGCCGCGAAGATTCGCGGCCTTTTGCTCACAGCGGCAACTCACTCAGCCGGCTGATCGAACTGCAGCACACCGTCTTCGAAAATATTCAGTCGTTCGCGTAGCTGCCCATCGGGTAACGGATCATCCGGTGCGCTAGGCGCGACTGCATCGGGCGCGCCAGGCGCGGCGGGTACATCGCCCGCACCGACATCACTCTGCGCGCCCTCAATGGCCCGCTGGGCCTTCTTCGTCAGCACCACAATATCGATACGCCGATTGACCGGGTTGAGCGGATTCTCGCGATCGAACAACGCCGACGAGGCATACCCCACGACACGCGCCACCTGCGTATCGTCATAACCACCGGCTACCAAAACTCGCCGCGCCGCATTCGCGCGATCCGCAGACAGCTCCCAGTTGCCATAACCACCGCGCCCAGCAAAGGGCTGAGCATCGGTATGACCACTGACGCTGATCTTGTTCGGTACCGCCGCAATGGTGTCCGTCATGGCCAGCAGAATATCCTCGAAATAAGGCTGCAGCTGCGCACTGCCAGAGGCAAACATCGGCCGGTTGGCAGCATCCATAATCTGGATGCGCAGACCGTCCTGAGTGATTTCGAAGAGAATCTGATCTTTGAAATTCTGCAGCTGAGGGTTCTCCTCAACTTTGTTTTGCAGCTCTTGCAGCAGCAACTCCAGGCGCTCACGCTCAACTTCCTCGGCTATCGACTCGGCTTGCTGCTGGTCGATTTCACCCTGCGCCTCACCGGCCGGGTCGTCGTCATCTTTTGCCTCGGGATTCAGGGTTTTATCCGGCGCCGGCGTGGGCGTGCCGCCAAGGTCGATCACATACGGGCTTGCACTCTCGGAAAAGCCGACAGGGTCTTGAAAGTAGCCGGAGATGAGTTTTTTCTGCTCTGGCGTGGCCGATGACATCAGCCACATCACCATAAAGAACGCCATCATCGCCGTGGCGAAGTCAGCAAAGGCGATTTTCCAAGCACCGCCATGGTGGCCGCCAGCAACCTTTTTGACGCGTTTGACGATGATCGGCTGATTGTTTTCCATGCAGCGCTCTAGCTCCCACGCATGGCTTGCTCAAGCTCAGAAAAGCTTGGCCGGTGCGCCGGAAACAGCACTTTGCGCGAGAACTCGACGGCCAGCGAGGGCGGCATGCCTGAAGCCGAAGCCACCAAGCCCGCCTTGATCGCCTCGTACACATTCAGTTCTTCCTTGGCATCGTGCTCCAGCGAGCCGGCCAGCGGCCCGAAGAAGCCATAGGACGCCAAGATCCCGAGGAAGGTGCCGACCAACGCGGTGCCGACCTTCTCGCCGATTTCCGCGTTATCCGCCTCGGCCAGGATCGACATGGTAATCACAATGCCCAGTACCGCCGCCACGATCCCCATGGCGGGCATTCCGTCGGCAATCTTCGCCACGGCATGCGCCGGGTGCTCGAGCTCTTCTTTGAGGCTAGCGATCTCCATGTCGAACAGCCCCTCAAGCTCGTGCGGGGCCATATTGCCGGACGACATGATGCGCAGGTAATCGCAGATAAAGGCGGTCATCCGCTGATCTTTGAGGATGCCGGGGTACTTGCTGAATATCGGGCTGGCGGCAGGGTCTTCAACATCGGCCTCGATGGCCATCATGCCTTCACGGCGACTTTTGTTGAGGATCTCGTACAGGAGCTTAAGCACATCCAGGTAGTAGTGATGAGTGAAGCGCGAGCTGAACATGCTCAGCGACTTCTTGAACACCTGCATAAACATGCTGCCGGGGTTGGCCTGCAGAAAGGCCCCCAATGCAGCGCCGCCAATGATCATCACTTCGAAGGGATGAACCAACGCCATAAATTTGCCGCCCGAAAGGATAAACCCCCCCAGTACGCTGGCGAATACAACAATGATGCCGATGATTTTTGCCATAAAGAGACACTTGCCAGAGAGGGTAGAAGGGGCTTTGCAAAACAACCCTTCTATTTATCGGAAGTTTTGCGCGAGACTATAGCCAGTTAAGGTCAAAAGCCAGCTTGTCTCAATACACATGCCTAAGCCCGTCCACCATCCGCGCAACCTGACAGACTGGCTCAAGCAGCTAGACAGCCAGCTATTGCCTGCCTCAACCGAGAGCCAGCAACAGCTGCGTCGCGCCCTGGCGGACAGTAATCGCTCGATGCGTGAACTGGCGGAGTCAATGCAAAGCTGCCCGGCTCTGGCACTCAGCGTCATGCGCGAGGCCAACCGCAAAAGCAGCGGGCTCAGCGAGCGAACCGAAAGCCTCGAAGCCGCTATCAGCCGTCTCGGCATCAAACGTACCGAAGAGCTGCTCAACCGCCTGCCCGCCTTGCCCGAACAGGCGCTACCAAAGGCACTCCGGCAGATTCTGCTGATCAGCCAACATGCCTGCCAGCAGGCGAACGGCCTGTTCGCCGGGCGCCTGGCGCGCCTGTGGCAGGAAGTGCACTGGGGCAGCCTGCTGTTTCTCTCCCCGATTTGGACCCTGCTGGCCGCCCACCCGGAACTGTTCGATAAATGGGAACAGCGGGTACTGGTCAACGGTGAAGCGGCGACCAAGGTTGAGCAGGAATTACTCGGCGTCCCTCTGCTAGAGCTATGCCTGGCACTGAGCGAGCAGTGGAACCTGCCAGAATGGATCACCCAGGGTTATCGCCTACTGGTCAACGACCGGCGCTTACTGGTCAAAGCCCTGCACATCGCCCGCGACAATCAACATCCACTGCACCAGCAGCAGTGCCTGGACTCGGATAGCAACCTGCGCCGCTGGCTAACCCTGCCAGCCAACAGCATTCTCCTGGCCAATGGCTTGGCGATTTCTGCACACTATGCTTGGAACAGTCCGCACAGCCTGCGCTGGCAGCGCCTGACCGGCCTATTCCTGCAACTGCCACTCGATAACGTGCAGCAACTGTTGCACCAGAACGCCGTCAACAGTGCCCGCCAGATGCCCAGTTCAGACCTCTGGCACCCGGCCGAAGCCTTGCTGTGGCCGTGGTCGGCGCGGCACCTGCAAGCAGCGGTCACACAACCCAGCACTGCACTCGTCAGCGCGTGGCGTCAGCATTGCGCACAACTGCTCGCTCAACCCAGCGCTTTTACCAATGTGCTGCAACTCACCGCCTGCGCCAATCAAGCCCTTCAAGCCTGCGGTATGCAACGCGTGCTGATCCTGCTGGCGGATCGCAACCACACCCGCCTAATCGCCCAACAGCAAAGTGGCCTAGACAAGGCAGCAGCCAGCCTCAGCCTCGACCCACAGCAAAGCCAGGTGCTGCGCCGCTTGCTGAGCGCCCCCGCGCAATTGAAGCTGAGCCCCGCCAACATCGCGCAGTTTTCCGCCCTACTGCCGGGCACGCTGAAAAACCTGTTCCCCAGCGAACACTTGCTGATTCGCTCAATCGCCAACAATAACCGCGTGGTCATGCTGATCTTCACCGACCAGGGTGGCCGGGCGCTGAGCGACACCAGCGTGCAGGGCTTCGGCAAAACCGTGCAATGCATTGAGCGCGCCCTCGCCAGCTTTGCCAACCGCGGGCGATAGGCTTTCCGCTACAATCCGCCCTTTCCCGTCAAAAGAGGCCCGGCATGACCGCCTTCGCTGAGTTGCCCTTGCTGATCGAACCCGCCCAACTGGCCAGCCGCCTGGAGGCGCCCGAGCTGATTTTGGTCGACCTGACCAGCCAGGCGCGCTATGCCGCTGGCCACATCCCGGGGGCACACTTTGTCGACCCCAAGCGCACCCAGCGTGGACAGCCCCCAGCACCAGGCCTATTGCCGGAGCCGGCACAACTTGAGCAGTTGTTCGCTGAACTCGGGCACCATCCTGATGCTGTCTACGTGGTGTACGACGATGAGGGTGGCGGCTGGGCCGGACGTTTCATCTGGCTGCTGGATGTAATCGGCCACCGCCACTATCACTACCTTGATGGTGGCCTGCTGGCCTGGCAGGCAGAAAACCGCGAACTGAGCACCGCTGTGCCGCCAGTCGCTACGCAAGCCATCCGCTTGAATATCGACCCCACACCCACGGCTACCCGCGAATATCTGCAAAGTCGTCTCGGCGCCACCGATTTGGCGATCTGGGATGCACGCTCGCCCGGCGAATACAGCGGCGAGAAAAGCCTGGCGCAAAAAGCCGGGCATATCCCCGGCGCGGTCAACTTTGAATGGACCGCCGGTATGGACCCGTCCCGCGCGCTGCGCATTCGCCAGGACATCCAGGCGCAACTCGACAGCCTCGGCATCACGCCTGACAAAGAAATCATCACCCACTGCCAGACCCACCACCGCTCTGGCTTTACCTACCTGGTCGCCAAGATCCTTGGTTATCCACGGGTAAAAGCCTATGCCGGCTCCTGGGGCGAGTGGGGCAACCATCCGGACACTCCGGTCGAGCGCTAAGTACCCGCAGACCGCCTGCCACTTTTAAGGAAACCCAATGAAAGATCGCCTGTTTATTCTCAGCCAGTACCTGCTGCCGCACCATCTGCTCTCACGCCTGATTGGCTGCGCCGCCGAATGCCGCGCCGGCTGGTTCAAGAACCGCCTGATCGGCTGGTTCGCCAAGCAGTACCAGGTCAACATGAGCGAAGCCCAGGTCGAAGACCTGACCGCCTTTGCCCACTTCAATGACTTCTTTACCCGTGCCCTGAAAGACGGCGCACGCCCACTCGACAGCAGCCCTGGTGCAGTGCTCAGCCCTGCCGACGGAGCGATCAGCCAGCTCGGCAAAATCGAACAAGGCCGGATTTTCCAGGCCAAGGGTCATAGCTTCAGCGTGATCGAACTGCTGGGCGGTGATACCGAGCGCGCGGCAGCCTTTATGGGTGGTGATTTCGCCACTGTTTACCTGTCCCCCAAGGACTACCACCGCGTGCACATGCCACTGGCCGGCACGTTGAAAGAAATGGTCTACGTGCCAGGCCGGCTGTTCTCGGTCAATCAAACCACGGCAGAGAATGTGCCGGAACTGTTTGCCCGCAATGAGCGAGTGGTTTGCCTGTTTGACACCGAGCGCGGGCCGATGGCGGTGGTGCTGGTTGGTGCGATGATCGTGGCGTCAATCGAGACGGTCTGGGCTGGGCTGGTCACCCCACCCAAGCGCGAATTGAAGACGTTCAAGTACGATGACGCCGCACGCGCGCCAATCAGCCTGGAAAAAGGCGCTGAACTGGGCCGCTTCAAACTGGGCTCCACGGCTATCGTGCTGTTTGGCCCGGAACAGGTGCAGTGGGCTGAAGAACTAACGGCCAACAGCGCAGTCCAGATGGGCCAGCGCCTCACTTCACCACTCACCTGACATGTGCACAGCCTGCGCTGCCAGCAGACGCTGGTAGTGCAGGCGCGACTGAGCCTCGGCTTACGAAGACCAAGCACACCAACGACTTCCGACTGGTTAGCAGCCCATGCCAGCCTGGCAATACGGCCAAGGACATGGCTGCGAGCCAGGCGAGATGCTGCTAGAGTCGAACCATAATTGATAGCCCGATCAGTTTTGCCTGTGCGCTGGAGTATTCGATTTAGATGGATAAACAGAATTCTCATTTGCTGCTGCGTGTCACCACGCCGGACAAGCAAAGCCTGTCATTCTGCGACGCCAGCCCTCGTGACTTGAAGAAATGGGTCGATGGCCTGCCCAAAGCCAATATTGGTGAAACTGCACGCCAGCTCTACCAAGCCTTAGTCGAACTCAATCAGTTGCTGACACCCTCGGAAAATCGCCTGCAACTGCTGGAGATCCTTCGCCCAGAGGTTTATTTCGTTTGTAAGCAGCTGGAAAAACACTTTCTTAAACAAGCCATTGTTCTTGATGAGCGCCCGCGCAAGGTTGCCAACCTCTGCCAGGCCCTGCAGAACCACCTGGCCATTGGCTACAAACTGATCGTCGCGCGCCTGGCGACTCAACCTGGCCGCGAGCGTCATCAGCTGCTTGCCATCGCCCTGCAACGCGCCACACACAGCCTGTGCGGACCACTGATTCGCGCCAGCCAACTGTACTGCCCGGTTCCCGAGGGGCTTTGGCTTGAGTTGCACCAGCTGTACCAGATAGCCCTTAAGCGCGACCTGCACAAAGTCATGATTCGTGACAACCAAGCCTTGCACACCCAAGGCCTGAGTACCGAGCAAAGCTATCTGGTTGCCCTGTTGCTCGGCTGTGCACGCTGCAACCAAATGCGCCAAAGTGCCATTGCACGTCTGGCTGAAGTGCTCGAACCCTGGAGTACGCTGGTCACCCTGCAGGCCGGTGACGAACACTCCAGCTTGTTTGCGGTCGCTCCACAACTGGACGGCCCGCCCCGCTACATCTCGCTGTTCCAGAAGAGCGAACTGCACAACGCCCTAGGGATCGACCCTAGCCACTTGGTGGACGCCATTAAGGAGCATTTGCTGCTGCCGGCGGAAAATCTGAACCATTCGCGCTTGACCGTTCCCGAGGGATTCAGCCACGACATGCTTCAGCACCTGGCAGCCGCCTGGGGCGACATCGCCGAGCGCACCTTTCAGCGCAGCCAGGGCCAGGGCGCATTGACCCTGTGCATCGGCATGAGTGCGTTGCACTTCTACCTCGCCGGTAAGCGCCCATTCAATGAAGTTCTGCAGCTACCCGTTCAAGCCAATACCGCCGTCTTCAAGGCCGAGACTGGGCCGCAAGACATCTGGTCAAATGCCTTCGATGCCCAGAAACACAACCACTGGGAAAACGGCCTACCCTTCGAAGAGATCCAATACAGCAAGCCTGGGAAAAGTATCGACATCCCGGAAAGCAACGCTGTTGAAAGCTACCCGACCTTCGACGTGTCCATTGTCAACATCAGCCCCGGCGGTTATTGCCTGTCATGGCCGAAGGATGTGCCCAACCAACTCCAGGCCGGCGAACTGCTCGGCGTGCAAAGCCTGCCGCAACAAGGCTGGAGCATTGCCGTGGTGCGCTGGATTCGCCAGGTGCGCGGCGGCGGCACACAAATGGGTATCGAGCTGATCGCTCCGCATGCCCAAGCCTGTGGCCTGCAGCTGGTACGCAAGGCCGAACAGAACAGCCAGTACTTGCGTGCACTTTTACTGCCAGAAATCAGTGCAATTTCACGCCCGGCAAGCTTGATTACCGCCCGCCTCCCCTTCCAGGAAGGCAACAAGGTCAGCATCAACCTGAACGGGAGCGAACACCGCGCGGTACTCAGCCGTCGACAAACCAGCACCGGCAGTTTCAATCAGTTTGAATACCGCGGCGTCGAGCAGGTCGGCAGCGAGCAAGGGAAGCCTGTCACAGCGCCGAAAGGTCGCACGCCAGGCGGGGAGGAAGACTTTGACTCACTCTGGAAGTCGCTGTAGATTGCCGACGCTCTCCCTTTTGTCGCCTTTTCGCGCCCGTTCGGCGCAGATTTGATACCCAACCATGGCCATTGAAAAAAAAACCATTCGGCTACTGATACTCGAAGACTCACAAAATGAGGCCGAGCGCCTCGTCAGCCTGTTCCGCAACGCAGGCCGGGCAACCCGGGTGCATCGCCTGAGTTCCAGCGATGACCTAAACGAGGTCCTGCAGCAAAGCTGGGACCTGCTGATTTGCGCACCGAGCAGCGAACAGCTGGCCCCTAGCGAGGCGATTGGCGCGATCCGCCGCCTGGCAAAAGACATTCCAGTCATCCAACTGCTCGCCGACAACGACTCCGACAGCATCACCGAGGCGCTGATGCTCGGCGCTCAAGACGCCCTGCCGCAAGGTGAAGACGAACGCCTGGTCTTGGTGGCTAAACGCGAACTGGCCAACCTGGAAGAGCGCCGCGCTCGCCGCGCCTCGGAAGTGGCCCTGCGCGAAGCGGAAAAACGCTGCCAGTTATTGCTCGAAAGCTCTGTCGACGCCATCACCTACGTGCACGAAGGCATGCACATCTATGCCAACCGCGCCTACCTTGACCTGTTCGCCTACGTAGATGCTGACGAACTGGAAGGCATGCCGATGATCGATCTGATCAGCAGCAGCGACCAGGCCAGTTTCAAGGACTTCTTGAAGAGCTATCACAGCGCCGAAGGCCATGCCGAACTGAAGTGCAGCGGCATGAAGGCCAACGGCCAGCGCTTTGCGGCGCAAATGAGCTTCTCCCCTGCCACCTATGATGGCGAGCCGTGCATTCAGGTGGTGATTCGCGCCGAAACCAGCAATGCCGAACTGGAAGAGAAACTGCGCGAAATCAGCAGCCAGGACCTGGTCACCGGCTTATTCAACCGCACCCACTTCCTTGAGCTAATGGACAACGCCGCCGAGCGTGCCGTGAATGCAGGTCAGCCATCGACCCTGGCGTATATCCGCGTTGATCATTACGCCAGCCTACTCGCCGACATCGGTTTGGCAGGTATCGACATCCTGCTTACCGACATGGCCAACCTGCTGCGTGCGCACTTCAATGCGGATGCGCAGCTGGCTCGCTTTGGCGATGATGTGTTTACCGTGCTGCAGCCTGGCGTCAGCCCGGAAAGCAACCGCGAGCACCTGAGCAGCTTGCTGAAAAAGGTCGAAGGCCACCTGTTCGAGGTGAGCGGTCGCACCGTACAAAGCACCCTGTCGGTGGGTATCGCCGGGCTCAACGAGACCACCACCAAGGCTCAAGAAGTGGTCAACCGCGCCCACCGTTGCGCCGATGAGCTAAGTGACGGCAACGCCATCAAACTGTTCAACCCTGCCGACGAGCTGGCGGCAGCCGCCAACCGCGGCAACATTGCAGCGATGATCCAACAGGCGCTGGAGAAAAACAGCTTCCGCCTACTGTTCCAGCCGATCATCAGCCTACGCGGCGATAGCTTTGAACACTATGAAGCGCTGTTACGCCTGATCAACCCTCAAGGCGAAGAGATCCCGCCGAAAGAGCTGTTTGACTCGGCGACAGATGCCGGGCTTGCGGAGAAGATTGATCGCTGGGTGATTCTTAACTCAATCAAACTGCTCGCTGACCATCGCAGCAAGGGCCACAACACGCGCCTGTTTGTCCATCTATCGAGCGCCAGCCTGCAGGATCAAACCCTGCTGCCGTGGCTCAGCGTTGCGCTGAAAGCCGCCCGCCTGCCGTCGGACTCACTGGTATTCCAGTTCAGCGAACCCGAAGCGATTGCCTACCTGAAACAGGCCAAGGCGATCACACAAGGCCTCAACGAGCTGCACTGCAAAACCGCGCTGACCCAGTTTGGCTGCTCGCTTAACCCCTTCAACACCCTCAAGCACCTGCATATCGACTTCGTCAAAGTCGACAGCTCGTTCTCTCAGGACCTGAGCAACGCGGAGAACCAGGAAGCACTGAAAACCTTGCTGGCCAGCCTACACGCCCAGGCAAAGCTGACCATTGTGCCTTTCGTCGAGACGGCCAGCGTGCTGGCCACGCTCTGGCAAGCCGGGGTCAACTACATCCAGGGCCACTACCTGCAGGGCCCGAGCCAGTCGATGGATTACGATTTCGCCGCCGACGACGAGTAGCCTCCGCAAAAACCAAAAAGCCGCCCTTGGGCGGCTTTTTCGTGAGCGGTTATTTACTCCAGGCCGTCGCGGTCGCGGAAGCCAAGCAAGTACAGAATGCCGTCCAAGCCCAAGGTCGAGATCGCTTGCTTGGCCGATTGCTTAACCAGCGGCTTGGCACGGAATGCCACGCCCAGCCCGGCGATCGCCAGCATGGGCAGGTCATTGGCACCGTCGCCCACGGCAATCGTCTGCTCCAGGCGCAACCCTTCCTTGGCTGCCAGCTGGCGCAGCAAATCGGCCTTGCGCTGCGCATCGACGATTGGCTCCACCGCCACGCCAGTGACCAGACCATCAACGATCTGCAGCTCATTGGCGAAGACGTAGTCGATACCAAGCTTGGCCTGTAGCTGCTTAGCGAAGTAGGTGAAACCACCGGACAGGATCGCGGTTTTGTAACCCAGACGGCGCAACTCGCTGAACAGGGTTTCCGCGCCCTCGGTTAGGCGCAGCGACGCGCCGATGTCGGCCAGCACGGTTTCCGGCAGGCCTTTTAGCAGCGCCAGGCGCTCGCGGAAGCTCGCGGCAAAGTCCAGCTCACCGCGCATTGCACGCTCGGTAATCTCGGACACCTGCTCACCGACGCCCGCCGCCTTGGCCAGCTCGTCGATCACCTCAGCTTCGATCAGCGTCGAGTCCATGTCGAACACCGCCAGACGGCGATTGCGGCGATACAACGAATCACGCTGGAAGGCGATATCAACATTTAACTCCTGCGCCACGCTCAGGAACTCGGCACGCAGGGTCGCTGGATCGGCCGGTTCGCCGCGCACCGAGAACTCGATGCAGCCTTTACCCTGCTCGGCAGGCATATTCAACGGCATCCGCCCGGAAAGGCGATCGATATGGTCGATATTCAGGTCATAGCGCGCGGTAATCGCGCTGACACGCTGCAGCTGTTCAGCCGTGACCTTACGCGTGAGCAAGGTGACAATGTGTCGGGCCTTGCCCTGGCCGCTGACCCACTGCTGGTAATCCGCCTCAGATACCGGGGTAAAACGCACCTGCTGGTCGAGTTTGTAAGCGGTGAACAGAATGTCCTTGAGTACCGACGAGGCGCGCTCGTTATCCGGTATCTCGACCAGGATGCCAAACGACAGCGTGTCATGGATCACCGCCTGGCCAATATCGAGGATATTCACCCCACCCTGGGCCAGTACGCCGGTGATGGCGGCGGTTAAACCGGGTCGGTCTTCACCGGTGATATTGATCAGGACGATTTCGCGCAAGGCTCGGTCTCCAGTAATGCGGAAGGGGCAGCGGCTTGCAGAACAGACCACAAGCAGCGCAAAGGCGCACATTCTACCCATTTACACCGATAAACAGCCACGCACGGTGCTTTGCCCACTGCCGAGGCGCCGCTATACTGCGCGCCACCTACAGTCGACATGAGCCGAGCTCTGTGAACCGGCCCGCCCCCGTAAAATCCGATAATTTCTTCCTGCTGCTGTTCCAGGCCCTGCGCCAAAAGCGCATCCCTCTGGCGCTGCGTATTGTCTGCCATAGCCTATTGCTGGTGGCCCTGGCCCTGGTGATTTATGGCTGGGTCATCGGCATGCAATTTAAATATGCCATGCAGCAGCAAGCTGAAGCCCTGGGCACCAGCCTGATTACCCAGACGGCCACGTCAGCCACCGAACTGCTGGTGTCCAACGACATCCTCAGCCTCAATGTGCTGCTGAATAATTTGGTGAAAAATCCGCTGGTGGCCCATGCCGCGATCTACAGCGTGGACAACCGAATCCTGGCCGAGGCCGGCTCACGTCCGACCCAGAGCATGCTCGGTGAAACCGAAGGGCTGTATTCCACGCCCATCACCTTTCAGGAAGTGATCGCCGGGCAATTGCGCATCAGCCTGGACATGCAGCAGTTCCAGCAACCAATGACCATCAGCCTGCAAAGCATGGGCATTCTTAGCCTGATTTTGCTGGCCCTGGCGCTGTCACTGAGCATGCGTTTGGGGCGGCACATCTCCACGCCGCTGCTACAACTGCGCGTCTGGCTGCGCGACCCGGATGACCCTGCCCCCGGCAGCGGCCGACAGGATGAAATCGGCGACCTGGCGCGTCAGCTGCAAGCTCGCCTGGTGCCGGAAAAACCTGCACAGCCAGAAGAGCAGCCACTCTACGACGACCAGCCGATAAGCGAAGACGCCGACGACTACCTCGATGAGTCGTTTGATGACGAACCCGATTTTGAAGTGCGCAACCTGCACGATGAACGCTTTGATGAGTTCGACGAAGCCATCGAATCAGCCCATGCCAGCACCGACGATGCTGTGGACGACCCGTTTTCCGAGCTGCGCGATAACGACGAGCACACACCTGCCGTACCACCAACGCCACAGCAACCGCTCCCCAGCGCGGTATTAGCGATCCAACTGGGTGCCCAGGAACAGCTGCGCCGCCTGCCCCGCGCGCGCCTGATGGAATTACTGCAACGCTACCGCGACTGCCTGGATCAGGCCGCCAAGCTCTATCAGGGCGAGCTGCACACCCTCAGCGATGGCAGCAGCCTGATGCTGTTCCACCAACTGGACTGCGGTGAAGATTATCTGACCCACGCCATCTGCTGCGGCGAGCTGATGCGCGCCCTCGGCCATGCCCTGCAAATTGAAGTGGCAGACAGCGGTATTACCCTGCAACTGCAACTTGGCCTGACCCTCGGCGAGCACCTTGGCAACCTTAGCCAGGGCGATCTGCTGCTGAGTGAAACAGCCCAAAGTGCGCTGGCGCTGTCACAGCACAGCCGCAACCTGTTGCTGGTTGAACGCAAGATTGCCGACGATGCGCTGATCAGTCAGCGGGCGCGTATTCGTGCCATCGCCAGCCCGCAAGGGGCGTGCTGCGTGGAGCGCCTGCTAGAACCTTACCCATCATTACTGGAGCGCCAACTGGCGCACATGCACGAAAGCAACTAGGCGCCGGACTGGCGCCTAGGTTGTATCGCTAGAAGCGGAACACTTCACTTTCCCCACGCATCGGCTCAACCACCGGAATACGCGGCGGCGCTGGTGGCTCAGGCTTTACCGGCACGGGCTTGCGCACCGGTGCCCGCGCCTTGGGTGCGGGTATGACCTGGGTTTCGACGGCCACGGCCAGTTGCTCGACTAACTGCTGCACCACCAGACTCTGCGCCCGCACCTGATCAACGATGCTGCCATTGTGGCCTTCTTCCAGGTGCACCAGACGCCCATCCAGCAACTTGCCGTCCGCCCCCGCCAGCCGCCATTGTGCTTCCAGCACGGCCGGCCGCTGCGGACCGGAGTCCAGGCGGGTGATCGACAAGCCCAGGCGTACCTGCGGCACGAACCCTGCCGTCGTCGGTGCCAACACCAAGCGCTGGCTGTCCAGGCGCGAAGCCAGCTGGCGCACCAACTGCTGATCAATATCAGACGCCAGGCTACCGGCCCAGCTCGCATTATCTGCGGCGGTTAGGCTGCCATCGGCCTGGCGCTGTAACAGCGCCTCACGCTGCAGATAATCGGCAATCTCTACCGGCCCAAGTAACACGGCAATGCCCTGCTCGGCAGCAGGTACGCGGATATCGCCACTGTCGAGCTGGTACAGCGGCGCTTGCTGGTAGCGCACACAACCGGCCAGGCTGAGCACGCCAGCCAGCAGCAAAACCCCAGGAAAACGCAGTGCAGTCATCTCATTCATCCAGCCGGTAAATCTGCCGGCGCGCATACAAAATTAGGTGCAGGCGGGTTGCTGAAGCCAACCCGCGTTGCGGCTGAGTATCATCCTTGAAAGCCACTCGCGACTCCAGCGCCGCACGGTGGAACGCTGGGTGTGCCGCCAACACTTAGCCCTGAACTTCAACCAACAAACTATCGACACGCTGGAAACCCCGCGGCAGCTTATTACCGCGCCGTCCGCGCTCGCCCTTGTAGTGCTCGAGGTCATCAGGCTTGAGCGACAACGTGCGCTTGCCTGCCTGAAGCACAAGAGTGCTGCCTGGTGGTAACACGGCCAGGTCACTGAGGTATTCCTCACGCGAAGCTACCCGTTCACCCGGAATGCCGATGATTTTGTTGCCCTTGCCCTTACCCAACTGAGGCAGATCAGCGACCTTGAACAACAGCAGGCGCCCTTCAGTGGTCACCGCCGCCAACCAGTCCTCTTCACGATTGCCCAGCGGTTTGGGCGGCACCACTCGCGCACCGGCAGGCAGGCTCAGCAGCGCCTTGCCGGCCTTGTTCTTGGCTTGCAGGTCTTCGCCCTTAACCACAAAACCGTAACCGGCATCGGAGGCAATCACAAACAGCGCATTGTCCTCAGGCAACAGCACACACTCAAAGGTCGCACCCGGCGGAGGGGTTAGCCGCCCGGTCAGCGGCTCGCCCTGCCCGCGGGCGGACGGCAGTGAATGTGCAGCCAGCGAGTAGCTGCGCCCGGTGGAGTCGATAAACACCGCAAACTGATTGGAGCGGCCCGGCGCGGCGGTCTTGAAGCCATCGCCGCCTTTATAGGAGAGGCCAGTCGCATCGATATCGTGGCCCTTGCCGCAGCGCACCCAGCCTTTCTCCGAGATCACCACGGTGACCGGCTCGGTCGGCATCAGCTCGGTTTCGCTCAGCGCTTTGGCTTCAGCGCGGGCAACGATCGGCGAACGACGGTCATCGCCGTACTTTTCGGCATCTTCAAGAATTTCCTTGCGCACCAGTTTCTTCAGCTTGGCTTCGCTGCCGAGCAAGGCTTGCAGCTTGTCGCGTTCCTTGGCCAGTTCGTCCTGCTCACCACGGATCTTCATTTCCTCAAGCCGCGCGAGCTGACGCAGACGGGTATCGAGGATGTAGTCGGCCTGAATATCGTCGAGGCCGAAGCGTGCCATCAGCACCGGCTTGGGCTGATCTTCGGTACGGATGATATGGATCACTTCATCCAGATTGAGGAAAGCCGTCAGCAAGCCTTCCAACAGGTGCAAGCGTCGCTCAACCTTATCCAAGCGGAACTGCAGGCGGCGGCGTACGGTATTCACCCGGAACACCAACCACTCCGTCAGCAGCGTGCGCAGGTTTTTCACCGACGGTTTGCCGTCCAGGCCAATCACGTTGGTGTTGACCCGGTAGCTGGACTCCAGCTCGGTGGTGGCGAACAAATGCTGCATCAGCTCGTCGGCATCCACCCGGTTGGAGCGCGGAATGATCACGATGCGGCACGGGTGTTCATGGTCCGACTCATCGCGCAGGTCGGCAACCATCGGTAGTTTCTTCGCCTGCATCTGCGCGGCAATCTGCTCCAGCACCTTGGCCCCGGAGACTTGATGCGGCAACGAGGTGACGACGATATCGCCATCCTCGACGCGGTACACGGCGCGCATGCGCACCGAGCCCTTACCTGTTTCGTAGATTTTCAGCAGATCCGCACGCGGCGTGATGATCTCAGCTTCGGTCGGGTAATCCGGGCCAAGCACATGCTCGCAGAGTTGCTCAACCGTGGCATTCGGCTCGTCCAGCAAGCGAATGCAGGCCGTCGCGACTTCGCGCAAGTTATGCGGCGGCACGTCGGTGGCCATGCCCACGGCGATGCCGGTGGTGCCGTTGAGCAGCAGGTTGGGTAAGCGCGCCGGCAGCGTCGCCGGCTCGTTCATGGTGCCGTCGAAGTTTGGCACCCAGTCGACAGTGCCCTGGCCCAGCTCGGTGAGCAGCACTTCGGCGTAACGCGACAAACGCGCCTCGGTGTAACGCATGGCGGCGAAGGATTTGGGGTCATCCGGCGCACCCCAGTTACCCTGCCCGTCGACCAGGGTGTAGCGGTAGCTGAACGGCTGCGCCATCAGCACCATGGCTTCGTAGCAGGCACTGTCGCCGTGCGGGTGGAACTTACCGAGCACGTCACCGACGGTACGCGCCGACTTCTTGTGCTTGGAGTCGGCGTCCAGGCCCAGCTCGCTCATGGCGTAGATAATGCGGCGCTGCACCGGTTTCAAACCGTCACCAATATGCGGCAGCGCACGGTCCATGATCACGTACATGGAGTAATTGAGGTAAGCCTGCTCGGTAAAATCGGCAAGGGAACGGCGTTCAACACCGTCCAGGCTCAAATCGAGGGAGTCGCTCATGCGTGCCTCATTGCAAAGTAGGTTGCTGCAAAATGGGTTGTTGCGAAGTTGGCTGGCGCAGCAGCAAGGTGCCGCCGCGCTGGGTAAATTCGAGTTGTTTCAGGGCACTCATGCCCAGTAATACGTCATCGCCGCCCATCCCGGGGGCAATCAAGGCGTCGACATCGGTCAATACGATATCGCCCAGCTGCAAGCGCTGCAGCCGCGTACGGTGCGCCGTGGCGCGACCGTTGGCGGTGCTGATAATAATCGCCGCACCGGCCTGCAAACCCAGACGCTGCGCCACCTCGATCGGCACCGCGACCTGCGTCGCACCGGTGTCGAGAAGAAAGGTCACCTCTTCGCCATTGATCGTGCCGCCGGCCATGTAGTGGCCTTGGCGACTGCTGGCCAGGCGTACTTCCACATAGCCACTGCCGTGCAGCGACTCTGGTGTGCGATTGGGGTTGCGCTGCGCCTCTTCCCAATCGCCGAAGAACTTGGTCGCCAGCAGCAACGCCGCGCCCCAAGCCAGCACCAGCATCACCCGCCCGGCGCGTTTACCGGCAGGTTGGCTGCTCAAGGCTTACCACTCCAACCGCCTTGCGGCGCGGCAAACCTCCAGATAATCGGCCGCGACTCACCATCGGCGCGACTGAAACGGCCATTGTCGACGCCGATCCAGGCCCCGTCCTGATCCACCCACAAGGCTTCGGCCATGCCATAGGCCGGCGGATAGCGCCGCTCGGGCATCAGCGCCTCAGCGGCAAACGACCAGCAGCGCTCGACCTCAGCATTGCTCAGGTTACGCCGGCAAATACGGTGCGCCTGACGCTCAAGGGTGAAGAGTTTTTCGTTGTGGAAGGCCAGGCCAGAGAAGTCCCGGGGCTGCTCTTCAGTCCCCAGTTGTGCGGGCGAGGGCTCAGTACCCGCCTCGCTGAACAACACGCAGCCGCCAGTGCAGCGCCAGATGGAGCGCTGCTTGTGCACCACCAGCAAACCTCGCCGGCGTTGCTCGGCCGCCAGGTACAGGCGCTCACCCGCAGGATCAACGGCAATACCTTCCAGCAGCGCGTTGGAATGCAGCAACATGCCGCTCGCACGCGCCTGACGCACCAACCCTTGAGGCAGGTTCAGCCAGTTGGGCTCGCCGATGACGGGCAGCTGCAGCACCGCGGCATGGGCCTCACTAACCAGGTAACGGTTACCGGCGGCATCACAGCTAATGCCCTCAAAATCCAGCTCGCCACCACGCACCAGGCCAGCGACCCAGCTGCGCATGCGCAAGCCCCAGGGCAAACGCACATCCGGCGCCGGCGGCGCGACAAAGGCCTCAGCAGTGGCTTGCCACTGGGTCTGGTCAGACTCCAGGCGATACAGCTGCTGATCATCACGATCAGACACCGCCCACAGCGCGCCTTCGCACCAGGCCAGCCCGGACAGGTTGCCGCCGCTGACGCCACTGACAGGTTGTTCGTTGAGCAGTTTCAGCTCTTCCAGCGCCGCCGCACTCACCAGCAAAGGTGCGCAGAGCAATAGGCAGACAGCCAACAACCGCTGCATCAGAGCAACACCTCGGCCAGGTTGCCCTTGGACTCCAACCAGGATTTACGGTCGCCGGCGCGTTTCTTCGCCAGCAGCATGTCCATCACTTCCTGGGTGCCGGGGTAATCCTCCAGCGTCAACTGCACCAGGCGCCGGGTGTTGGGGTCCATGGTGGTTTCGCGCAGCTGCGGCGGGTTCATCTCACCCAAGCCTTTAAAGCGAGTGACCTGCGGTTTGCCACGGCGCTTCTCGGCTACCAGGCGGTCGAGAATGCCGTCGCGCTCGGCTTCATCTAGGGCGTAGAAAATCTCTTTGCCCAAATCGATGCGGTACAGCGGCGGCATGGCCACATAGACGTGCCCCGCGTCCACCAACGGGCGGAAATGCTGAACGAACAAAGCGCAGAGCAAGGTGGCGATGTGCAGGCCATCAGAGTCGGCGTCGGCGAGGATGCAGATCTTGCCGTAACGCAGCTGCGAGAGGTCGCTGGAGCCTGGATCGAGGCCAACCGCCACGGCGATGTTGTGCACCTCCTGGCTGGCCAGCACTTCACTGCCATCGACTTCCCAGGTGTTCAGAATCTTCCCGCGCAGCGGCAGAATCGCCTGGAATTCTTTATCACGCGCCTGCTTGGCCGAGCCGCCGGCAGAATCACCTTCCACCAGAAACAGCTCGGAGCGCATCGGGTCTTGCCCGGCGCAATCGGCCAGCTTGCCGGGCAACGCCGGCCCTTGGGTAATACGTTTGCGCTCAACCTTCTTGCCGGCCTTGAGGCGGCGATTGGCGTTACTGATGGCCAACTCAGCCAGCTGCTGACCGAGTTCAGGGTGGGCGTTAAGCCACAGGCTAAAAGCATCCTTCACCACGCCAGAGACAAAAGCTGCTGCCTCACGGGACGACAGGCGCTCCTTGGTCTGCCCGGAGAACTGCGCGTCCTGCATCTTCATCGACAGGACGAAGGCGATGCGCTCCCAGATATCTTCCGGCGCCAGCTTGACCCCGCGCGGCAGCAGGCTACGGAACTCGCAGAACTCGCGCATGGCATCCAGCAGGCCCTGGCGCAGCCCATTCACGTGGGTGCCGCCCTGGGCCGTGGGAATCAGGTTGACGTAGCTTTCCTGCACCGCGTCGCCGCCTTCCGGCAGCCACAGCAGCGCCCAGTCCACGGCCTCTTTATTGCCCGCCAGGCTGCCGCAAAAGGGCTCATTGGGCAGGCGTTCAAACTCGCTGACCGCATCGACCAGGTAAGAGCGCAGGCCGTCTTCATACAGCCACTCGACTTTCTCGCCACTGGCTTTGTCTTCAAAGCTTAAGGCCAGCCCCGGACAAAGCACGGCCTTGGCCTTAAGTACATGCTTGAGGCGGCTGACCGAGAACTTGAACGCATCGAAATACTTGGGATCGGGCCAGAAGTGCACGCTGGTACCGGTGTTGCGCTTGCCCACCGTGCCGACTACGGCCAGATCGCTGGCCTTGTAGCCGTCTGCGAAGCTCATTTGGTACTCATTGCCGTCGCGTTTGACCGTAACCAGCACGCGGGTCGACAGCGCGTTGACCACCGAGATGCCCACGCCATGCAGGCCACCGGAGAACTGGTAGTTCTTGTTGCTGAACTTGCCGCCGGCATGCAGCTTGGTCAGGATCAGTTCGACCCCAGGTACGCCCTCTTCCGGGTGAATGTCCACCGGCATGCCACGACCGTCGTCGAGCACTTCTAGGGAGTTGTCCTCATGCAGGATCACCTGGATCGATTTAGCGTGCCCGGCCAGCGCTTCGTCGACGCTGTTGTCGATGACTTCCTGGGCCAGGTGGTTGGGCCGGCTGGTGTCGGTGTACATGCCCGGGCGTTTGCGCACCGGGTCGAGGCCGGAAAGGACTTCGATGGCATCGGCGTTGTAAGAGCTAGAACCTTGCTGGGCCATGGGGTCTCGTGTTCGTCAATTGAGAGCGGAAAAGTCGATATCCTGCCACAAATGGCGAGGAATACCGGCGAAAGCGAAAAGCATCGGCAGGCGTTCGGCAAAACCCTGAAAGCCATGATTGCCACCGGCCTGGATACGCAGCGCGCTGCCCCGGTAATACGCCTGGGCATCACGGTAATCGAGGGTTTCATCGGCAGTTTGCAACCACACCTGATAACGCGCGGGATCTTCCAGCGTGGCGACGTCCAACTCAGCCAGCGCCGCCACATGGTCGGCGGTTAGCTCCCAGGTTTCATCGTTGTAATAGTTCGTCTGCGGGCCTAGGTAGCCGTCGAAACGCAGGTGCGGGCGCACGGCGGGGTTGATCAACAGCGCCGGCAGCCCATGTCGCTCAGCCAGATGGGTCGCATAGTAGCCGCCCAGCGAGCTGCCAACCAGCACGGGCCGACCAAGCTCGCTAATCAACGCCTCAAGTTGAGCAATCGCCTGGCGCGGATGATGGTGCAACGCAGGCACACGCAGCTGCGCGGCCAAACCCAGTTGCTGCATGGCGCGCTGCAACAGGCTGGCCTTTAGCGACGCTGGCGAGCTGTTAAGCCCGTGAAGATAAAGTAAGGATGGGGTCATGGGCGGGAGGCTAACCGTTAGCGGCGACCGGCTGCAACCGCTGCGCCACCGCGCCAGGCAACGCCTCAATAGCCTTTGATGGCGTAATCGATTTCGAAGGTGATGCCGGTGACCCGCGACACGCCCGTTTCCAGGCGGCCATCGTCAAACAAGCGCAGCCAGCGATAGCCGGGTGCACTTTTATCGACCTGAAATTCCTCGCTACCGGGGACGAACTGCACACAGGTAGACGGTGACGCCAGCAAGCGGATCGGCCCGCGCAGCTGATCGAACTCTTGATGGATATGCCCCCAAAGCACTGCACGCACATTGCTGAAACGCTCCAGCACGGCAAACAGGGCATCGCGATTGCGCACCCCGATCGGCTCCATCCATTTGCAGCCGATGGACACCGGGTGATGGTGCAGGCAGATCAGGTGGTGGCGATCCGGCGCTTCGCTCAGCGCACGCGCCAACAGCGCCAGTTGTCGATCATCGAGATAGCCCGGCACGGCCCCTGGAATAGAGGAATCAAGCAGCGTTACCCGCCAGTTACCTAGGTCAATCACCGGGTCGAGCAGGTCCGTGCCGACACAGGTGGCCTGCATCGCGGGCACTTCATCATGGTTACCGGGAAACCAGCGCGCCGGCGCGGGAATGGCCGCGGTCATGTCACGAAAGCGTTGATAGGACGCAACGCTGCCATCCTGCGAGAGGTCGCCGCTGGCCAGCACCAGGTCGATCTGCGGCTGCTCTTGCAGCACGCGCTCAATCACCCGCTGCAAGCTGTCCTGGGTATCCATACCCAATAGTTTGCCTGCTGCATCGGCAAATAGATGGCTGTCGGATAACTGCACCAGCAGTACCGAGCGATCAACAGCAGTGCTTTTAGTCAGTGCGTCCGGCAAGACCTTCTCCTTGGGCGGCATGCATGAATTATGCTGGCAGCCCGGCCGACGGTAAACCCGCTAAAGGGGAATAGGTCACAGAACGCCCGCTGTAAATCCGGCATGTGCAGCAAAGGCTAGCGCAGTCGAGGCGCATACAGCCGCAGCCGGCGTCCGCCAATCGCGCGCGCACTAGCGAACTGGCGCCAACTCATGGCCGCAAGCCAGGCAATGGCTGAGCCATTCGCCGAGAAACAGGTTGAGCTGGGTCTTTTCATCCGGCTGATGCATCGCCGCATTCGGGTACGGGTAGCGGCCATGAAACCGGCGCGCGCTTTGTGCACCCACAACTTCCGCCATGCGCGCATCGTGATACACGCGCACCTCCAACTGCGGCAATGGCAACCAGGCCAGGCCGAGCTCTTGGCGCACGGAGAGGGTCGAGGTGTAAGGGCATGTCTCCAGCACGTACAGCGCCAGCACACCGAGTTGCTGCTCGCCTTGGCTTAGCGCGACCCGCCGCGCTTCACCGCTCTCACGCATCGCCGGCAACAGCTGCATCAGGCGCGCATAGTTGGCCTCACAAGCGGCTTGCAGCTCGACCAGGTCGACCCGATAGCGCTCGCGCAGCAGGTTCATGACCACAGGCCCCTGACTTCAACCCGGTTTAGCGCCAGCCACTGCAGGGCAATGATGCTCGCAGCATTGTCGATACGCCCGTCTTTGACTGCATCCAGGGCATCTTCCAGCGGCCAGACATGCACCCGAATGTCCTCGCCCTCTTCTGCCAAACCATGTACGCCGCCCGCACCGGCACTGTCGCAACGGCCGACGAACAAATGCACACGCTCATCCGAGCCACCGGGCGAGGGGTAATACTGCGTGATGGGCCATAAAGCGCTCAGCGGCAGATTGGCTTCTTCCAGCGCCTCTCGGCGCGCCACCTCTTCTGGCACCTCATCCTTATCAATCAGCCCAGCCACCAGCTCCAACAGCCAAGGATTGGTGCTTTTATCCAGCGCGCCGATGCGAAACTGCTCGATCAGCACCACGCAGTCGCGCTGCGGGTCGTAGGGCAGCACACACACCGCATCGTGGCGTACGAACAATTCGCGACTCAGCTCAGGACCCATCTCACCGGCAAACTGGCGATGGCGCAAACGCAGCCGATCGAGCTTGTAGAACCCGCTGAAGCAGGCCGCGCGATCGATTACTTGAACATCATCTTGAGCATTCATTGCGCACTCCAAAAACGTGACTGACGCGACCGGCGACAGCATTGCCGGCCCGCGTATTAAGCACAGCTTACACGCTGTTTCTAGACGCCAGGCAAGCCTCCATCGCACTTGCCTGGCAAACAGCGGCGCAGCGCCGCCACACGGCGGCCGCTGCCAAGCCCCACCTCTCAGCTGATCGCCGCCAGGCGCTTGCGGCTCAAGCCACCCAGCAGCAGCTGCAGCCCTGCGGCCAACAAAAACGCCGGCAGGGTGGCACCGATTTCTGGCGAATAATGGCTGAGCAGGTGATACACCGCCGCGCCACTGCCCCACGCCAGCAAGGTATCACCTCGCCAGGCACACACTGGAGCCAGCTCGGCGCGGCGACGGCGCAGAATAAAGTGATCAACCAACACCACGCCAAACAGCGGCGCAAACACCGAGCCGATCAGTAACAGAAAGTTCTGATACTCGGCCAGCGGTGCCAACCAGGCAATTAAGGTGCACAGCACGCCAATCGCCAGGGCCAACGCCTCAACCCGCAGCGGCAGCACGATACCGGCGGACACCGCCGCAGAGTGGATATCCGCGAAGGCGTTTTCCGACTCATCGAGCAAAATCAGCAACAGCGGGATGCCCAAGCCAGCACCGGCCAGCGCCAGTAGCAAGGCATTGGCCTCAGCTCCGGTAGCAAAGGCCAAGGTGTAGGCCACACCTAGGCTCATCAGCCAGACATTGCCGAGGAAGAAGCCTAACGCCGTACCACCAAACACCCGCACCGCGCTCTTGCCGAAGCGCGAATAGTCGGCAATCAGCGGCAACCAGGACAGCGGCATGGCAATCGCAATGTCAAAACCCAGCGCAAAGGGCATCGAGCCATCGCCGCCACGCGCCCAGATACGGGCCAAATCAGCCTTGTCGAACAGGTTCCAGGTCAGCCACAGGCAGGCGCCGAGCAGTAACCAGATGCCCCACTTGCGCAAAATCTTGCGCACAAAGGTCAGCGGCCCGGTAACGGCCAGCAGAGTCGCCAGTGCGCCGAAGAACAAGGTCCATAGCAGTGGGTTACTCCAGGCGCTACCCGCACCGAATGCGCGCTCGGCCAAAACGCCAGCAGCATCGCGCATCACGATGATCTCGAACGCGCCCCAGCCAACCAGCTGCAGCACATTGAGCAGGGCCGGCAGCAACGCGCCCTGGCTGCCCAGGCTGAGCTTCAACGCCGCCATGCTGGAGCGGCCGGTGTCGCTGCCGATCACCGCCACGGCGCCCAGTAACAGCACGCCGACGGCCGTGCCGCAGACAATCGTCAGCAGCGCGCCACTCATGCCCAGCCCCGGCGCCAGCAAGGCCCCCAGCTGCAAGACCATCAAGCCGATCCCCAGGGAGAACCACAGCGAGAACATGTCCCGCGCGCCCAGCACGCGCTGATTACTACCCACGCTTTGGTGCGGGGAGTAGGTGTTGGTCGTCATCACGATAAAAACCACCTCAGAAAAAATAAAAACCACCCAGGGCGCAAACCCTGGGTGGTACTTCGGTCAAACCGACGCTGTCTCTCAGACCTTGTGGTACAGCTCACTGCCCTGCGACTTGAACTCAGCGGCCTTGGCCTGCATGCCCAGTTCTGCCTCGTCCAGCTCCAGCGCAGCGATACGCTGCTCTTCGGCGTAGACCCGCACTTCCTGAGTGATCTTCATCGAGCAGAACTTCGGCCCACACATGGAGCAGAAATGCGCGACCTTAGCCGAGTCCTTCGGCAGGGTTTCGTCGTGATACGAGCGCGCCGTGTCCGGGTCGAGGCCGAGGTTGAACTGGTCTTCCCAGCGGAATTCGAAGCGCGCCTTGGACAAGGCGTTGTCGCGAATCTGCGCGCCCGGATGGCCCTTGGCCAAGTCGGCGGCATGCGCGGCAATCTTGTAGGTGATGATGCCGGTCTTCACGTCATCCTTGTTCGGCAGGCCCAGGTGCTCCTTGGGCGTGACGTAGCAGAGCATGGCGCAGCCGAACCAGCCGATCATGGCCGCACCGATGCCGCTGGTGATGTGGTCGTAGCCTGGTGCGATATCGGTAGTCAGCGGGCCGAGGGTGTAGAACGGCGCCTCGTCACAGCATTCGAGCTGCTTGTCCATGTTCTCCTTGATCAGCTGCATCGGCACGTGACCGGGGCCTTCGATCATGCACTGCACGTCGTGTTTCCAGGCAATCTTGGTCAACTCACCCAGAGTCTCCAGCTCACCAAACTGCGCTTCGTCGTTGGCGTCGGCAATCGAACCCGGACGCAGGCCATCGCCCAGCGAGAAGCTGACGTCGTAGGCCTTCATGATTTCGCAGATATCTTCGAAATGGGTGTAGAGAAAGTTCTCTTTGTGGTGCGCCAGGCACCACTTGGCCATGATCGAACCGCCACGCGAGACGATGCCAGTGACGCGCTTGGCGGTCATCGGCACGTAGCGCAGCAATACGCCGGCGTGGATGGTGAAGTAGTCCACGCCCTGCTCGGCCTGCTCGATCAGGGTGTCGCGGAACAGCTCCCAGGTTAGCTCTTCGGCCGCGCCGCCGACTTTTTCCAGGGCCTGATAGATCGGTACGGTGCCGATTGGCACGGGCGAGTTGCGGATGATCCACTCGCGGGTTTCGTGAATGTGCTTGCCGGTGGACAGGTCCATCACCGTGTCCGAGCCCCAGCGGATGCCCCAGGTCAGCTTGGCCACTTCTTCCTCAATCGAGGAGCCCAGCGCCGAGTTGCCGATATTTCCGTTGATCTTCACCAGGAAGTTACGGCCGATGATCATCGGCTCCAGCTCGGTGTGGTTGATGTTGGCCGGGATGATCGCGCGACCGCGGGCGATCTCTTCACGCACAAATTCGGGGGTGATGATCTTCGGCACACTGGCGCCAAAGCTATGACCGGGATGCTGCTGATCAAGCAGACCGGCGGCGCGGGCGACTTCCAACTTCATGTTCTCGCGGATGGCGACGTATTCCATCTCGGCGGTGATGATGCCTTTGCGCGCGTAGTGCATCTGGCTGACGTTGGCCCCGGCCTTGGCGCGGCGCGGATTATTCACATGGGCAAAACGTAGCTTGGTCAGCTCGGCGTCGGCCAGGCGCTGCTGGCCGAAGTTGGAACTCAGCCCAGGCAGACGCTCGGTGTCGCCACGCGCCTCAATCCACGGCGAGCGCACATCGCCCAGGCCTTTGCGCACATCGATGATCACCTTGGGATCGGTGTAAGGACCGGAGGTGTCGTAGACCATCACCGGCGCGTTGACCTCGCCGCCGAAGTCGGTGGGCGTCACGTCCAGGCTGATCTCACGCATCGGCACTTGAATGTCCGGGCGCGAGCCTTGCACATAAATTTTTCGCGAACGCGGAAAGGGTTGGATCGACTGCTGGTCGACCTGGGCTGACTCACTCAGCATCGGGTTCAGATTTTGTTGTTGTGTGCTCATCGGCGGCTCTCCAGGGCTGAATGTCGGAGCGAACCTGGACGGATGAGCGGCGAAAGGTGCACCTGGGGCGGTGCCAGAGGCTCGCCAGAGAAAAGGCGGGCACATCTTGTTCCCTACGCAGGCTTTAACCTGATCAGGTTCAACGGGATCCGGCAGTAGCCAATCTCAGCCCCTCAATTAGGGCACCCCGACAAGAACCCGGCCAGTCTAATCAACCCCAGACAATAAAACCAACCCGCGAGTCAAAAAATATGACCAGCGCGTCGGCTTGTGACGAGGCGACGTGCGCAGCTGCATTGTTGCATCCAGGCAACATAGCTTGTTGCAAACTACACTACGGCTGCCACCACGCCCCTTGACCCCTTGGGCACGGCCCCTTAGCCTTGCCGATTACCGCCAAAACCAGGATCACCCTCATGCTGCGCAGACTTTCTCTGGCTCTTGCTGTGGCCGCCGCGCCGACCGCAATGGCCTGGGCTGAACAAGCCCCGCTGTCCACCAAAACTGACCTGGTCACGGTGTATCAAGAGGCCGCCGCCAATAACGCCGATTTGGCTGCCGCCCGCGCCGACTATAAAGCGCGCAGCGAAGTGGTGCCCCAGGCCCGTGCAGGCCTGCTGCCAAACCTCTCGGCCGGTGCCAACTTGAGCGACACACGCACCCAGGTCGACTCGCCAGCCAATACCAGCTCGCGCAGCGGTATGGTCTACCAGGCCAACCTCAGCCAGCCGCTGTTCCGTGCCGATCGCTGGTTCCAGTTGCAGGCCGCTCAAGCCGCCGATGAGCAAGCCGCTCTGGAGCTCTCAGCCACCGAGCAGAGCCTGATTCTGCAAAGCGCCGAAAGCTACTTTGCCGTGCTGCGCGCCCAGGACAACCTGGCCTCGACCAAGGCCGAAGAAGCCGCATTCAAACGCCAGCTGGACCAGGCCAATGAGCGCTTCGATGTTGGCCTGTCGGATAAAACCGACGTGCTGGAAGCCCAGGCTGGTTTCGACACCGCGCGCGCCAACCGCATCATCGCCCTGCGTCAGGTTGAAGACGCCTTCCAGGCCCTGATCACCCTGACCAACCGTGATTTCAATGCCCTCGAAGGCATTGAGCACAGCCTGCCAATCCTCGCCCCGACGCCGAATGACGCCAAAGCTTGGGTCGACACTGCAGCCGCGCAGAACCTCAACCTGCAAGCCAGCAACTACGCGGTTGAAGCCGCTGAAGAAACCCTGCGCCAGCGTAAATCCGGCCACGCGCCAACTCTGGATGCGGTCGCCAGCTACCAGAAAGGCGATAACGACAGCCTCGGCTTCAGCAACAACGCCGCCTCCGCCAACCGCTTCAGCGGTGATGTCGAGCAGCGTTCAATCGGCCTGCAACTGAATATCCCGCTGTACAGCGGCGGCCTGACCAGCTCCCAGGTGCGCGAGTCCTACCAGCGCCTGAATCAGAGCGAGCAATTGCGTGAAAGCCTGCGCCGCCAGGTGGTGCAGAACACCCGCAACCTGCACCGTGCGGTCAACACCGACGTGGAAACCGTGCAGGCGCGCAAGCAGTCGATCATTTCCAACCAAAGCGCCCTGGAAGCCACCGAAATCGGCTATCAGGTGGGTACGCGTAATATCGTTGACGTACTCGATGCTCAACGTCAGCTGTACAGCTCGGTACGCAACTACAACAACGCGCGCTATGACTACATCCTCAATAACCTGCGCCTGAAGCAAGCCGCTGGCACCCTTAGCCCAGATGATCTGGCTGCGCTGGAGCAGTACCTGAAATCCGACTACAACCCGGACAAAGACTTCCTCCCGCCCGACCTGGCCAAAGCCGCCGAAGCCCAACTGCGTGGCAACCCGCAGTACTGAGTGAGCCGGACAAAAAAGCCCGCTGAAATCAGCGGGCTTTTTATTGGCTGCGAGTAGCGCTGCAGATTACTTACTAAGTAACCGCTCCAGCCCCGCCAGCAAGCGCGCCAATGCGCCCTGATTAGCCTGCATCACGCCCTGCCCGGCCATGCACATCGCCTGCGCAGCCTCAGGCTCGCGCCACAACTGCGCCACGCGCTGTGCCAGCGCAGCAGCATCTGCCACCTCGCTCAGCGCACCGGCAGCACGCAACTGCGCCGCAATCTCCAGGAAGTTGAACAGATGCGGACCGCTCAGCACCGGCTTGCCCAAGGCGGCAGGTTCGAGCAGGTTATGCCCGCCATTGGCCACCAAGCTGCCGCCGACAAAGGCGATGTCCGCCAGGGCATAGAGAAACAACAGCTCACCCATGGTGTCGCCGAGCAGCACCTGATCAGTGGCCTGCAGCGGCTCTGCGCTAGCGCGGCGCCGCGTGCTAAAACCTTGGCGCTGGCACAGCTCGAACACCGCATTGAAACGCTCGGGATGGCGCGGCACCAGGATCAGCAATGCATCAGGCCGCTGCTTGAGTAGCTCACGATGGGCAGCCAGGACAATCTCATCCTCACCGGCGTGGGTGCTTGCGGCGATCCATACCGGGCGCGACCCGGCATGCCATTGCTCGCGCAGCAGCGCGGCACGCTTGAGCAAATCAGGGTCAATGGTTAAATCAAACTTGATCGACCCGGTCACCGCGACGCAGGCCGCGCGCGCGCCAAGGCTTTTGAAGCGTTCGGCTTCTACTGCCGTCTGCACGGCAATAAAATCCAACTCGGCGAGCATCGGCGCAGTCAGCTTGGCAAAGCGCGCATAACCCCGCGCCGAACGCTCAGACAATCGCGCATTGGCCACCGCCACCGGGATGCCGCGCTTGGCGCACTGGTGAATATGATTGGGCCATAGCTCGGTTTCCATAATCACCGCGAGTTTCGGCTGCGCGCGATCGAGAAAGCGCGCCGCCGCCCAAGGCAGGTCGTACGGCAGGTAGCAATGCTGCACACGTCCGGCGTATTCGGCCGTGCCGAACATGGCCTGGATGCGCTCCGAACCGGTAGGCGTCATACAGGTCATGGTGATCGACTTATCGGGGTAACGCGCCAGCAGTTCGCGCACAAGTGGCGCGGCAGCAATGCTTTCACCCACCGACACGGCATGCAGCCAAATACCACCCGGTTTGAGCGCCGGAAGGCCGAGGGCAAAACGCTCACCGATGCGCTGGGCATAGGCCGGCGCTCGCCAAGTGCGCCAGGCCAGTCGCCCGGCCACAATCGGCAGGCCGAGATGAAACAGCAGGGTGTAGAGGCTTCTATTCATGGCGCGCAGCTTATGCACTTTGGCAAACATCGTCGAGTCACGCGCAAGCACGCCTCAACCAATCGCCTGCAAATTCTCGGCGAAACATTCCGCCAACCACAATGCCGCCGGGCCGAGCGCCTCATCACGCCGACAAACCAGCTCAACCACCAAGGGCGGCGGAGTCCAATCACTGTTCAGTTCAACCAGCTGGCCTTGATAGGTTGGGTACTGCAGCACATGGCGCGGCAACCAGGCCCAGCCCAAATTGCGCATCAGCAGCTCGGCCATGGCGTAAAAACTGTCGGTGCGCCATACCGACGGACTGAGCTGCTCGCCGCCGGGATAGTGGCTGTCCTGCGGGGCCATCAACAGCTGCCGATGACGGGCCAGCTCGCGCCGATCAACATGTTTGAAATGCGCCAATGCATGCCCGGCGCCGCACACCGTCACCATCTCGATGGTACCCAGACGCTGACGTTCCAGTGCATCGGGCATCTGCTCATGGTGGAACAGCAGGCCGAGGTCGGCGCGATGTTCCAGTAGCTTACGCGCCACATCGCCCTGGGCGCCGCTGGCCAGCTGCACCTCCAATAGCGGGAACTGCTGAGCCAGCGCCTCCAGGCTGTCGAGTACCGGCTGATAGGGCATGGCTTCATCTTGAGCCAGGCGCAGGCACACTTCCTCACCACGTACGAGCCCCAGCGCACGGCCCTCAAGGCGCTGACACTGACACAACACCTCGCGCGCCTCTGCCAGCAGGGCCGCGCCGGCCTCGGTCAGGCGCGGCTGGCGGCCGCTGCTACGTTCGAACAGGCACACGCCAAGGTCGGCCTCCAACAAGGCAATCGCATGGCTCACCGCTGATTGCGCGCGCTGCATCTGCCGACCCACGGCAGAGAACGATTGACCATCGGCGACGCTGACAAACAGGCGAATCTGCTCCAGGCTCCACTGCACAACCTATCTCCTATTCAGATAGGTAATCACTTTATCCCATCTGGTGTAGGCCTAGAATGGCGCGCAGATCACACAGGAGTCCACAGCATGGGCGGCTACCTCTACCTCGCCATTGCCATCACGGCTGAAGTCATTGCCACTACCTCGATGAAAGCCCTGGATGGTTTCAATAAACCCTTACCGCTGCTGCTGGTCGTGGTCGGTTACGGCCTATCGTTCTGGATGCTCAGCCTGGTGGTAAAAACCATCCCGGTGGGCGTCGCCTATGCGGTCTGGGCCGGCCTGGGCATTGTGCTGGTGAGCATCGCGGCGGTGTTTCTCTACCAACAACGACTGGACCTGCCGGCCATGCTCGGCATGGGGCTGATCGTTGCCGGTGTGGTGGTGATTCAGTTGTTCTCGCAAAGCGTCGTCCATTGACCCAGGCGCGGGCGGGTTATACTGCGCACCTGTTTTCCCGGTGAGACGCATGCATGTCCCAAGCATTAAGCACTGATGTTTTGATCGTTGGCGGCGGTGTTGCTGGCCTTTGGCTGAATGCGCGCCTGCGCCGCCAGGGCTTTGCCACCGTGCTGGTGGAAAATGCCAGTCTCGGCGGCGGACAGAGTGTGAAATCTCAAGGCATCATCCACGGCGGCGCCAAATACGCGCTGCACGGCGCACTCACCGGCGCCTCCGAAGCCATCGCCGACATGCCACGGCGCTGGCGTGAGGCCCTGGCCGGCAACGGCGAACTGGACCTCACCGGCGTACGCCTGCTTTCCGATGCCCACTACCTGTGGTCGCCCGGCAGCCTGGCCGGCAACATCACCAGCTTCTTCGCCAGCAAGGCCGTGCGCGGCCGGGTCGATCAGGTCAAGGGCGAGCAACTGCCACCGGCCCTGCAGCACCCGAAATTCAAGGGCAAGGTCTACCGCCTGGCCGAGTTGGTGCTGGATGTACCCAGCCTGATCAGCCGCCTGAGCGAACTGGCTGGTGATGGCCTGCTGGCTGCCGAGCGCATTGAACCCCTGCAGGAAAATGGCGAGCTGATCGGCCTAAGCGTCGACGGCCGCGAGATTCGCGCACAGCGCATCATCCTCAGCGCCGGCCGCGGCAACGCCGAGCTACTGAGCAGCCTGGGCCTGAGCCAGCCCGCGCAACAACTGCGCCCGCTGCATATGGTGCTGGTCAAAGGGCCAACCCTAAAACCACTGTACGCCCACTGTCTGGGTGGCGGACCGAAGCCGCGCGTGACGGTCACCACGCATCCGGGTGCCGACGGCCAGTGGGTTTGGTACCTGGGGGGCGATCTGGCCGAAGCCGATGGTGTCGCTCGCGATGAGGTCAGCCAGATCAAAGCAGCGCAGAAAGAACTCAGCGACTTGCTGCCCTGGGTCGACTTGTCCAGCGCCCAGTGGGCTACGCTGCGGGTGGAACGTGCCGAGCCGTCACAGTCCGGCCTGGTTCGCCCTGATAACGCCTTCGTGCATGAGCAAAACAAGCTGCTGGTCGGTTGGCCAACTAAACTGGCCCTGGCGCCAGACTTTGCTGATCGCGTACTGGCCGCACTAAGCCGTGACGGTATTCAGCCGACGCCGCACGCACCACTGCCCGAGCTGCCACGCCCGGCCATTGCCGCACCTGCCTGGGAGGAACTGTTCTGATGCATCCACTGCACAGCCTGCACAACTTGTACCGCCCGCTGGGCGCCACCGAGCTGCTGGTTTCGCCGCTGGGGTTGGGCACAGTCAAGCTGGGCCGCGACCAGGGCGTGAAGTACCCCAACGGCTTTACCATTCCCGATGACGCCGCCGCCCGCGAGCTGCTGGCCCAGGCCCATGATCTGGGCATCAATCTGATCGACACTGCGCCGGCCTACGGCACCAGCGAAACCCGCCTTGGTCCGCTACTCCGTGGCCAGCGCCAGCAATGGGTCATCGTCAGCAAGGTCGGTGAAGAGTTCGACAACGGCCAGTCGCACTTCGACTTCAGCCCGGCGCACACGCGTTTTTCCGTAGAGCGCAGCCTCAATCGACTAGAAACTGATTTTATCGACTTGGTATTGGTGCACTCAGACGGCAACGACGTGGCGATTCTGCGTGACAGCGGCGTGTACGAAACCCTGGCCGAACTTAAGCGCGAGGGTAAAATTCGCGGCTTCGGCCTTTCCGGCAAAACAGTTGAGGGCGGCCTGCTGGCACTGGAAACGGGCGATTGCGCCATGGTCACCTACAACCTCAATGAGCAGGCCGAGTTGGCCGTGCTGGATTACGCCGAACTGCACGGCAAAGGCATCCTGATCAAGAAGGCCCTGGCCAGCGGCCACGCCTGCCTGGCGGGCGAAGACCCGGTGCGTGCCAGCTTCGAACTGATTTTCGGCCACCCCGCCGCCACCAGCGCGATCATCGGCACCATCAACCCGCACCACCTGGCGCATAACGTCGCCACCGCGGCGGCTGTAATTCAGGATATTGCCTGAGCGCGCGCAACCCACTATCTGTGCCAAGCTCTCAGGCCTTAGCCGCCGCGAGGAGTTGCCATGCCGCGCACCCTGATCCGCAAAGACCCCAGCACCTTTAAAACCCTGCAACTGTTGGTCGAAGCCAGCCCAGAAGGCCTGAGCTACCAGAGCCTGGGCATGCCGCTGAATTTTGCGCAGATGCTGGAGAAGCGCAAGCCGGTAACAGTCACCGACTGCCAGCGCTTTACCGTGGAACTGGCGAACCTGGGCGTTTCAGTACGCCTGACCCTCAACTGGCAAGGTCGTGATTACTGGGTACTGGTGCGCCAACGTCGCGCCGACCGTGGCGATGTGGTGCTCAAGCTGATCTCAGGCTACGTACCGACCCATGAACTTAATCTGCCCTTGCTCACCGTGATTCAGGAAGTGGCAGAAGAGTGCCTGCTGGAAACGCCTGAAGGCTGGCTAGGCGGGCGTTTTGGCGACACCTGGCTGCCAACCCCTTACCAAAAGAGCCTGCACTATCGGGACAGCACGCACTTCAACCTCAGCGCGCTATCGGGTGCGGCGCGACCGGTGCAATGCGGCAACCTCAAACTGCTCGAACGCCCCCGCGCCTATGTGCACCTGCCAACCGCCTCGCTGCAGCTGGTGTACGACCTGCGCCTGGATCTGCCCAAGGAAACTCACCAGCTCAGCCTGCTGCATGTCGATGAACACCTGGAAGATGGCCAGCTGATCGCTCGCCTCAACCGCGCCCGTCCCGACCTGTTTCTGATCCCGTTGAACCAAGGCCGACCAACGGCCGAGCTACTGATCCTGAAGCAGGGCCAACTAGTGCCCGCCAGCACCCGCGGCCTGTGGTTAGCAGAAAGCTTCGCGCCTCAAGACGGTTGGCTGGTACGCGAGGAGCGCATCCGCTGGAAAGATTGGCTGGCCCAGCAAAACGGGACGCCACAAAAAAGCCCCGCCTAGGCAGGGCTTCATCGGCAGCAGACGCTTACTTGCTGCGGATTTTTTCGACAATCGCGGTGGTCGAGCTGTTTTCCACCAGCCCCAGCACCCGCACTTCACCACCGTAGGCCGTGACAATGTCGGCGCCCACCACCTGTTCAATACCATAATCACCGCCCTTGACCAGCACATCTGGCTGGACCGCACGCAATAGGTTTTCCGGTGTGTCTTCGCTGAAGCTCACCACCCAATCAACGGCGCCAAGACCCGCCAAAACAGCCATGCGTCGGTCTACAGCATTAATCGGCCGACCTGGACCCTTTAAGCGGCTGACTGAAGCATCATCGTTAACCGCCAGCACCAGGCGATCACCTTGGGCGCGCGCTTGTTCCAGATAGGTCACATGGCCGGCATGCAGGATGTCAAAGCAGCCGTTGGTGAAGACGATCTTCTCGCCATGGGCGCGGGCGTCTTCAATGGCCAACAGCAATTGATCCAGGCTCAACACGCCGCGCTCGGAACCGGCCTCACGCTGAATCGCACGGCGCAGCTCCGGCGCACTAATCGCAGCAGTACCTAACTTGCCCACCACAATACCAGCGGCCAGGTTGGCCAACGCCACGGCATGCGGCAACTCCTCGCCGGCAGCCAGACTGGCGGCCAGGGTGGAAATCACCGTATCGCCGGCACCGGTGACATCGAAGACTTCCCGCGCACGCGCCGGCAGATGAAGGGCCGGATGCTGCGGGCGCAGCAGGGTCATACCATGCTCGCCACGGGTGACCAACAAAGCCCCCAAATCCAGCTCGGTCATCAATGCCGCGCCCTTGGCCACCAACTCGGCCTCATCATGACACTGGCCGACGATGGCCTCGAACTCGCTGAGGTTCGGGGTAATCAGGCTGGCGCCGCGATAGATGGAGAAGTCCTTACCTTTAGGGTCGGCCAGCACGGCAATGCCTTTGCTACGCGCCAGCTGCACCAAGGCCTGATGGTTCTGCAGCGCGCCCTTGCCATAATCGGAAAGGATCAACACCTTGATACCGTCCAGCTGTGCCTCGACGCTGGCGGCCAACGCGGCGCTGTCGGTGCGAAACGGCTCTTCGAAGTCCATGCGCAGCAACTGCTGATGACGGCTCATCACGCGCAGCTTGACGATGGTGGGCTGATCTTTGATGCACTGAAACAGGGTTTTCACACCGACCGCGTGCAAGCTGTTACTCAGGCTATCCGCGGCCTCATCCTTACCGGTCACACCGATCAAGACTGCCGGCGCACCCAGGGCCGCGATGTTCAACGCTACGTTGGCGGCACCACCTGGACGATCCTCAATCTGCTCAACCTTTACCACCGGCACTGGCGCTTCCGGCGAGATCCGTGAAGTGCCGCCATGCCAATAACGATCGAGCATGACATCGCCGACCACCAGAACGGCGGCCTGGTCGAAACGCGGCATGGACAATTTCATAAAAACTCCAGAAGCGGCTGATGCAAATCGCCGCAGATCATAACATTTGCAGGTCAAAACGCCGGCTAGCCGCCGAGCGTACGCACCCAAAATAATTCATGGCGGCGCACGGCCTTGCGGAAGAACTCATCGTCACCGGTTGCCGGCCAACGGCGCCCCACCAGTACACGTTGAATCAGCCGGCGGATACGCCGTTTGAGCGGTAATGCGCCTTGCAAGTCATGCTGCATGGCTAAGGCCATGGCCTTATCCAACTGCTGCGCAGCATTCAGAGCCGGGCTCCACAAACCATCTGCCGGCAGCGCTTCAATGGCCGGCGGCAAAGCAATGCCGAAGCCCGCCGGGCCCATGGGCCAGCGGTCGTTGTCATGCAAGTGGTTGGCGTACAGCAGTAGCGTTTTCGGCTTCCAGGCACTCAGTTCAATCGCCTCCAGCAGTGCCTGGGTGCTGGCCACATGGTCGCTGTGTGGGTCCAGCTGCGGATGCGGTGTGACCACCACCTCTGGCCGAAAGTGCTCAAAGCTCGCCGCTAAATCGGCCAATAGGTTGCGCCAGCTAGGCACGCCGTCTGCATCGCCGGGCAACTGGATAGCGTTGCCGGCACGCACGCTACGGATATCACTCTCGCCGGACTCACGCGAACCAACGCCCAGCTCAGGCTGCGCCTGCATGGCAGGTAATTGCAGGCAGTAATAACCCAGCTGTACACATTGGCTTTGCGGCACGCCGCCCCACAGCGGAACTGCCAGGCTATCCCAAGCACGCAAGCGCCCTTTGAGGCGGGCTGCACCGGCCTGATCAAGGCCCAGCGCTTCATAGGGCTTAGCCTCAATCTCGCCCTGGGTCAGGGTCACAATGCTGACATCCACGACCCGACTATAGAGCCCGAACGCCGCCAACTCCGCATCATCAGCATGCGGGGCTATGACCATCAGCCGTTGCGCGGCGTAATTCGGGTTGCTCAGGGCATACAGAGTGACCACTGGCTCAATACTGCAGAAGCGGCCTCGCACCTGCAGCTTGCCGCTGTTCAACAGCTCGTTTTGACCTGACAGGTTCAGGTAGCGGCGGCCATTCACACCGCGCTCAAAGTCCTGCCGATCCGCCCCCACCAGCACAAAAGGGTCCAGCCAGCGGCCCAGCCAGCTGGTCTTGAGCTGCACTTGGAGAATCAGGGTATCGGCCGCAACAATATCTGCATCCAACCGCAGGCAGCCTGCCTCGATGCGCCCTGCAAACGCGGGCACTCCGTCAGCAAAGTTGTAGCTGTAGTCATCACTCGGGGCATAAAACAGGTGATCAGCAAACCACGCCTCATGCGCCACCCAGCCCAGTAACAGGAGCAATGGCAACCACCACCAGGCGACTACAACGGCCATCACCAGCAGTACGACCAAAGCTAGCAGCAGGGCGATGCGCTTTTGCCGGCGATGCCGCTTGAGCAGGGTTTGCTTGCGTGCAGACATAATCAGACCTGATAGACCGGCACACGGTTGCACCAGCGATCTTTATATTCGCGATCAGCACGACCAAAGGAATAGCGCAACGGTTTACCCAGGGCTCGCGCTTCGGCCCAGGCCGTTTGGGTATTGATAAAACTGAGCACGCTGCCTGGGCTGAACTCGCGGTTTTGCGGGTCAACGCCGCCGTTGATGTACTCCAGGCTGACCCATTGCGGGGCCTCGACACGGTAGAGTATCTGGATAGCCACCGGCTGATCATTCAGGTAGATCAGCGAACCGGTCATAAACTCGCGCATCAGCCCGAACACCTCGGCGAGATGGGCCATGCCTGTCGCCTCAAAACCCCAGCGACGCTGAAAGAGATCGGCGTAAACCAGTGCCTGCTCGACGGCGGACAACTCCAGCATAGGCCGCACAAAGCCACCAGCCTCCTCCAGCAAACGCTGCTCGCGGCGCTGGTTGTAGCGGAATTTCTTGCTGTATTCCTCAGGCTCGCGAGCCAGCGCCAAACCTTCCGGCTGCTCACGAATGCCGAGCGCCTGCTCGGCATTCAAAGGCGACAGGTAGCGCACTTTATGACGCAGAGGTACGCGCACGTCACTGGCCAACGGCAGGATAATTTCAGCGTTACCCAAGTCAAACAGCCCGCGTTTACCGTGCTGCTTAAGTACATCCTTGGACAACGCCAGATGACGCCCCCAGACGGGCAAGGCCGCACGTATCTCGCCCTGCTCAAACCAGCCCAAATAGCTCACCGGCAAGCCGGCAAGGCCCGCCAGACGCTCAATGACCTGCGGATGGGTGGCCACACTGCCGCCAAAGCGCTGCCAGGCCTCGGCATAAGTGACGGCATCGATAGGCGTCCAGCCGCGCTCACGCCAGGCGCGTAAATGACTGAGCATCAGGCGTCGTGCTCCAACGACACAGCACCACCGCCCTCAACAAAATCTTTTTCATGCAGACGCGCGTAGTAACCGTTCTGCGCCAGCAACTCGGCATGCGTGCCACGCTCGACGATACGCCCCTGATCCATCACCAAAATCAGATCAGCCTTCTCGATAGTGGACAGCCGGTGGGCGATCACCAGAGTCGTACGACCCTTCATCACCTCATCCAGCGCGGCCTGGATATGTCGCTCCGACTCGGTGTCGAGAGCAGAAGTGGCCTCATCGAGAATCAATAGCGGCGCGTTTTTCAACAATGCCCGGGCAATTGCCAGACGCTGGCGCTGACCGCCCGACAACAGCACGCCGTTTTCACCGACGAGGGTGTCATAGCCTTGCGGCATCTTCTCAATAAACTCGGCGGCATAAGCGGCCTCTGCCGCCTTACGCACGTCTTCCAGCGGCGCACCCTGTAAATCGCCATAGGCGATGTTATTGGCCACCGTGTCGTTAAACAGGGTTACGTGTTGGGTAACCAAGGCGATATGACGACGCAGGTTTAACAACTTGTAGTCTTCAACATCCAGGCCATCGAGCAAAATCTGCCCTTGATCATGGTGATAAAAGCGCGGAATAAGGTTCGCCAGTGTCGACTTACCACTGCCCGAGCGCCCCACGAGAGCGACCATTTGCCCGGGCTCAGCGACAAAACTGATGTCATTCAGAACGGGCTTATCGCTGCCCTCATACTGAAAACTCAGGTTGCTCACCTCCAACCGCCCGTTTACCCGCTCACGCTCCTGAGTGCCGTGATCCACTTCGGGGGCTTCATCCAACTGCTCGAAAATACTCTCCGCGCCAGCCACGCCCTTTTGAATGGTTGAGCTCACCTCAGACAGCTGACGAATCGGTTTCGGCAGCAGGCCTGCCAGAGTGATGTAAGCAACCAGGTCGCCAGCACTGGCATCGCCGCGCATAAACAGCACCAGAAACATCAGCACTGCCATAGCGCTGTAAATCACCAACTGCAGCATCGGTGTATAAACCGCGGATGTCTTAGTCATGCGCAGCTGTTTTTCCGTATTACTGCTACTCGCACCGAGAAACCGCTGTTGCTCGTAGGCTTCACCGCCAAAACTGCGCACAACCCGATACCCTTGAATGGTTTCCGAGGCCACATGGGTGACATCCCCCATAGCCACTTGAATTTTCTTGCTTTGCTTGCGGAATTTTTTGCTCGCGCTACTTACCATGAGACCGATCACCGGCAGGATGGCGACCATTACCAAGGTCAACATCCAGTTCATCCACAGCAACGTGGCGAACAGGAAAACCACCGTCATGCCTTCGCGGATGACCACTTTGATCGCATCCGTAGCAGCCCCGGTGACCATGGTCACGTTAAAAGTAATCCGTGAAATCACATGCCCGGAATTGTGGCTATCAAAATAACGATTGGGCAGCGTTAGTAAATTATTGAACAGCGCCACACGTAGGTCATGCACCAGTCCCAGCGAGACCTTAGCTAGAAAGTAGTTTCCCAAGAAAGAGCCGACACCTTGCCAAAAGGCAATCAACACAATAAGCAGAGGCACAGCCTGCACCAATTGCAAATCCCTAAGGTAGGGCACGCTAGGGAACAGGCTCGCATCCGGATTGGAAAGGCCATCAACAAAGTATTTGAGGATGTAACCGAGCATCGGCTGAGTCGAGGCAAAGATCAAAAAGCCCACAATACTCAGCGCAAAAAAACCAAGGTAAGGACGGATATAAGTGAGCAAGCGCAGATAGATTTTCAGGCTCGATGAAGCGCCCTGACTTGCAGCTTTTCCACTCATAAACACGCCCATAATCGGTAAAAACGGGATATTAACATAGCCCGCCCAACCTGCGATTAGGCCCACTGGGAACCGTGTATGCGGTAAAAGCGCATAAGTGGCCTACTCGCCCAGCAAAGCAGTTATCGCCATGCTGTCAAAGACGGCTTGGAAGAAAGTCGAACCAGCCAAGAAAAGGCCTGACTTGATCCTGTAGAATCGCGACTCACTGCCGAACTGGACTTAAGCATAGATGCACACACAGATCGACTCACGGACACAGCAAGCACACGCCCTCATTTGCAATTGGTTACTGCCTGCAGGCTTTGTCGTTCTGCTCATCGGACTGGCCGCCCTGCCTGAGCGCAGCCTTTATCACAAGGCTTTCTACGCGCTTATAGCCGCGCCCACATTAATTGCCCTAGCATTGCGCCCCCGCATCTGCGTAGCGCTCTTGCGAGAGCCTGTGATCATCGCTTTATTAATGTTCTCGACCTGGGCCTTGATCAGCATTAGCTGGTCAGACACCGAGCGGTCCTTCGGCACGCTATTCAAGCGCCCGCTCTATATTTTTATGCTGTTTGCCGCCTGTGCGCTGATAGCGCTGCAAGCCCATACAAGACTCGCCCAAAGCACACTACTCGCGGCTGTATTGATGCTGCCGCTAACCGCCTACAGCCTGATGATATTCATGACCAACGCAACTCCGGGCGAACGGCTGATTGGCTTCGGCGCCCTAGACAACCCCCTGCTGAGTTCGCATGTGTTCGGCTTTTTTTGCGCGTTCTGGCTGGCACTAAGCATGACCCTAAGCCCTCGCCAAAGTTGGCTCGCACTAATTGCCGCAACCTTAATGGGAATGGCGCTGCTAGCCACAGGCTCACGCACGCCACTTGTGGCAACCGCACTGACCTGTGCCTGGTTGATAGTCGCGTGCTGGAGTAAACGCTCAGTTGGGCTGCTGCTCTTCGGCGCACTGGGGGCACTGGCTCTAATCGTGCTTTACCCCGAAGTTTTGTCTAGTCGTGGCCTGTCTTATCGGCCCGAACTGTGGGCCAAAACCCTCAGCATGGTTATTCAACAGCCTTGGCAGGGATTCGGCTTTGGTGCGCACCTGACGATATTTATCGCTGATCTCAAAATGAGCTTTAGTGAGCCCCACAACTTTGCACTGGGGGTACTGTATTACACCGGTATTATCGGCCTGGTCCTTTGGCTCGCTATGCACGGACTGGCCCTCTTCCAGTGCTGGAAGCACCGAAGCAACTACTTGTTCATCGTTTGTGGGGCGCTGCTGGTTTACGGCATAGGTGCCGGCCTAACGGAAGGGGGCGGCATCCTGTCAAGGCCCAAAGAACACTGGCTGGTAACCTGGATTCCCTTGGCACTGATTGCAGCTCTGACTATTCGCACTCGGCAAGCACAAGGAGCCCTGCGCTAATGCAAACGCTTTCCCAGCCTGAGCTGACTGCACTCTCAGCCAACGCAAGCGTGCTTGAAGTCGACGGCCTTGGGCCAAAAGTGCTGAAGTTAGCAGACGGTAGTTTTCTCAAACTGTTCCGTAAACGCTCTGTATTTTCCCGCGAAACCCTCAAGCCTTACGCCAAACGCTTTGCAGAGAACGCTGCTCGCCTACAAAAGCTGGGGTTTAGCAGCCCGAAAATCATCCAGGTGTATAGGTTGGTTGACCCAGTCAATAAAACTGCTGTGCATTACTGGCCGCTCCCCGGAGAAACCTTACGCCACATACTGAGCAACAGCTGTAGTGAGCGACGCCAGGAGCTTGTAGAGCTGTTTGGGGAGCTGCTTGCCAAACTGCATGGCAGCGGCGTCTACTTCCGCTCGGTGCACCTGGGCAACGTACTGGTACAACCTGACGGACAGCTGGGTTTGATTGACCTCGCCGACATGCGCATAAGCCACTTTGCACTGAGCCTGCATAAGCGTCAGCGCAACCTGAAGCACATGCGCCGCTATGTCGACGACCAGAAGTGGCTGTTCGAAGAACACCGTGACGCACTAAAAGCAGGCTATAGCCGCATCGCCAAGCAGCAGGCACTCAAGCTGTTTACGTAATCCGTAGAAACCTACAGCGCTTTAGCCTTCTGCGCCGAACGCTGCCGGGCATACTGTAGAAAGCTATCGAGCTGATCACTGCACAACAGTGGGCTGATGCTACGCACCTCCTGCTCTGGCCACTCCCACCAAGCAGCCTCAAGCAGTGCTGCGCAGAGCTCTGGGGCAAAACGCCAGCGAATATGCCGCGCTGGATTGCCAGCGACAATGGAGTAGGGCGCCACATCACGACTTACCACTGCGCCGGCAGCAACCACGGCACCATGCCCCACAGTAACCCCTGACAGAATCACGCTATTAGTGCACAGCCATACATCACTGCCGATCACCACATCACCCCGGCTCACGGCATAGCCTTGGATATGCTGAGCCTCTTCAATCATCGCGGGAAACGGATAGGTTGTAAGCCAATCACTGCGATGATGGCCGCCCAGAAAAATCTCCACATGCTCGGCAATAGAGGTGTAACTACCGATCTTTAGCGTGGCCCCTTCCTGCCAATCATGCACGATAGGTATGCCGTAAGTCCCCAGACCGACTTGGTAGTGCGGATAGCGCTGAAGAAACTTCGCAGGGCCACGCTGCAATTTAGGCAGCATCCGCAGTTGTTTTTTGGCCCGCTTGGCCAAAAACCGCGCCCACACCCCCATAACCAATCAGCCCTTCTCCAGGGGGGAGAAGTACAGGCGCATCAGGCCACGCCATGTTTTCTTCGACCACTTTTTAAACGGGATCTGCGCCAATAACTCGCGCGCCAACTGACGATCACGGTTGGAGCATTTAAGAAACATGGAGCTGAGAAAACGCGTACGGACGAACTCATACTGCGGATGATCGCTGTACAACGCATAAATGCGCAGGATGCTGCTGATCATAAAACGGTGGTTTTTGTACGAATTAGTAGCATGCTTACGGTAACGCGCCAACACTTCGCCCAGGCAGTCGATGTAGTAGCCGGCATGGGTGATTTTCAGCTCAATGGCCAGATCCTCCAGACGAATCTCAGGATCGAAGCCGCCTACTTTCTCCAATGCCTCCTTGCGGATCATCAAGGTTGTGGCGGGCGCATAAGGTTTACGCTCCATAAACACATCATCGAAGTCCATCCGCCGAAACGGCACATCGCGGCGCTGGCGAGACTCGGGAAATAGTGTGCCCTGAGAATCAATCAACTCGATATTGCCGGCGCAGATTCCCACTTCGGGCTTATCAGCCATATAAGCCACCTGTTTGGCCAGGCGCTCGGGGAGCATCACATCATCCGAGCCGAACGGCACAATCAACTCACCTTTGGCGCGAGCGATTGCTGAGTTCAACGTGCGGGTTAACCCTTGGTTCTGCTGCACCTGAAAATCGAAGCCATACTCGGCCTGCAAGCGCCGGATACGCTCAACGCTGTCATCGGTAGAACCATCATCCACTACCAAAAGTTCGACATGCGGATAGGTTTGCCCCAGCACACTGAGAATGCACTCTTCGATATAGGGCGCGTGGTTGTAGGAGGCAATAATGACACTGACAAGCTGGGAACTCTGACTCATTGGGAGGCACTCGCCTGACTCAGCGACTCGTCAATGAGCTGCCGATACTGCTGACGGAAGGTTTCGATATCGTGATTGGCACACAAATAGGCATAGGCCTGCTCACCCTTGGCCTGCAACTGCTCATCACTCAACTGTAAATAGCTGTTGAGCGCCTGACTCAGAGCGTCGACGTCAGCCGGCGGCACAGCGATACCACCCGCCCCCTCGATCAGCGGCAGCATCGCCGGCACATTCGAGGCAATCACCGGCAAATGCCCGCTCATGCCTTCCAGCAACGCCAAGCCCAGGCCTTCAGCCAGCGACGGCATGGTCCAGATATCAAAAGCACGGACATACTGCAGCGCATTTTCACGAAAACCGAGCAGATGAACCCGCCCACCGAGACCAAGCCGCTCAACCTCAGCCAGCAGCCGCGACTCTTCGCGCCCCTTACCGATAATGGCTAATTGTGCCTGCGGGTAAATATCTTTGAGTTTGGCAAACGCTTGGAGCAGGTAGGTATGTCCTTTAACCGGCACCAGACGCCCAAGTGCGCCCACCAAGCGCGCATTGGGGTCAAGCCCCAACAGGCGGCGAGCGTCTTCGCGCGAATGCTGCAAAGCGGCGGCCTGCTCAATATCAATGGCGTTAGTGATGGCCACCGTATTGTGCTCGGTAAAGCCGCACGCACAGTCCAGCAAGTATTGCTTAACCGCCGGCGACACACCCACGAAACGCCAGGCCGTATCGATCAGGCGCCTGGCTTGTCGGCGCCGGTAAAAACGGTCGTACTCACCAAACCCGTGAGAGATGCCGATACACAGTGGAATCTTTAACCAACGGTTGAGCTGCAGCATCATATTGACTGGCTTAAAGCGGTTACAGATCACCACATCGAACTGCTCGGCGCGACAAAACTGATAGAGCTGCCACATGGCCCGCAACCGCAGTCCTTTGAGCTGCTTATCGGCGAACTCAAAATACACTGAGCGCGCGGCTCGACTAACGGGCTCGCCCGGCTGCGGCTTACCACGCAAGAATGCCGCGACCACTTCATAGCGCTCACCCGGCAAGGCTTTCACGATCTGCTCGGCCAAATCGGCGAAGTCATGCGCCTTAACGTTGTAGTCCGGCTGTAGCTGTAAAACCTTGATACGCCTAGGCATTATTGTTCACGCTCGAAGCCCTGCGGGCTGATTGACCAAGACGGGCTCAGAGCAAAACTAGTCGATGCTTGCAATTGCTCCGGCGGCAACTGATCCCAGCCGTGGCGCTTCCACACGATAAAGTGGAAATAAGGAAATTCGCGCGAACCATCCTGATCGTTGGTCAATTTTCCCTTATTCCAATACCACTTTTGCGGAAAGTTACGACTACCGTCATGCCAATCGATACGCGCATAAGGGGTGCTGTAGGCCTCAACAAACTCACTGCGCCGATACCAGGGGTTGAACAACGTCCCGAGTATTTTCTGCAAAAAATCTGGCAGATTCTTGTTACGCAAGAATAGTCGGGTAAAGGCGCCCTCATCTAAAGCCTGATGCTGCGGGTCACAGAACCGCTGCCTCCAGCTCGGCATGCGCTTGAACGCATCACGCATACGCGGGGTATTCCGGATCAGACACAAATGCCCCGATACACGCCGCGCGTGGGTTGAACAAAGATCATGCGACTGCAAGCGCTCAGCGGTGAAATAGGCACGCAAGTCACCATAAACCAAATCAATATCGCCAAAGCCCCAAAAGTCGTAGCCCTGTAGATCCGCTTCATGAATCAAACCAAATGCCGGGCGGATATCGCAGAGCTTATAAGCCTGTGTGGGACGAAAATCGATATCAAGCCGACTTGACACATGCTGGCAGTAGTCCGCGAAACTCATCGAGACCACACGGACATTCTCCGGACAGTTATCCAGCGGCGCACAGTCGCTATAAAACAACCATTCGACACTCGGGTTAAGCCGACAGCTCTGCAGAAAGAACGGCATCCAAAACGGCCATTTACCAAAATAGGGCATCACGAGACAGATGCTTGGTGACGTACTCATACAGTTCCTTCGCAACAAGTCCAAATAACCATCATCGATAACCTTGCGGATTCTTACTTTGCCAGCGCCAGGTATCGGCCATCATGCTGGCCAAACTACGCTCAGCTTTCCATCCCAGCTCACGCTCAGCCTTACTCGGCTCGGCCCAATTGGCAGCGATATCGCCAGGACGACGCGGCCCGATGATGTAATGCACTGAACGCCCACATGCCTGCTCAAAAGCACTAATCACCTGCAGCACTGAATAACCTTTACCGGCACCTAGGTTCCACACCGAACAGCCCTTGTGGCGGCTAATAAACTGCAATGACCGCACGTGCCCCTGTGCCAGATCAACTACGTGGATATAGTCGCGGATACAGGTTCCGTCCGGGGTGGGGTAGTCATTGCCATGCACTTGCAAGCAATCCAGCTTTCCGACAGCCACCTGGCTCAGATAAGGCAGTAGGTTATTCGGAACACCCAAAGGGTCTTCGCCGATCAAACCACTTGGATGCGCCCCAACCGGATTGAAGTAACGCAAGATAGCAATCGACCAACGCGTATCGGCACGCTGCACATCATGCAGCAGATGCTCCACCATCAGCTTGCTACGCCCATAAGGACTGGTTGGCTCTGCTACAGGACAGCTCTCATCTACTGGCACCTGAGCCGGATCGCCATAAACAGTTGCCGATGAGCTGAACACCAGCTGAAATACCCCCGCATCAGCCATTGCTTGGCACAAGTTAAGGGTGCCAGCCACATTGCAAGCGTAATAGTCCAGCGGCTGCCGCACACTTTCACCGACAGCCTTAAGCCCGGCAAAGTGCACCACGGCATCCACTTGCTGCTGAGCGAAGAGCCGATCAAGCAATGCTCTATCACGAATATCGCCCTGAACAAACTGTAGTGACCGCCCGGCTATTGCCTGAATACGCCGCAGGGCCTCCAACGAGCCATTGCACAGATTATCCAACACCACCACATCGTGACCGGCTTGCAACAACTCCAGTACGGTATGTGAGCCGATATAACCAGCCCCGCCTGTTACCAGTAATCTCATCGCACGCTCACTCGTCATCACGCACTGGCCCCCAAGGACAGAGGCATATCACGCTCAAAACGGCTCACCCATCTGGAAAGGTCGCATGGCAGCCAGCCCCCAGAAAACCTCACTCACAGCACGGTCAGAAAACCGCTCCTGCAAGCGCGCGAACATAAGCGACTCGGTGCGCTCTCGCTGGGTCGCGGATATAACCGAGAATTGCTCCAGCATGGCCGCCAACGCAGCGGCATCAGCGAACCCAAACAACCCGCCGGCATCCCCCACCACTTCAGGCCCACCACCGCAATCACTGGCGATAACAGGTACACCGGCAGCCATAGCTTCCAACAACACCATGCCGAAAGGCTCGTGATCCGAGGATAAAGCAAAGAGGTCAAACGCCTTGAAGTAACGCCGGCCATTCGCCACCTGCCCGACAAAACGCACGGCATCACTCACACCCAACTCCACAGCCAGGGTCTTGAGCTGCGTTTCCAGTCGACCACTGCCCATGATCACCAATAGACTGCCCTTGGGCAGTTGTGGCAATGCTTGGGCAAATCCACGGATCAACGTAGCCTGATCCTTATCTGGATGCAGACGCCCGACATTGCCGACAACCCAAGCATCCTGAGGCAAGCCGAGGTGCTCGCGGGCGTCGTGACGGGAGACCTGAGCAGCCTGTACGGCGGCAATGTCGATACGGTTGTACAGGGTCTGGATACGCTCAGCCGGCCAGCTCGGTAAGCAGGCACGCATGTCATCACGCACCGCATCGGATACACCAAGCAACGCCAAGCGCTTCTTGAAGGCATTAGCGAACAGCCGACGTGATAAGCGCTGATAATCGCCAAACGCATGGTGTACGCCGATCACCGGCAAATCGCTACCCAGCAAGGCGATATAAATCGGCTTGAAGCGATGAGCGATACACAGCTTGAATTCGTGCGCAGCGACGATGCGCTTGAGATCACGAATCGCCTTGAGCTTGAGGCCGCGCACTTCGCGACTGGAGTAGTCGAGGAAAATCACCTCGTCAGAAGCCGAGCCCTGCTCGACCTCTGCACTTGGTTTGCCGGTCAGGTAAACCGTACAAACCTTATAACGGGTGCCGATAAACAACGCGGCGTACTGCCGCGCACAGTCGAGGAAGGGACCGTCGTAGCCGTGGCAGAACTGCAACACCCACGGCTGCCCGGTCACTGCGTCCTCAGACGTTGTCATACCAATCCTTGCCATCCTTGACCACCAGAATATCTTCCATGATCAGGTACTGCAGGTCGGAGCCGTAGAACATGTTCAGCGCGTCGGTTGGCGAGCAGATCATCGGCTCACCGCGGCGATTGAGCGAGGTGTTCAGCGACACGCCGTTGCCGGTAAGTTTTTCCAGTTCGAGCATCATGTCGTAGTAGCGCGGGTTGTATTCGCGCTTGAGCACCTGGGCACGCGAGGTGCCGTCTTCGTGGACCACTTCGCCGACGCGGGTCTTCCACTCGTCGTTGACTTCGAAGGTGAAGGTCATGAACGGGCTCGGGTGGTCGACCTTGAGCATCTGCGGGCCGACGGTGTCGAGCATCGACGGGCAGAACGGCCTCCAGCGCTCGCGGAACTTGATCTGTTCGTTGATGCGATCAGCCACGCCCGGCACGCTCGGGCAACCGATGATCGAACGACCGCCGAGGGCCCGTGGACCGAACTCCATGCGGCCCTGGAACCAGGCCACCGGGTTAGCGTCGACCATGATCTTGGCGATGCGCTGCGGCATGTTGTCGATGCGTTTGAACACCGGCTTGCTCGGGTGACGAGCACAGGCGGCGATCACGTCTTCGTTGGAGTAGGACGGGCCGAGATAGACATGCTCCATCTTCTCCACCGGCACGCCGCGCTGGTGCGAGATGTAGGCGGCAGCACCCACTGCAGTACCGGCGTCGCCGGACGCCGGCTGCACGAACAGCTCCTTCACGTCATCGCGGGCAATGATTTTCTGGTTGAGCTTAACGTTCAGCGCACAGCCACCGGCGAAAGCGATCTTGCCGGTTTCGCGGATGATGTCGCCGAGATAGTGCTCCATCATTTGCAGCGCCAGCTTCTCGAACAATGCCTGCATGCTGGCGGCGTAATGGATGTAGGGGTCGTCGGCGATGTCGCCTTCGCGCTTAGGCCCCAGCCACTCGATCAGCTTCTTGGAGAAATAGAAGCCTTTGCCGTTTTCTTTATAACGGCGCAGGCCGATGACGTTGGCGTACTCGGTGTTGATCACCAACTCGCCGTTTTCGAACTTGGCCAAGCGTGAGAAGTCGTACTTGCTGGCATCGCCGTAGGGGGCCATGCCCATCACTTTGAACTCGCCGTCGAGCATTTCAAAGCCAAGGAACTCAGTAATCGCGCCATATAGGCCGCCCAACGAATCCGGATCGAAGAATTCTTTGATCTTGTGAATCTTGCCGTTCTCGCCGTAGCCAAAGAAGGTGGTGGCGTACTCACCCTTACCGTCTATGCCAAGAATCGCGGTCTTCTCGGTAAAACCCGAGCAGTGGTAGGCACTGGCGGCATGGGCCAGGTGGTGCTCGACCGGCTCGATCTTGATTTTCTTCAGGTCAAAGCCGAGCTGCTGCAGGCACCACTGAATGTGCTTGTAGTAGCGCTTGTAGCGGCGGTTGCCCATCAGGATCGCATCAAGCGCGCGGTCCGGTGCATACCAGTAGCGCTTGGCATACTGCCAGCGAGCCTTCTCGAAGATGCTGATCGGGGCAAACGGAATCGCCACCACATCAACATCAGACGGCTTGATCCCAGCCTGCTCCAGGCAGAACTTGGCCGATTCATAGGGCATGCGGTTCTTCGCGTGCTTGTCGCGCACGAAGCGCTCTTCTTCGACGGCGGCGATCAGCTTGCCGTCGATATACAGGGCGGCGGAAGGGTCATGGCTGAGGGCGCCGGACAGGCCGAGAATGGTCAGTGCCACTGGTTTTGCCTCTTTTAGTCTGCTGAGCCGACGCCGGGCGTCAGCGGTATACGTTGGTTGAGCAACTGGTGCAGCGCCGAGTCGGCAGGCCAGTTGCGCAGAAAACGAGCACGGTCGCGGGCATAAGCCCTGGCGAAACGGCGTGCACTGCGGTGCTGCTGCATGGCGTCGAGGTCGATCAGCGACCAACGAGCCAAGTCTTCATCCCAAAACAGATTGTGCCCTTTGAAATCACCGTGACTGATGCGCTCGCGCAGCAAGGCGGCGAACAAACGATCCAGCGCCAACAGCTCAGTTTCCGGGGGCGATCTGTCGAGGTAGTTGTCAAAGCGCGCGATTATATCCTGCCCGCCGCAGTATTCGGTAATCAGGTAGGCGCGCCCGCGCAACCAGCACCAGCGCCGTTCCACGACGGCCAGTGGCCGCGGAGTTGCAATGCCCAACAAGTGCAGGCGGTTACCCTCGACCCAGCTGTGCCAGGCGCGACTCGGTCGCCAGAAACGTTTGAGCCAATGGCCGACGCTCTTCACGTTGTAGCGTTTGACCACCAAGGGCCGCCCATTCAGCTCGACCCGCGCCACAGTCGCGGCGCCGCCAGTCTTGTAGATATGGCCTTGTTCGGTGAGCGCGTCCAGATTCGCCAGCAACGGCTGCACGTCGGCCTCATCGTCACGGCGCACCACGCGCAGGCCAAAGGCGCCCACTTTAGCGGCGAATAAGCTGCAATCTCGAGCGACTTTGCGCAGGTAATCGCGTACACGCCATTGACGAACCTTCTCCACCTCTTTCAACAGCGCCTCCAGCGGCAAGGCATGCTCGCCGTTAGCCAGCAGGTAATGCACCAGCAACTCTTCGATAAAGGGCGTCAGCTCGGCGGGCAGCTGGGCGAAGAATACGCCGAGGTTTTCCAGCACCTTGCTGCGTGACAACGGCTGCCCGGCCACCTCAACCTGCACACCGCCGCCATCGATAACGAACAAGTGGCCGTCGTGCCGCAATAGATTGTCCAGGTGCAGGTCAGCTTGCCAGAGCCCCTTGGCGTGCATATGCGCAATACACCCCAAGGCTTCAGCCAATACAGCCTGCTGATCGCTACTGAGCAACGCCTGGTTTTCCACCGCGCGCCAGGCATCCCACAAGCTCTCGGCCCCGTTCAAATACTCAAACAACAGCCAGCCGCCCTCGCCTTCGCGCAAGCCATCGGCCAGTAACGGAGGTGTAGGCAACCCCTGCTCAGCCAGCAGGCGCGCGCCATCACGCTCACGCTGAAAATGCCGCGCAGCCTTGTCGCCAACCAACAATTTGGCCAGCACCGGGCGACCGCGCCACTCGGCCAGACCCACATAGCGCTGCCCAGGCAGGACACGCAGCAGCCGCTGTAGAGTCAACGCTGCCGAGCCCGCCGCATCGGCCAGCTGCAGAGTCAGCGGCAGAGACGGCGAACGCCCAGCCTGGCTGAGACTCGTGAAACTCATCAACGCGCCTCCTTATTACGCCGACGAGCCCCAAGCTGCGCGCTCCAGGCGTCGAGATCAACACGTTCATCTAGATAAGCTGCCAACAGCACGGCCACCTCTGCGTCATTCCAGACACTGGCGCGGCGCAGCAGGGGCTCCAGATCCTTAACCCGATCACGCCGCCCGAACAGCAGCGGCCGGGTCTTTTCCAGATCGATGAGCTGCGCATCGAAGCCAGCCGCCGTTTCGCGCAGAAAAATATGCTTGGGGTAAAAGCAGCCATGCATTTGCCCAGCGCCGTGCAGCTGCCGAGCCAGCGTGCCGCACGCCTGCAAAATAGCGCGTCGCTGCGATTCGCTGTGCGCGCGCCACTCCGCCAACAAGCTATCCAGGTCGCTCCAGCCATCCAACGCGCGCGTCAGCAAGATTGCCCGTTGCTCGCCCGCGACTCGCCGCTGGGCAAAAAACGCCGCCTGCAACGCCGGGATAGCCAGGCGCTGATAGCGCTGAATATTGCGAAACTCACGGGCAAAGGTCGGCTCGCCGAACGGATGCAGCACACTGCGGGTCAGGTGATTGCTCTGCCGCTTGAGGTAGAAGGCCGTCTCACCGAGGTCCAGGCGATAGACACTGCTCCAGCCACCGCGCTCGGTATTGGGCTCGTCGACCGCTTCAAGCTTTAACGCCCAAAGCGCATCAAAACTAGCCAGGCCGTGCTGCTCAAGCAGGGCGCGATTCTGTGCCGCAATAAAATCCGTCATTCACGCCCCTCAAAGAAACCCACAACCCGACGTACGCGGCGTTTATCGGCAGCGCCCAAACGACTGCGACCTCGATATTGCAGATAAAAACGTAGGCGCTGAGTACGTGACAATTTGTACTTGGCCACCTTATCCAGGCAGGCCAGGTCCTTGATGATGCGATAGCGTAATAGCGGCCCCCACCAGAATGTACCCGTGGGGCAATCGATCAAAAATAACTCCGCCCGATCATTAACCAGTAAGTTGCGCCATTTGAGATCGTTATGGGTGAAGTGATGCTCATGCAAGGTCCGCGTGGCGCGGGCCAGTTGAAGGCTGACGGTATTAACCCAATGGCGATCCTGCAGGCGTGGATCGTCGTTATTGGCAAGCAAGCTCAGGTCTTCGGTATTGCTGATCTCGCGGGTAATCAACGCCCCCCGGACAAAACGTCCGAACTGACGCTCTAGCCCGAACGCGACAATCGGCGCCGTAGCCACGCCCCACTTGGCGAAGTATTTCAGGTTCTGCCATTCCGCCTTGACCCGTGGCCGCCCGATGTAGCGGCGCAGGCCCTTGCCGCCGCCCCAGTAGCGCTTGACGTAATAGCGCACGCCCGCGCGCTCGATGCGGATGACCTCGGACAACGGGTCTTTGGTCAGCCGCTCCCCCTGCAGAGCGAACACCGCCTGAAGGCTGCCAAAATCCTCTGCTAACTCCTGATACTGGGCATCCAGCGTCCACCCAGCCATCAGAGCGCATCCCCGTAACGCTGCTTGCGCGCATACAGCGCGTCCGCCTTACGCTCCAGCCACACCAGTAGCGGGCGTTCGGCGCTGAGTGTTTGGCGCAGCGGCTGCTGCCCGTTTAGCACCGCAAAGTAGCGGCGCAAAAAGCGCAGCTTGTCGCGCCGGGTCAGGCCGATATCCAGCACGGAGAAATACAGCGCGGCCAGGTCTTTGTTGCGCCAGCGCATGGGCAACTGGCTGCGAACCTGAGCGCGATGCAGATCGATCACCGACAGGCGGAAATCATCCGCCGTGACCGGCTTATCGGTATGCAGCAGGAAGTGGCAGATATAACAGTCGCGATGATTGACCCCGGCACGGTGCATGCTGCCAACCATGCTCGCCACTTCATTGATCAACGCCCACTTGAGCCGTGGCTCGGGCGGTTGTTGCGCCCAGTTCAGGCTGAGCTGCTCAAGGTCGGTAGTCGGCGCCAACTCTTCGGTGACGATAAACGAATGCTGCGCCGCCGGATTACGGCCGCGCTCGCCATAGGCCACAGCGGTCATGGTGGCTACGCCGACTTCAGTCAGGCGCTGGATGGCCTCCCACTCCTGGCGCGCACCGAGTACCGGCAGCTTGGCAGTGAGCAGGTTCTTGATGATCTCGCCCCAGCCAATGCCACGGTGGATCTTCACAAAGTAGCCACGCCCAGCCACTTCGGTACGCAGCGTGCGACGCCCTTCCAACTCGCGGTACACCTGACCTTGCAGGGCCTCAACGGCAGCGAAGGCATCGCGACCGGCCCACAGGCTTTTAAAGGGTTCAGCCAAGTGCAACTTCATGGACGCGCCGCCAGGATGATGTCGGCCGCATGTTGCGGCATGGAATACAGGTCCGCGTGGTCGGCGTAAGCCAGACCATTGCGCGACCAGAGGGCACGACGCGAGTCGTCGGCCAGCATGTCGGCGAGCAGCTGATTAAGCCGCGCCTGCTCAAACGGCCCGCTCAACACTCGCCCAGCATCCGCCTCGGCAATGTAATGGGCATAGCCGCAAACGTCGGTGACCAGCACGGGCAAGCCGGAGACCAAGGCCTCCAGCAGCACGGTGCCGGTGTTCTCGTTGTACGCCGGGTGAATCAGCAGATCGGCGCCGAGCAGAAAGCGCGGGATATCGCTACGCCCCTTGAGGATTTGCACCTGATCGGACACCCCCAGCGCCTTGGCCTGCAACTGGAAGGCGCGCGGATCGTCCTGACCGATGGCAATCAACCGGGTGCGTTTTTTCAGCTCACGCGGCAAGGCAGCCAGCGCTTTGAGGCTGCGATCCAGCCCTTTGGTCTTGAAGCCGGAGCCGATCTGCACCAGCAGCAGGTCGTCATCCGCCAGGTTGAATTCGGCGCGGAACGCAGCACGAATCTCGGCAGCATTGGCCGGCGCACGGCGGTCTTGGGCAATACCTGGCGGCAGCAGGTGAAAGCGCTGCAGCGGGGTGTGGTAATGCTTGATAAACAGCGGCTGCTGCACTTCCGAGATCATCAGAATCTCGGTCTTCGACTCGGGAGCAAACACTGCCCGCTCGTAATCGGCGAAGTGTTTGTAGCGGCCCCACAACTTGTAAAGCGGGTTGCGCAGGGTCTGCGCCTTGTCTTCATAACAGCCATCGGCGGCGTAATAGACATCCAGGCCGGGCATTTTGTTGAAGCCGATCACCCGATCTACCGGGCGCTTAGCCAGGTCGGCCTCAACCCACGCGGTGAGCTTTTCATTACGTTTGTGGTTGAACAGCGCCTTGACCGGCACCACGACCACCTCGAAACCCGCAGGGACCTCACCTTCCCAGATTGGCGTGTAGACGCGGATCGCATGGCCGCGCGCCTGGCACTCCAGGGCAATGCGCATAAAGTCGCGCTGCAAGCCGCCGAACGGAAAGTACTTGTAAAGGATAAATGCGAGCTGCATCAGACAACGCCCTCGGCCAGCAACAGGTCCTGTAAATGCGTAGCAACACGCTCAGCATCCAGGCCCTCGAAACAGGGTTTATGTCGATCGCCCGAACCGGCGTTCGGCCCCGTGGCGCACAGGTGCACCTGGCCACGGCCATAGGCCCCTACTCGCCCGGGCAGTGTTGGGCCGTATAGAGAAATACTTGGCACATCCAGCGCCGCGGCCAAGTGGCCCAGACCGGTGTCCACCGCCACACAGGCACTGGCGCCGGCAATCACCTTGGCCACACCTGCCAGGTTAAGTTTGGGCAGTACTGCAGCGCTTTCAATACCGGCAGCAATTCGCTCGGCGCGGGCTTTCTCGCTGGAGTTACCCCAAGGCAGACGGATAGCCCACCCCTGGGCACTCATCTGCTCAGCCAGCTGGCGCCAGTCAGCTTCCGGCCAGTGTTTGCTTGGCCAGGTGGTGCCGTGCAGAAACAGCAAGTAAGGCTGCGGCGCTGCATCGGCTAGCAGCGCGCGGTTGAGGCCGTAGTCGCCGATATCTGCAGGCAGCGCATAGCCCAACGCCTGGGCAAACAGCTGACGGGTACGCTCAAGCGCATGCTGCTCACGCGGTACGGCATAGCGGCGATCATAGAAGCGGCTGGCCAGCGGCTCGCGCGCGGAGTCGCGGTCTAAGCCAGCCACCGGCGCGTTGACGTAGCGGGTCAGCCAGGCACTCTTCAGCAGGCCCTGGGCGTCAATCACCAGGTCGTACCGAGTTTCCCCGAGGCGCTGCTTAAAACGCTGCCACTCACCATTCCTGAGCGTCTGCCAGAGGTGCTTGCGCCAGCGGCGAATCGCCACCGGAATCACCTGCGCGACGGCCGGATGCCAAGCGGGGATTTCGGCAAAGCCTTCTTCCACCACCCAGTCGAACTGAATACCGGGAATCGCCCGCGCGGCATCGGTGAGCGCCGGCAGGGTGTGTACCACATCGCCCAGCGAGGAGGTTTTGATCAACAGTACCCGCAAACTATTCAACCTCAACCGGATCACTGACCAGGCGATCCAACGCCTCGATCACCGGGCGCGGCTTAAGCTGGCCCAGGCAGTTGTAATGGCCGAAACGGCAGGTACGCTCGAAGCAGGGGCTGCACTCCAGGCCCAGGCGGACGATTTCCACCTGCTCAGCCAGCGGCGGGGTAAAGCCCGGCGAGGTTGAACCGTAGACCGCCACCAGCGGGCGATTCAACGCCGCCGCCACATGCATCAGGCCGGAGTCGTTGGACACCACGGCGCCCGCACACGACATCAAGTCGATCGCCTCGGCCAGACTGGTCTCGCCGGCCAGGTTGCTGGCTTCTTCACGCAGGCCAGGAATCAGCCGGCTACGGATATCTTCACCGACCGCATGATCATTCTTCGAGCCGAATATCCACACCTGCCAACCGGCGCGAATCTTCAGCTCGGCAACTTTGGCGTAGTGCTCGCTCGGCCAGCGTTTGGCTTCACCGAACTCGGCACCGGGACACAGCGCCAGCACCGGCCGATCCAGGCTTAAACCGAACTTAGCGAGCGCGGCATCGCGGCTCTGTGCATTGATCTCTAGTGCCGGGCGCGGATACGGCTTCGGCAGCTCGGCACCTGGCTCGAAAGCCAGCGCCATAAACCGCTCGATCATCAGCGGGTAGCGTTCTTTGTCCAGAATGCGAATGTCATTGAGCAGGCCGTAACGCAGCTCGCCTTTCCAGCCGGTGCGTTTGGGGGTACCGGCGAAGAATGGCACCAACGCGGACTTGAGCGAATTGGGCAGCAGAATCGCCTGATCGTACTGGCCCGCCAGGGACTTGCCGATCTTGCGCCGCGTCGCCAACTCCAGCACGCCATGGCCGAGCGGAAAGCTCAGGGCCTGACGCACTTCGGGCATGCGCTCGAGAATCGGCCGACTCCACTCGGGGGCCAGCACATCGATTTCACAGCCAGGGTGGCGCTGCCGCAGACACTGAAACAATGTCTGCGCCATCACCATGTCACCCACCCAGCTGGGGCCTACGATCAGTATTTTCATGCCACTTCCAGAAACGACCAAGGAGGCTTTCGCCTCCCGGACAGACTCAACACTCGGCTATCAGCCTAGCCTGCACGCCCGACGGGTATCGCAATGCTCAACCCATCCGACGCAGCAGGCCGCTTACTTAACTAGGGTACGCCACTCGGCATGGGCATCGGTTTTACCGGTGACCAGGTCGAAATAGGCAGTTTGCAATTTCTCGGTGATCGGTCCGCGACGACCTGCACCGATCTGCCGACCATCGACTTCGCGAATCGGCGTCACTTCGGCAGCCGTGCCAGTGAAGAAGGCCTCGTCGGCGATATACACCTCATCGCGGGTGATGCGTTTCTCGACCACGTCAATACCGTGCTCGGCCGCCAGGGTCAGGATGGTGTTACGGGTAATACCGTTCAGGCACGAGGTCACTTCCGGGGTGTAGATCACGCCGTTCTTGACCAGGAAGATGTTTTCGCCCGAGCCTTCGGCCACATAGCCTTCCGGGTCCAGCAACATGGCTTCATCGGCACCACCGGAGACCGCTTCCTGCAGCGCCAGCATGGAGTTGATGTAGTTGCCGTTGGCCTTGGCGCGGGTCATCGAGATATTCACGTGGTGACGGGTAAAGGAGCTGGTGCGCACCTTGATCCCCACCTGCAGGGCTTCATCGCCCATGTAGGCGCCCCAGCTCCAGGCCGCGACGATCACCTGGGTTTTCAAGCCGCTGGCACGCAGGCCCATGGCTTCAGATCCGTAGAACACCATCGGGCGGATATAGGCGCTTTCGAGGTTGTTCTCACGCACCGCGGCCCGGGTGGCTTCGTTGATTTCGTCTTTGCTGTACGGAATCTTCATGCCCATGATGTGGGCCGAGTCGAACAGGCGGTCGGTGTGTGCCTGCAGACGGAAGATCGCCGTGCCCTGCGGCGTGTTGTAGGCGCGCACGCCCTCGAACACGCCCATGCCGTAGTGCAGGGTATGGGTCAGCACGTGAGTGGTCGCGTTGCGCCACGGCACCAGTTCGCCGTCATACCAGATCACGCCATCACGATCAGCCATCGACATAGTTGCCTGCTCCTCAAACTCGATTGGTACAACGTTGGCCGGCCACCCTGGGCGCCCGACATCCTTATATTCAGCTCAAACCCAGCGCTCGCCAGATGCGCATCACCGTGTGCCGCTCCTCGGCAAACTGCTCACCGCTGACCACCCCAGGTTGCTTTTGCAGGGCCTGGCGATGTGCCGCTGAGCGGTAAGCCTTGTAAATATCCTGCAGCAAACGGGCATCTTCCCCCGGCAACAAGCCGGCCCGCTCCAACCCTTCCAGAATGCGAATATTATCGGTGAACTCAAGCAATTCCGGGTACTGGCGCGACCAGGCCAGGGCCGCGTATTGCACCATAAATTCAATATCGACGATACCTCCGGCGTCCTGCTTGAGGTCGAACGGGGCCGTAGCCTCGAAGGCATTCGCCGCGGTGCCGGCGGCGGTGGCCTTGCTGCCGAGGTTGTCACGCATCTTCGCGCGCATCTCGCTGACTTCAGTGCGCAGCGTCTCCAGGTCGCGCTCACGCCCCAGCACTGCGGCGCGCACCGCCTCAAACGCCTTGCCGACGCGCGCACAACCGACCAACACCCGCGCCCGCACCAGCGCCTGATGCTCCCAGGTCCAGGCCTCGCCTTGCTGATAACGCTCGAACGCGCCCAGCGAGCTGACCAGCAAGCCGGACGCACCGGAAGGCCGCAAACGCATGTCCACCTCATACAGCTGACCGGAGTTGGTCTGCGTGGTCAGCAGATGAATAATGCGCTGACCGAGGCGATTGAAGAATTGCGCACCGTCGATGGACTTTTCACCATCGGTTTCCGCGTGCGGATCGCCATCATGGATAAACACCAAGTCGAGGTCCGAACCGTGGCCCAGCTCGATACCGCCGACCTTGCCGTAGCCGACGATGACGAAATCCGGATTACAGAGACTGCCATCAGCACGACGCGGCACACCGTAGCGGCTCACGGTGTGGTGCCAGGCCAGAGCGAGTACCTGATCGAGAATCGTCTCGGCCAGCCAGGTCAGGTAATCGCTGACTTTCATTAATGGCAGGCTGCCGGCAATTTCCGAGGCCGCGACGCGCAAACGATGCGCCAGCTTGAAATGGCGCAGCGCCTCCATTTGCTGCTCCAGGTCCTCCTCGGGAATCCGCATCAAGCGCTCGCGCAGCTCGGCAGCCAGCTCGGGGGCCAGCGGCGGATTAAATAGCCGCCCTTCGTTGAGCAGCTCATCGAGCAACAGCGGGAAGCGGGTGATCTGCTCGGCGATCCACGGGCTGGCCGCACACAGGGTCAGCAACCGCTGCAAGGCATTGGGGTTCTCGGTGAGCAGCACCAAGTAAGCCGAGCGCCGCGCCACGGCTTCAATCAGCGGCAACACACGCTCCAACACCAGATCCGGGTTAGCGTGCTCGACGGTTTGCACCAGCAAGCGTGGAATAAAGGCATCCAGGCGCTCACGACCCAGGCGCTGCATGGCACGCACCTGATTACTGTTGCGCAGCCCCAGCAGTCGCCGCCAGGCCGCTTGCGGCTCGGCAAAGCCGGCCTCAGCCAATTGCCGACACGCTGATTCTTCGTCCTGCATATCGTCCCACAGCGGCAGCCATTCGCAGCCCACCGCCGCCTCGGCCGGCTCGCCGCCCTCCTCTTCATCAGGGTCGGCAATCACCTGGCGGAAGTGCCAGTCGACCCGGCCACGCCAGTACATCAACTGTTCGTGGAACGCCTGCCAGCTGTCGAAGCCCATGATAAAAGCCACGCGCGCGCGGTCTTGATCGTTGTCCGGCAGCATCTGCGTCTGCCGGTCGTCGATGGCCTGCAGGGCATGCTCGGCATAGCGCAGGAAGGCATAGCCATCACGCAGTTCATCGGTCACCGCCGCCGGTAAGTAGCCTTGGTCGCGCAGGGTATTCAGCACCGCGAACAGAGAGCGCTGCTGCAGGCTCAGGTCGCGCCCGCCATGGATCAGCTGGAAGGCCTGGGCGATAAACTCCACCTCGCGGATACCACCAGAACCCAGCTTGATGTTCTCAGCCATGCCCTTGCGCCGCACTTCCTGCTGGATCAGCTGCTTCATCGCGCGCAGCGCTTCAATCGCCGAAAAGTCCAGGTAACGCCGGTAAACGAAGGGCCGCAACATCTCCAGCAACTGCGCGCCGGCAGCCTGATCGCCGCCGACCACCCGCGCCTTGATCATCGCGTAGCGCTCCCAGTCACGGCCCTGGTCTTGGTAGTACTGCTCCAAGGCATTAAAACTGAACACCAGCGAACCGGAGGAGCCATAGGGGCGCAAACGCATGTCGGTGCGAAACACGAAACCATCGACGGTGATCACGTCCAGCGCCTTGATCAGCTTCTGGCCGAGACGGATAAAGAACTCCTGATTATCCAGCGGACGCTTCACGCCTTCGGTCTCGCCACCTTCGGGATACCCGAAGATCAGGTCGATATCCGACGACAAATTGAGTTCATGGGCCCCGAGCTTGCCCATCCCCAGAATCACCATCTGTTGCGCCTGCCCCGTATGCCGACCGATGGGCGTGCCAAATTGCACACAATGGCCCGCATAGAGCCACTGATAAGCCAGATCGATACAGGCATCGGCTAAATCGGAGAGGTCGCGACAGGTTTCAATCAGATCAGCCTGGCGACTGATATCACGCCAAATAAGGCGCACCTGCTGACGGTTGCGAAAACGCCGCAAGCGCCGCGCCAGCTCATCTTCATCGGCGCACTCAACCAATGCCTGCGCCAGTTGACTGCGCAGCTCGCCCACACCGAGGCTGCGCTCCAGCTCACCACTGGCGGCCAGATCGAGCAGCATCTGCGGATCACGCTCGCCTTGCAGCACCACGAAATCGCTAGCCGCCACCACGCGCTGCAAGGCCGCGCGGCGCGCACTCGGCCAGCCCGCATAAGCCGCCGAAGCAGCATGGGAGAGCCCGGCAAACGCCTGCCGCAGAGACTGCTCGGCACGTGTTGCAAGAGGGGCTAGGGCAGCGGGTAAAGAGGCCAGCGCGGGCAGGCTCATGGTCTATCCTTTTTAACGATCTGCCAGCGCGCCGAACCTCGACGGGAAACCCCACTCAAAGAGCCTGCAGCGGCACTAGCAGAAAATAATTGTAGTTTTACTACCAAAGATTGTATCCAAAAGGCTGAAATCGGCGCCGGAATGTAGTAAAACTACACACAGCCGGTCCTACCCCCGGTCAATCCAAGAATTCACGCGGCCACTCACGAAGTCGTCCGCGAAACCTGGCCTCCGATTCTGGAAGCCTTTCCGCCCTGGAGCAAGCCATGCAAGACCTCGATCCCGTCGAAACCCAGGAATGGCTGGACGCCTTGGAATCGGTTCTCGACAAAGAAGGCGAAGACCGTGCCCATTACCTGATGACCCGTATGGGTGAACTCGCGACCCGCAGCGGTTCGCAGTTGCCTTACGCGATCACCACGCCGTACCGCAACACCATCCCGCTGACCCACGAAGCACGCATGCCTGGCGACCTGTTTATGGAACGCCGCATTCGCTCGTTGGTGCGCTGGAACGCCTTGGCGATGGTGATGCGCACCAACCTGAAAGATTCCGATCTGGGTGGTCACATTTCCAGCTTCGCCTCCTCCGCGACGCTGTATGACATCGGTTTCAACTACTTCTTCCAGGCTCCGACCGAGGAGCATGGCGGCGACCTGATCTTCTTCCAGGGCCACGCCTCGCCCGGTGTTTACGCCCGTGCCTTTATGGAAGGTCGCATCACTGAAGACCAGATGAACAACTTCCGTCAGGAAGTCGATGGTCAAGGCCTGTCGTCCTACCCGCACCCGTGGCTGATGCCAGACTTCTGGCAGTTCCCGACTGTCTCCATGGGCCTCGGTCCAATCCAGGCAATCTACCAGGCACGCTTTATGAAGTACCTGGAAGCGCGCGGCTTTATCCCAGCCGGCAAGCAGAAAGTCTGGTGCTTTATGGGTGACGGCGAGTGCGACGAGCCGGAATCCCTCGGTGCGATCTCCCTGGCTGGCCGCGAGAAGCTGGACAACCTGATCTTCGTCATCAACTGCAACCTGCAGCGCCTCGACGGCCCAGTACGCGGCAACGGCAAGATCATCCAGGAACTCGAAGGCGTGTTCCGTGGCGGTGGATGGAACGTTAACAAGGTGGTTTGGGGCCGTTTCTGGGACCCACTGCTGGCCAAAGACGTCGACGGCATCCTGCAGCGCCGTATGGACGAAGTCATCGACGGCGAATACCAGAACTACAAGGCCAAGGACGGCGCGTTCGTCCGTGAGCACTTCTTCAACTCGCCAGAACTCAAAGCGATGGTGGCGGATCTGTCCGACGACGAGATCTGGAAGCTCAACCGTGGCGGCCACGACCCGTACAAGGTCTATGCGGCCTACCACCAGGCGGTCAACCACAAAGACCAGCCAACCGTCATCCTGGCCAAGACCGTCAAGGGTTATGGCACCGGTGCCGGCGAAGCGAAGAACACCGCGCACAACACCAAAAAAGTCGACGTCGACAGCCTTAAGCAGTTCCGCGACCGCTTCGACATTCCGGTTAAAGATGACGAGCTGGAAAACCTGCCGTTTATCAAACCAGAAGCCGGCAGCGCCGAAGCGCGCTACCTGAGCGAGCGCCGCGAAGCACTGGGCGGTTTCGTGCCACAGCGCCGCGCCAAGAGCTTCAGCATCCCGACGCCGCCACTGGAAACCCTCAAGGCCATCCTCGACGGCTCGGGCGACCGTGAAATCTCCACCACCATGGCCTTCGTGCGGATCCTCGCGCAGCTGGTCAAGGACAAGGACATCGGCTCGCGCATCGTCCCGATCATCCCGGACGAAGCCCGTACCTTCGGTATGGAAGGCATGTTCCGCCAACTGGGCATCTACTCCTCGGTCGGCCAGCTGTATGAGCCAGTCGATAAAGACCAGGTGATGTTCTACCGCGAGGACAAGAAGGGCCAGATTCTCGAAGAAGGCATCAACGAAGCCGGCGCCATGAGCTCGTTTATTGCGGCGGGTACCTCGTACTCCAGCCACAACCAGCCGATGCTGCCGTTCTACATCTTCTACTCGATGTTCGGTTTCCAGCGTATTGGTGACCTGGCCTGGGCCGCTGGCGACAGCCGCACCCGTGGCTTCCTGATCGGCGGCACCGCCGGCCGTACCACGCTGAACGGCGAAGGCCTGCAGCACGAAGACGGTCACAGCCACATGCTGGCGGCGACCATCCCTAACTGCCGCACCTATGATCCAACCTACGGCTATGAGCTGGCGGTGATCATCCAGGACGGCATGAAGAAGATGACCGAAGAGCAACAGGACGTCTTCTACTACATCACCGTGATGAACGAGTCCTACCAGCAGCCAGCCATTCCGCTGGGTGTTGAGGAAGGCATCATCAAGGGCATGTACCTGCTCGAAGAAGACAAGAAGGAAGCGGCGCACCACGTGCAACTGCTCGGTTCCGGCACCATCCTGCGTGAAGTGCGCGAAGCGGCGAAGATCCTGCGTGACGAGTTCAACGTCGCGGCAGACGTGTGGAGCGTCACCAGTTTCAACGAACTGCGCCGTGATGGCCTGGCCGTAGAACGCAGCAACCGTCTGCACCCGGGCCAGAAGCCTAAGCAGACCTACGTGGAAGAATGCCTGGGCGGCCGTAAAGGCCCAGTGATTGCCTCGACCGACTACATGAAGCTGTTCGCCGAGCAGATTCGCCAGTGGGTACCGAGCAAGGAATTCAAAGTCCTGGGCACCGACGGCTTCGGCCGCAGCGACAGCCGCAAGAAGCTGCGCCACTTCTTTGAAGTGGACCGCAACTGGGTTGTCCTAGCTGCCCTGGAAGCCCTCGCCGACCGTGGCGATATCGAACCTAAAGTGGTGGCCGAGGCCATCGCCAAGTTCGGCATCAACCCGGAAAAACTCAACCCACTGGACTGCTAAGGAGCGAAACGATGAGTGAATTGATTCGCGTACCCGACATCGGTGGTGGTGAGGGTGAAGTAATTGAACTGATGGTCAAGGTCGGTGATCGCATCGAGGCTGATCAGAGCCTGCTGACCCTGGAGTCGGACAAGGCCAGTATGGAAATCCCCGCGCCGAAAGCCGGCGTGGTGAAAAGCCTGAAAGTGAAGCTCGGCGACACCCTGAAAGAAGGCGACGAGCTGCTCGAACTGGACGTTGAAGGCGATGCCGAAGCAGCGCCTGCGGCTCCAGCTGCAGCACCTGCTGCCGAAGCGCCGAAAGTCGCCGAAGCCGCTGCGCCAGCACCTGCTGCGGCCTCACCAGCAGCCAGCAGCGTACAAGACGTGCATGTGCCGGATATCGGCTCGGACAGCAAGGCCAAGGTCATCGAAGTGCTGGTCAAGGTTGGCGATACGGTCGAAGCCGACCAGTCGCTGATCACTCTGGAGTCGGACAAGGCGAGCATGGAAATCCCCTCGCCGACTGCCGGCGTGGTGGAAAGTATTGAGGTGCAACTGGATGCCGATGTTGGCACTGGCGACCTGATCCTCAAGCTCAAGGTTGCCGGGGCTGACGCCCCAGCAGCACCCGCTGAAAAACCAAGCCAGAGCCCAGCGCCCGCCGCTTCAAGCACCAGCGAAACCCACAAGGTACCTGCTGGCGCCAACCCGGCCATTGCCGCTGAAGTCAGCGCCATTGCCTCGCTCTCCGCCGCGGCCGCCAATGTGGCCGCCATGCCCAAGCGCGATGGCGCCAAGGTGCATGCGGGGCCGGCCGTACGCTTGCTCGCTCGCGAGTTTGGTGTCGAGCTGGCAGTCGTACCGGGCAGCGGGCCGAAAGGCCGCGTGCTCAAAGAGGACGTGCAGGCTTACGTCAAAGCGATGATGCAGAAGGCCAAAGAAGCCCCAGCCGCCGGAGCAACCGGTGGTGCCGGCATCCCACCGATCCCGGTGGTGGACTTCAGCAAGTTTGGTGAAATCGAAGAAGTGGCGATGACCCGCCTGATGCAGGTCGGCGCCAACAACCTGCATCGCAGCTGGCTCAACGTGCCTCACGTGACTCAGTTCGATTCGGCCGATATCACCGAGCTGGAAGCCTTCCGCGTTGCGCAAAAAGTCGTGGCGGAAAAGGCAGGGGTCAAACTCACCGTACTGCCGCTACTGCTGAAAGCCTGCGCCTTCCTGCTCAAGGAGCTGCCGGACTTCAACAGCTCGCTGGCACCAAGCGGCAAGGCGATCATCCGCAAGAAGTACGTGCACATTGGCTTTGCCGTGGACACCCCAGATGGTCTGCTGGTCCCAGTGATCAAGAACGTCGATCAGAAGAGCTTGCTGCAACTGGCTGCCGAAGCCGCCGCTCTGGCGGAAAAAGCCCGCACCAAGAAGCTCTCCGCTGACGACATGCAGGGCGCGTGCTTCACCATTTCCAGCCTCGGCCACATTGGCGGCACCGGCTTTACCCCGATCGTCAACGCGCCGGAAGTGGCGATTCTTGGCGTGAGCAAGGCGACCATCCAGCCAGTCTGGGACGGCAAAGCCTTCCAGCCCAAGCTGATGCTGCCGCTGTCACTGTCCTACGACCACCGGGTGATCAACGGTGCCGCGGCGGCGCGCTTCACCAAGCGTCTGGGTGATGTGCTTGCGGACATCCGCACCATGCTGCTGTAACGCTTCAACTTTCGAGCCGCCACGCTCGTAACCTCGACCCCGCCTTCTTGGCGGGGTTTTTTTTGGCTATGTCCCAATAGCGTGTTGCACAGTTCGCCCAACCGCTTCCTGGATGCAGTGAGTCGGCTCAATACGCTGCTGATAACGCTCAAGCATGCGGCGCCAGCCCAGATAGTTCGGGAGGTAGCGGGTGGCTACACCGTGAAAGCGAGTCATCCAGCTCTTCAGGCGGCTGTGGTAGGCGTTAACGTTCTGAATGTGGAACGCGCCCTGTTGTACCCGCTCGCCAGGTCGTGAGTGGACGACATGGTGAGTGATGCCCTGGACGCGGGCAAAGCTGGCGTAGACTGCGGCACCATCGCTGCACAGCACCGCCTCTCGGTCGATCAGCGGCAGTAAAGCTGCTCGCACATGCTCGGCATCGAGCTTCTCTAGCTTGAAGTCTGCGGTATGCCCCTCGCGATCACGCACCACCATGACCGGAATTTGATCCTTGCCCGTGCCGCGTGTTTTGCCCACGCCGCCCCTTTGGCGGGGTGCTCGTGGCAGCTTGCGCTGCCCCTTGAAGGACTCCAGAAAGAACGTCTCATCGACCTCAACGATTCCTGCTTCATGTGCTGCGTGATGTTGGGCCGCGCAGGCTAGGAAGCGGTGTCGCCAGAGAAAGGCCGTGTTCTTGCTGATGCCACATCGCTTGGCCGCCTTGCGCACGCTCAGGCCTTCGATCAGCGCTTGGGCGTAATCCTTCCAGCGTCCGGGATAGTGCAAACGAGCAAGGCCACTGCTCGAAACCGCCGAACAGGTGCGCCGACAGGCCCGACAACGATAACGCCGTAAGCCACGCGACCAACCCCAGGGAGCAAGTTGCTCTGCCTTTGCCTGGCAGTGTGGACAGCTCTGAAGCGCTGGCAAGCTATCAAGAACCTCCATTGTCGGCGGTTCCTGCAACGCCTGATGAAGTGCAGATTTTTGCTTGCTGCTGAGCTGGCTCACCTGAGCCAGCCAGCGCTGAAAGACCTGAGTATCCATGGTGGGCAGACCTCACGAGCTGATGCCTGCCCTAAATCTTAGTCCTTGCAACACGGTATTGGGACATAGCCTTTTTTTTGCCTCAATCTTTACACCACGCAATGAACAACAGCGGCTTAGCCTTTCTGCAGATTACGAATCAGAAAGCTCAGGGCTTTGGCCAGCTCGGCGGCGCCCTGGTGATCACGCACGATAGTCAGCAGCGGGCTGCCATCATTGGGGTTGTGCAGCACACAGCTGATGCCGCTGCTCGGGCATTCGTAACGCACAAAGGGGTCAACCCCGAACAGCGCCACCCGCTGGTTGCGCACGGCGATATCTGTACCCTGCTGACCACGGATTTCCTCACGCAGCAGCAGTTCGCCTGGCGCGCCTTCGCGCACTTGATAGAGCCTGTCTTGACGCTGCGCCTGGCCGACCTGATAGGCGGCGCGCAGGGCATAGGTTTTGAGTAAATCATTGCAGTGGGCCAGCAGCGCTTGGCGCTCATTTTCGGTCAGGTACAGGCGCTTCAGTTCAAGCAGATAATTGCCCTGCTCAGCACTGCTCAAACCCGCGCCCGATTCAGCAGCGGATACCGGCGAGGCGGCTATCGCGCTGGTCAACAGCGCGGCGGATATTAGTTTTCTTGTCAGTCGCAATTGCATGATGCACCCTTACCCGACGCTGTAAATAAAGTGAGTCGATTGCCGCCTCGATCAGCATACTGGAAGCCAGCCCTCGAATGAAAAACCATCCCGATGCCGCGAGTCGTTTAGCGGCCGAGGTTGTGACGCAGTTGCCAGTGCCTTCGCGCCTTGGCTTGCTGCGTTTCGAGCGGTTGAATGAGGCCAACTGGCCCTTGCTGTACCTCGACGCCGGTTGCGAGCAACAATTCGGCCTGCCCGCGCAGGCGCTCTGCTCCCTGCTCGATGCGCCCTACGCCAGCCTGATGGAGCCCGCGGCTCGCTACCAGCTGCACGACAGCATCCAGCAGCAGCTGGCCAAGCATCGGCATTACAACGTGCAATACCACCTGTACACCCCGCGTGGCAGCCTGACCCTGATGGAAACCGGCGAAGCCTTTAAACAGCGCGACCGGCATTTGCTGCGCGGCTACCTGCTGGTGATGACCGAGCAGAACACCGCCTCACCACAAACACTCGAGCTTTACCAACGCAGCCAGGCCGACCTGCAGGCCCAGCAGCGCCGCACCCACGCCCAACAACAACTGATTGTCAGCCTCGCACGGCATCATTACGGCGACAGTGATCCCTTGCGTGAAGCGGCCGAACTGATCAGCCAGCGTGCCTGCGAGTTGTATGGGGTCAACCGCGTCGGCATCTGGAACCTCAAAGGGCACATGCTGCAGCCAATGGCCCTGTATCAGCAGGACGAGGGCCATATCTCGCAGGCGGACATTGACGCCAGCCCTTACCCCGCTTACCTACAAGCCCTGCACAGCGGTCGTGCGCTGGACGCCCACAATGCGCAGCAAGACCCACGCACACGTGAGCTTGGCGACAGCTACCTCCACCCCATGGGCATCACCGCCATGCTCGACGCCAGCATCCGCATCGCCGGTGAAGTGGTGGGCGTGCTGTGCCTGGAACATATCGGCTCAGCACGCACCTGGCAGGCCGACGAAATTGCTTTTGCCGGTGAGCTGGCCGACCAATACGCGCACGTCCTGGCGAACCAGCAACGGCGCTCGGCCACCAATGCCCTGCACCTGTTCCAGCGCGCCGTCGAACAAAGCTCCAGCGCCTTTATCCTGCTCGACCGCGACGGATTGGTGGAGTACGTCAACCCAAGCTTTACCGCCATCACCCTGTACAGCGCCAGCGAAGTACAGGGCCGCCGCCTCTCCGAAATACCCGCGCTGGAAAACCTCAGCGACTTGCTGTTCGACGCCACATCCAGCCTGGCCGAACACACCAGCTGGCAGGGCGAATTCAAAAGCCGACGGAAAAACCTCGAGCCTTATTGGGGGCAGTTATCGCTGTCCAAGGTGTATGCCGACGACGGCAGCCTGACCCACTACATCGGCATCTACGAAGACATTACCGCCAGCAAGCAGGCGCAGCAGCATATCGAGCGCCTGGCCTTTCGCGACAACCTCACCGGACTGGGTAATCGCTATGCCTTTATTCGCTCGCTCGAAAGTCATTTTCGCGAACACCCCGGCAAGCCGATCAGCTTGCTGCTGGTGGACATCGATAACTTCAAGCGGATCAACGACAGCCTCGGCCACCAGACCGGCGACAAACTGCTGATCAGCCTGGCCCGTCGCTTGCGCAATACCCTGTCGCCGAGCAACGTGCTGGCACGCTTTGCCAGCAACGAATTTGCCGTGCTACTGGAGACCAACCAAGCCGATAGCCAGTTGATGGCGCAGAAGCTGCTGCACACCTTGGACAAGCCACTGTTCGTCGACAACCAGCTGATCAGCGTCACCGGCTCTATCGGCCTAGCCTGCGCGCCTGAGCACGGTGACGACCCACAGACCCTGATGAAACACAGCGGCTTGGCGCTGCACAAAGCCAAGGCCAACGGTAAGAACCAGCTGCAGGTGTTTACCGACACGCTGAATGCCGAAGCGCATTACAAGCTGTTCGTCGAGAGCAACCTGCGCCGGGCGCTGATGCAGAACGAACTGGAAGTGTTCTACCAGCCCAAGCTGTGCCTGAAGAGCGGCAAGCTGTTGGGCCTGGAGGCGCTGTTGCGCTGGCACCACCCGGAAAAAGGCATGATCAGCCCGGACAAATTCATCAGCGTGGCGGAAGAAACCGGCTTGATCATCCCCATCGGCAAATGGGTGGCACGCCAAGCCTGCCGCATGAGTAAACAGCTGACGGCCGTCGGTTATAGGCCCCTGCAAATCGCCATCAACCTGTCACCCAAACAGTTCTCTGACCCTGACTTGGTCGGGGAGATCGCCACCATCCTGCAGGAAGAACAACTCGACCCAGCCCTGCTGGAGCTTGAGCTCACAGAGAGCCTGCTGCTGGAAGCCACCGACGACACACGCCAACAACTCAATAGCTTGAAAAGCTTGGGCCTGACCCTGGCCATGGATGACTTCGGCACCGGTTATTCCTCGCTCAGCTACCTGAAGAAATTCCCCATCGACGTGATCAAAATTGATCGCAGTTTTATCAAGGACATTCCCGAGAACCAGGACGATATGGAAATCACCTCTGCGGTGATTGCCATGGCCCATAACCTGAAACTCAAGGTGGTGGCCGAGGGTATCGAGACGGCCGCGCAGCTGAATTTCCTCCGCCGCCAACACTGCGATATCGGTCAGGGCTACCTGTTCGACAAACCCATCGCCGGGCGCGATCTGCTGGAAAGCCTGAAGCGCTACCCACATCGCGGCTAATCGGCCTGTAACAAGTCCGCCGGTTAACGGTCTATGACACACATGCATCTGCTGAGGAAATGGCTCATGGTTCTGCGCTCGCAAATTCTCGCCCACAAACTCGAACTGCCGACTGCCGAGCAAGCGCTACCCGGCCGCGCCACAGCCATGGCGGTGCCCGCCGCGCATTTCGTCAACGGCAATGCACTGCAGGCACCCTTCCCGGCCGGCCTGCAACAAGCAGTGTTTGCGCTGGGATGTTTCTGGGGGGCTGAACGGCGTTTCTGGCAGCAACCCGGCGTATGGAGCACAGCGGTCGGCTATGCCGGCGGCCATACGCCCAACCCGACCTATGACGAAACCTGCTCGGGGCTGACCGGGCATACCGAAGTGGTGCTGGTGGTCTTCGACCCGCAACTGACCAGTTATGACGCACTGCTGAAAGTGTTCTGGGAAGCGCACAACCCCACTCAGGGCATGCGCCAGGGTAACGACACCGGCAGCCAGTACCGCTCAGCGATCTACTGCTACGGCGCCGAACAGCTAGCCGCCGCTCAGGCCAGCCAAGCCGCGTTCCAGGCCGAGCTGGACAAGGCCGGCTTCGGCCCGATCACCACTGAAGTGCGTGAAGCGCCGCCTTTCTACTACGCCGAAAGCTACCACCAGCAATACCTGGCGAAAAATCCAGGCGGCTATTGCGGCCTTGGCGGCACGGGTGTGTGCCTACCGGCCTAAGTTGCCGCAGGGGGTCAGGCCGGGGCGAAGCTGCTGGCCTGCGCCATGTGCCACATCCGCGAATAGAACTCCCCGGACACCTCGCCACTGAGCAGCTCGCCCGGCTTGAGGAATATATGCAACTGCGAGTACAGCTTGATCTCACTCGCCGACATGCGCCGCACCAGGTGCTTCGCTTCCACCTGTGAAGGATGTTCTAGCCCGGCCGCAGCGAGCATCTCCGCCAACGCCTTGAGGGTGTTGCGATGGAAGCTGTGCACCCGCTCAGCCTTGTCCGGCACCACTAACGCGCGTTGACGCAGCGGGTCTTGGGTGGCCACGCCGGTTGGGCATTTGTTGGTGTGGCACGACTGGCTCTGAATGCAGCCGATGGCAAACATAAAGCCCCGCGCCGAATTGGCCCAATCGGCACCCAGCGCCAGCACACTGGCGATATCAAAGGCGCTGACAATCTTGCCGCTGGCGCCAATGCGGATCTTGTCGCGTAAGCCAATGCCAACCAGGGTGTTGTGCACAAAGAGCACGCCCTCACGCAGTGGCACACCAATGTGATCGGTGAATTCCACCGGCGCCGCGCCGGTGCCGCCTTCCTTGCCATCGACCACGATAAAGTCCGGCAGAATTCCGGTCTCCAGCATGGCCTTGGCAATCCCCATAAACTCCCACGGATGACCCAGGCAGAACTTGAAGCCCACCGGTTTGCCCGCCGACAGCTCGCGCAACTGGGCGACAAACTGGAGTAACTCGATGGGCGTGGAAAACGCGCTGTGGCTGGCCGGCGAGACGCAATCCTGGCCCATGGGCACGCCGCGAGTCTGGGAGATTTCGGCGGTGATCTTGTGTTTCGGCAGAATCCCGCCGTGGCCCGGCTTGGCGCCCTGACTGAGTTTGATCTCAATCATCTTCACCTGCGGGTTGGCCGCCTGCGCGGCAAACCGCTGCGGATCAAACTGACCGTTTTCCTGGCGACAACCGAAATAACCGCTGCCCAACTCCCAGACCAGATCGCCGCCATGCTCGCGGTGATAAGGGCTGATGCTGCCCTCGCCAGTGTCGTGATAAAAACCGCCGAGCTTGGCGCCTTGGTTCAACGCGCGAATCGCATTGGCGCTGAGCGAGCCAAAGCTCATGGCCGAGATATTGAACACCGATGCCGAGTAAGGCTGGGGGCACTGCGGGCCGCCAACACTGACGCGAAATCCGCTGGGGTCGACATGCGCGGCCGGTAGCATCGAGTGGCCGATAAACTCAAAACCGCTCTGGTACACATCCGTTAGAGTGCCAAAGGCCTTGTCCGCACTCTCATTTTTCGCCCGCGCATACACCAGCGAGCGCTGCGCCCGCGAGAACGGCAGCTGCTCGCTGTCGGACTCCAGCAAGTATTGGCGAATCTCCGGGCGAATCGCTTCAACCAGATAACGGATGTTACCGAGGATCGGGTAGTTGCGCCGCACCGCATGGCGACTCTGCAGCAGGTCGTTGAGGCCCACCGCGCTGAGCAGCGCGGTGATCAATAACACCGCCCATAGCCAGGCATGCCCTGCCACAAACGGCAAACCACCGAGGGTGAAGAGCACGCAGAAGGCAAAAAAGGCGTAGCGGTTCAGCAGCGACAAACTCATACAAGCTCCTTGCGGTATGCGGTGTTGCAAAACGTCAGACAACCGGGCCTTCGCCAGCAAGTCTTAGGCGGTTTTTTCCTCAATCAGCCAATCCATGCGCCAGCCGCCCTGCGTTTGCCCGAGCAACTTGGCCAGCCAGGGCAGAATCTGCTTAAGCTCATCTTCCAGGCCCCACGGCGGATTGCTGATCACCAGGCCAGAGCCATTAAGCCGCGTCGGCTCATCGGTGGAATGCACATAAAGCTCCACACGCAGCAGCGTCGGCGCTTTGCTCTTTTCTACGCCACTGTAAAAACGGCGCAGCTGACGTAGGTCCTTGATCGGGTACCAGATTGCGACCACGGCTTGGCGCATGCGGCTGATCGCTTCGCTCAACGACTGAGCGCAGCGCTCCATTTCGTCGGCCTGCTCAAACGGCGGATCAATCAGCAGCAGCGCGCGCTTCTCGCGGGTCGGCAGCAAGGCGCGTGGCACATGCCAGCCTTCGCCCAGGTGCACGGCCGCGCGGCGGTCGCCCCGCATATTTTCCTTGAGCAGGCGGCCATCTTCCGGGTGCTTCTCATTAAGGTGTAAACGGTCCTGCTCGCGGGTCAGCAAGCGCGCCAGTTCCGGCGAGCCGGGATAATGGCGCAGCTCGCCATCCGGATTCATCGCACGGATCACTTCCAGATAGTCCAGCAGCGGGTCTGGCACGTCCGAGGCTTGCCACAGCCGGGCGATGCCTTCGAGCCATTCGCCGGTGCGGCTGGCCTGGTCGCCGCGCAGGTCATACAGGCCAATACCGGCATGACTGTCGAGGTAGGCAAAGGGCGCCTCCTTGCGTGACAGCAAGGCAATCAGGCGGCTAAGGACATAGTGTTTCAGTACATCGGCATGGTTGCCGGCGTGGAAGGCGTGGCGGTAGTTCATTGGGCGGACTCCTGTGGCCGCACAGTTTAACCGCTTCGTAAGGCCTGCAAATGGTTAGCGCTCGGCAATGGTTCACACAGCAGTGCCAACAAGCGCTGCTGCGCAGTGTCGGCGCCGCCGCCAGGTGCGCCACGACACGCTGAACGGAATGCGCACTTAACGTGAACATCACACTGGATATTCTTCACTGGCCGTCGTTAAGCGCCAACCGTTACTGTAGCGCCAGCCTGCCAACGAGAGCCCCCATGCAACCTGCTTCCCCACGCCAGATTTTCCTTGCCCTGTTCGCCGGCGGTGCTGCGCTGGTGGTGGTACACGCGCTGGGCCGCTTCGCCTTCACCCCATTGCTGCCGCACTTTCTCGCCGACCAGCTGTTCAGCCTTGAGCAGGGCGCACAGCTGGCCAGCTGGAACTACCTCGGCTACCTGCTCGGTGCGCTGCTGGCATTGCCTCTGTACACGCCGGCGCGCTTGCGCCTGGCGTTGCCCTTGGCGCTGCTGCTCAATGCCCTGCTGACGCTGGCGCAGGGTTTCAGTGAGAACTTCCTGCTATTGCAGGCGCTGCGCCTGGCCAATGGCATCAGTAACGGCGTGGTCTTTGTACTGGCCCCGGCGCTGGTACTGGAATGGCTCGCTGCACGCCAACGGGCCAGCCTCAGTGGCCTGGTCTACCTGGGTTTCGCCGCTGGGCTGTCGTTGGCCGGTTGGCTGGCCGACGCACCGGCGTCCTGGCTGCACGGCCCCGAACGCTGGTGGCCGATGGCAGCTATTGCCCTGCCGCTGGCCTTGCTCAGCGCCTGGCTACTTAGCCGCCTGCAGCTGCACCAGCGGCATAGCGCGCCGGTCGCCAACCGCAGCCGCTTGTTTGACCGTGCCAGCACTCCGCTGTTTCTCGCCTATGCCGGCGCGGGCCTGGGTTACATCCTGCCGATGACCTTCCTGCCGACCCTGGCGCAGGAGCAATTACCGCCTGGGCACAGCCTGATCAGCGGCGCCTGGCGCTGGACGGCCCTGGCCTGCCTGATTTCGATCCCGCTATGGAATGCGCTGGGCGCGCGCTTCGGCGACCGTCATGCCTTGCTGGCCACCTACCTGCTGCAAGCGGTGGGCTGCGCCGCGCCCTGGCTGTTCCCCAGCGCCGGCGGTGTCCTGCTGTGCGCCGTACTCGTGGGAGGCAGCTTTATGGGCAGCGTGCTGCTGACTCAACGCCTGGCGCGCACCCTACAACCGCATCAAGGCCCTCGGCTGTCGGCGGCCCTGATCGCCTTATACGGCGGCGCGCAATTGGCAGGCCCCTGGCTCGCAGGGATGTGGCTGACCTTCGGCGGCAGCCTCACGCAAAGTTTCGCCCTAGGCGTTGCCGCCATGCTCTGGGCACTCGTATGGACCTGGTTCACCCCCGCCGCCAACCCTGCCTCAGGAGCGCCGCATCCATGACCCTGCAATCACTACTCGGCTGCACCCTGCCACTGATCCAGGCCCCCATGGCCGGCTCGCACAACCACACACTGACTGCCGCCGTGTGCAATGCCGGCGGCCTTGGTTCGCTCGCCTGCGCGCTGTTCGATGCCAGTGCGTTACGCCTCGAACTAGAAGCCCTCACACGCAAAACCACGCAGCCGTTCAACCTGAACTTCTTCTGCCACACCCCGCCGCGTGTCGATGCCGCCCGCGACGCGGCCTGGCGCACAGCGCTAAGACCTTACTACGCCGAACTCGACATCGATCCGGCCAGCATCAGCAGCGGCCCCGGTCGCCTACCGTTTAGCGCCGAGATGGCCGACGTGCTCGATGAGTTCCGCCCAGCCGTGGTGAGTTTTCACTTCGGCCTGCCCGCCGCCGAGTTGCTGGCGCGGGTCAAGGCGTGCGGCGCAAAGGTGCTCAGTTCGGCGACCACGGTCGAGGAAGCACGCTGGCTAGAAGCCCATGGCGCTGATGCGATCATCGCCCAAGGCCTGGAAGCCGGCGGCCATCGCGGCATGTTCCTCAGCGAAGACCTCAACCGCCAGCTCGGCACCTTTGCCTTGCTGCCGCAGATCGTCCAGGCCGTGCAGGTACCCGTGATCGCCGCCGGCGGCATTGCCGATGCTCAGGGCGTGCGCGCGGCCATGGCCCTCGGCGCGAGTGGCGTGCAGGTCGGCACCGCTTACCTGTGTTGCGACGAGGCCAGCACCAGCGCGATCCACCGTGCGGCCCTGCTCAGCCCGGCGGCGCAACATACCGCCCTGACCAACCTGTTCAGCGGGCGCCCAGCGCGCGGCATCGTTAACCGGGTGATGCGTGAGCTGGGCCCAATCAGCCCACTGGCGCCGGCCTTCCCGTTGGCAACCAGCGCGATTGCACCGCTGCGCAGCCAGGCAGAGAGCCAGGGCAGCGGCGATTTCTCCCCGCTCTGGGCCGGCCAAAACACCCGCGGCTGCCAGGCCATCGGCGCCGCCGAGCTGACGGCGCAATTGGCCCAAGGTTTCACGCACTGAGCCTTTATCACGCCGGTTTATAGTGCTGGGAGCTGCGCCGCAGGCTGCTTAGACTCGGCCCATTGCAACCGGAGGTATAAGCATGTCCGAGTCCCTGCTCAGTTCCCGTAACCTGGCCTTCGAGCTGTATGAAGTGCTGGACGCCGAAGGCCTGACCCAGCGCGAGCGTTTCGCCGAGCACAGCCGCGAAACCTTTGATGCTGCCATCGACACTGCGCGCAGCATCGCCGAGAACCTGTTCGCTCCGCACAATCGCAAGAACGACGAACACGAGCCAGAGTATATCGACGGCGCTGCGGTGCTGATCCCTGAGGTCAAGCCGGCGGTAGATGCCTTCCTCGAGGCGGGCTTTCTCAATGCTACCCGCGAGTTCGAGGTCGGCGGCATGCAGCTACCCAACCTGCTTTCGCAGGCCTGCTTTGCGCACTTCCAGTCGGCTAACGCGGCGACCACCTCGTACCCATTCCTGACCATGGGCGCGGCCAACCTGATCGAGAACTTCGGCACGGCCGAACAGAAGCAACGCTTTCTGCAGCCGATGATCGATGGGCGTTTCTTCGGCACCATGGCGCTGACCGAGCCGCACGCCGGCTCGTCACTGTCGGACATCCGCACCCGCGCGGAACCTGCCGAAGACGGCACTTACCGGCTCAAGGGCAACAAGATCTTTATCTCCGGCGGCGATCACCCGCTCAGCGAGAACATCGTGCACATGGTGCTGGCCAAGCTGCCGGACGCACCTGCCGGGGTGAAGGGCATCAGCCTGTTTATCGTGCCGAAGTTCCTGGTCAATGACGACGGCAGCCTGGGCAAGCGCAATGACGTGGTTCTAGCGGGCCTGTTCCACAAGATGGGCTGGCGCGGCACCACCTCTACGGCGTTGAACTTCGGCGATAACGGCGACTGCGTCGGCTATCTGGTGGGCAAGCCGCACCATGGCCTGAGCTACATGTTCCAGATGATGAACGAAGCGCGCATCGGCGTCGGCATGGGCGCGGTAATGCTCGGCTACGCCGGCTACCTGTATTCACTGGACTACGCCCGTCAGCGCCCGCAAGGTCGCCTGCCGGATGGCAAAGACCCCACCTCCAGCCAAGTGGCGATCATCGAACACGCCGACGTGCGGCGCATGCTGCTGACGCAGAAAGCCTATGTGGAGGGCTCGTTCGATCTCGGCCTATACGCTGCTCGCCTGTTCGACGACACCCTGACCCTCGAGAGCGAAGAAGAGCGCCGCAGCGCCTTGGAGTTGCTCGACCTGCTCACCCCGATCGTCAAATCCTGGCCGTCTGAGTTCTGCCTCAAGGCTAACGAACTGGCGATCCAGATTCTCGGCGGCCACGGTTACACCCGCGATTACCCGGTGGAGCAGTATTACCGCGACAACCGCCTGAATCCGATACACGAAGGCACTCACGGCATCCAGTCCCTCGACCTGCTCGGCCGCAAGGTGTCGATGAACGGCGGCGCCGCGCTCAAGCAACTGCTCAAGCTGATCCACGGCACCTGCCAACGTGCCGAAGCCCATGCCTCGCTGACCACCCTGCGCCAGCCGCTGGAGCAACTGCTGGCAAGGCTGCAAGCGGTGACCTTGGCACTGCTCGGCGACCTGATGGGCGGCAAAGTGAATGAAGGCCTGGCCAACTCGGCGCTATACCTCAAGGTCTTTGGCCATACTGTGATCGGCTGGCGCTGGCTGGAGCAGGCGATCCGCGCCGAAGAGGGCCTGGCACGCCTGACTAATAAAGAGGCCAACGCCGCCGATGTCGACTTCTACCAAGGCAAGCTGCAGGCCGCGCGTTACTTCCTCACCTGGGAAGTGCCGAGCTGCCACCACGACCTGGCCATCCTCGAAGCCCGCGACGACACCTGCCTGAGCATGCAGGATGCCTGGTTCTAAAAACCTGCAGACGCTTAGCTGCAGGTCCTCGCATGCGTTCATTGCATCGCCCTAGCTCGACAGGGCGTAACAGGTTTTTAAGCGCATAGCATGCTGTTACAACACGCCCGGCCGATGCCGGGCGTTTTTTTCAGCGGCAAATTCGAGCAACGGTTAGAATCGCTGGCACGCGCCATGCATAGTGGCACGCTCACCACCCGCACGGAGTACGCGCCTTGGATGCCAGCACCATCAATAATCTTTTTTTGGTCGGTGGTGTGCTGGTCGCAATGAGCATTCTCGTCAGCGCGTTTGGCTCGCGTTTCGGCATCCCCATCCTGGTGATTTTTCTCGGCGTCGGCATGCTCGCCGGCACCGACGGCCCGGGCGGCATCATCTTCAACAATTACCCGCAAGCCTACCTGGTCGGTAACCTCGCGCTGGCGATCATCCTGCTCGACGGCGGCATGCGCACCCGCGTGTCGAGTTTTCGCGTGGCCTTATGGCCCTCGCTTTCCCTGGCCACGCTGGGGGTACTGATAACCGCCGGGCTGACGGGCATTGCCGCGGCCTGGCTGTTCGACCTGACGTGGATGGAAGGCTTGCTGATTGGTGCCATCGTCGGCTCCACCGATGCCGCCGCCGTATTCAGCCTGCTCGGCGGGCGTGGCCTCAACGAACGGGTCAGCGCCACCCTGGAAATCGAGTCCGGCAGTAACGACCCGATGGCGGTGTTTCTTACCGTTACCCTGATCGCCATGCTCGGCAGCGGCCAGGACGGCATTAGCTGGAATCTGCTGATCCAGCTGGTGCAACAGTTCGGCATTGGCGCACTGCTCGGCTTAGGGGGTGGCTGGCTGCTGCTCAACCTGATTAACCGCATGGAGCTGGCCAAGGGCCTGTACCCACTGCTGGTGGTCAGCGGCGGCCTGATCATCTTTGCCATCACCACGGCGGTGGGCGGCAGCGGCATTCTGTCGATCTACCTGTGCGGCCTGCTGCTGGGCAACCGGCCGATCCGCTCGCGCCACGGCATTCTGCATATGCTCGACGGCCTGACCTGGCTGGCGCAGATCGGTATGTTCCTGGTCCTCGGCCTGCTGGTCACCCCGCACGAATTGCTGCCGATTGCCTTGCCGGCACTGGGCTTAGCGCTGTGGATGATCCTCTTCGCGCGGCCGTTGTCGGTGTTCCTCGGCCTACTACCGTTCCGCGCCTTCCATGACCGCGAGCGGGTCTTTATCGCCTGGGTAGGCCTACGCGGCGCGGTGCCGATTATTCTCGCGGTGTTCCCGCTGATGGCCGGGCTGCCGAATGCCCAGCTGTTCTTCAATGTGGCGTTCTTTATCGTACTGGTCTCATTGTTGCTGCAAGGCACCAGCCTGCCATGGGCCGCCAAGCTACTGCGGGTGACCGTGCCGCCGGAGCCTGCGCCAGTATCACGTGCCGGCCTGGACGTGCACCCGACCAGCCAGTGGGAGCTGTTTATCTATCGCCTCGGCGCGGAAAAATGGTGCATTGGCGCGGCGCTGCGTGAGCTGAAAATGCCTGAAGGCACACGTATCGCCGCGCTGTTCCGTGGTATGGAACTGCTGCACCCTTCCGGCAGCACGACCCTGGAAGCCGGCGATTTGCTCTGTGTGGTGGGCCACGAAAATAACCTGCCCGCACTCGGCAAACTGTTCAGCCAGGCCCCGAAACGCGGCCAGGACCTGCGCTTTTTCGGTGACTTCGTGCTTGAAGGCGATGCTGAACTGGCTGCCGTTGCCGCGTTGTACGGTTTGAAACTGGAGGGTGCCGAAGGCCAACTGCACCTGGGCCGCTTTATTGCCCATAAGATTGGCGGCGAGCCGGTGATCGGCGACCAGGTGGAATGGCAAGGCCTGACCTGGACAGTGGCCGCAATGGAAGGGAACAAGATCCGCAAAGTCGGCGTCAGATTCCCCGAAGGCAGCCGCCCAGGCCCTGGGCTCTTCCTCTAACAGTCTGTTTACGCCCGGCTGCACGCCAGCCTTAACCCACTAAAGGCCATTGCGTGCGGCCCAGGCAGTTAACCAGACGCCTGTTAAACTCAGCTTCTTTATCGAGCCAACGACTGCCACTATGCCCTCTCTGCGCACCTATCTAGCCGTTGCCCTGCTCGGGCTTTGCCTGAGCGTCCCCCAGTTGCACGCCGCTGAGCCACCGAGCAGCGCTGCCGTACAAAGCAGCCTCGACAGCCTGGCAGAGCGCAAGCTGCCGGAAGCCGAGCAGCAGGCCGTCAAGCAGACACTGGAGAAAACCCTGGCGCTGCTGGTCGAGACAGCCGACAGCGAACAGCGCCTGGCCGCCCTGGAAAAGCAGCTAGAGGATGCCCCACGGCAGATTAGCGAAGCCCAGCGCGATTACGAGCGGCTGAAAAACAGCCCCCCCACTCAGGTCAACCTGCGCTACGGCAAAAGCGCCCTGCCACAGCTTGAGCAGCTACTGGCCGAGCGCAACGCGCAACTCAACGAATGGCAAAAGCAGATCATCGAGGCCAATAGCCTGGTGATCACCGCGCAGACCCGCCCAGAGCGCGCCCAGGCGGAAATCAGCAGCAACCAGACCCGTAGCCTGGAGATCAACAACCTCCTGAAAAACGGCCGCGACGGCAGTAAACCGCTGAGCAATGAGCGCCGTGACCAGTTGAATGCCGAACTGGCCAAGCTCGACGCACAAACCCAGCTGCGGCGTCAGGAGCTGGCCGGCAATAGCCTGCTGCAGGACCTCGGCAATAGCCGCCGAACCTTGCTCGATGAACGGATCAAACGCCTCGAGCAAGAACTCCTCGACCTGCAGAACCTGATCAACGAAAAACGCCGCAACCTGTCTGAACAGGCGGTGGCCGAACAATCGCGCGAAGCCGAGAAAGCCGGCAGCGACACCCTGCTGGCGCGTGAAAGCGCAATGAATCTGAAGCTGTCCGACTACCTGCTGAACGCCACCGACCGCCTCAATGAACTGACCCGCCTCAACCTGCAGACCAAGCAGCAGCTCGACAGCCTGAGCCAGAGCGACCAAGCCCTGGCGGAACAAATCAGCGTACTGCAAGGCAGCCTGCTGCTCTCACGCATTCTCTATAAACAGCAGCAGGCCCTGCCAACGTTGCAGATCGACAGCAGCCTGCCAGACCAAATCGCTGACCTGCGCCTGTATCAGTTTGAGCTGAACCAGCAGCGCGAGGCCATCAACAACCCCAGCGTCTACGTCGACAAACTGCTCAGCAACCACACGGAAGATGCGAATACCCCGGCCTTGCGCACCGACCTGCTGGATATCATCAACACCCGCCGCGAGCTGATCGACCGCCTGAACCGCGAATTAAATACGCTGCTCAACGAGTCGATCACCCTGCAGCTCAACCAGAAACAGCTACAAACCACCGCCGAAACCCTGCGGGCCACCCTCGACGAGCAGATGTTCTGGATCCCCAGCAACAAGCCGCTGGACCTGGAATGGTTCAAGTCGGTGCCGCATTTGCTGGAGCGGCAGATTGCCGAACTGCCCTGGGGCGCTAATTTGCGTCAACTGGCGGCCGGCCTAACCGAGCGACCGCTGTTGTTCCTGCCGCTACTGCTGCTGATTACCGTGTTGCTGTGGCGCCGCAGCTACCTGTACCGCAAGCTCGGCGAACTGCACCAGGACATTGGCCACTTCAAGCGTGACAGCCAGCTGCATACGCCCATGGCGATCATGCTTAACGTGCTACTGGCATTACCCGGCACCTTGCTCCTGGCGCTCTGCGGCTTCGCCCTGCAAATGGATGCCCGCGGGCAGAACGCCAACCTGGGCGAGGCGCTGTTCCAGATGGCTCAGGCCTGGCTGGTGTTCTATACCGTCTACCGCATCCTTGCCGATGGCGGCGTGGCCGAGTTGCACTTCCGCTGGGGGCACGCGCAGGTGGCCTTCCTGCACAAGCAAGTGCGCCGTTTGGGCTTGGTGGTGATGGCCTTGGTCGCCGTCGTCACAGTGGCTAAACACCAGCCCGCCGGCCTTGGCGATGACGTCATCGGCCTGACCGTGGTGCTGAGTTGCTACGCCCTGATGGTCTGGTTGCTGTACAAAACCCTGCTCACCGGCCCGGCCCGCGAGCATGGCTCGGCGTTTCGCCTGCTTATCGGTATCGCCCTCAGTCTGCTGCCCCTGGCGCTGATCATTGCGGTCGGGTTTGGTTACTACTACACCGCGCTGAAACTCAGTGACCGCCTGATCACCACCCTGTACCTGCTGATGATCTGGCTGATCATCGAAGCCACCTTTATCCGCGGTTTGTCTGTGGCGGCACGACGCCTGGCTTACCAACGCGCCCTGAGCAAGCGCCAGGCACAAAGCAGCAAAGAGGGCGGTGAAGGCACGGATATCGTCATTGAAGAGCCGACACTGGATATTGAGCAGGTCAATCAACAATCGCTGCGGCTGATTCGCCTGTCCCTACTCGGCGCCTTTATCTTCAGCCTGTATTGGGTGTGGGCGGATCTGATCTCAGTATTTGCCTACCTGGATAACATCGCACTGTATGAGTACAGCAGCGGTACCGGCGATGCCGCCGTGCTGGTGCCCATCAGCCTCAGCGATGTACTCGGCGCGCTGATCATTATTGGCATCACATTGGCCCTGGGGCGCAACTTACCCGGCCTGCTTGAGGTGCTGGTGCTGTCGCGGCTCAAACTGGCCCAAGGCAGCGCCTACGCCACCACCACGCTGCTGTCCTACGCCATTTTCGGCATCGGCTTTGTCATCACCCTGTCGACCCTCGGGGTCAGTTGGGACAAGTTGCAATGGTTGGTCGCCGCCCTGTCGGTGGGCCTGGGCTTCGGCCTGCAGGAAATCTTCGCCAACTTTATCTCCGGCCTGATCATCCTGTTCGAGCGGCCGGTTCGCATTGGCGACGTGGTGACGATCGGCAACCTGTCCGGCACGGTCAGTAAAATCCGTATTCGCGCCACCACCATCACCGATTTCGACCGCAAAGAAATCATCGTGCCGAACAAAACCTTCGTCACCGACCAACTGATCAACTGGTCGCTGAACGACACCGTCACCCGCGTCATTGTGAAAATCGGCCTGGCCTACGAGTCGGACCTGGCCCTGGCGCGCAAGCTGATGATGCAAGCCGCGATAGAGAACCCACGGGTACTGCGCGACCCGGAGCCCTTGCTGTTCTTCCTGACGATCAGCGCCAGCACCTTCGACTACGAGCTGCGCTTCCATGTCCGTGAGCTGGGCGACCGCAACGCCGCCACCGACGAAATCCTCACGCGCATCGCCCTGAGCTTCCGCGAACATAACGTCGAGATGGCATTCAATCAGGTCGATGTGTTGATCAAAAACCTGCAGGGCCATGAGCTCAATCTGAGCAGCGGAGAACTGATACAAGCCGGGGTCGCGGCTACGGCTAAGCAACAACAGTCGCCGCCCGAGCCGCCTCTAGATCCGCAGTAAATCAGTTACTCGCCCGCACATGCGGGCCAGCCCCTCACCACCGCCGGGCCGCTGTGCCTGGCTGGAGCCTGAACGTGAAGTCGCTCATCGAGTTGCAATTCGACAACCGTTTCGCCCGCCTTGGCGACGCCTTTTCTAGCCACGTATTGCCCGAGCCGATTGCCGAGCCGCGCTTAGTGGTGGCCAGCACAGCGGCGATGGCGTTGCTCGACCTCGACCCGAGCGAGGCCGAGAGTGCCGTATTTGCGCAGATTTTCAGCGGGCACAAGCTCTGGAGTACGGCCGAGCCACGGGCCATGGTTTATTCCGGGCATCAGTTCGGCGGTTACAACCCGCGCCTGGGCGATGGCCGCGGCCTGCTGCTGGGCGAGGTGCTCAACGAAGCCGGCGAGTACTGGGACCTGCACCTCAAAGGCGCCGGGCAAACCCCCTACTCACGCATGGGCGATGGCCGCGCGGTACTGCGCTCCTCGATCCGTGAATTTCTCGCCAGCGAGCACCTGCACGCCCTTGGTATTCCGTCCTCGCGGGCGCTGTGCGTGACCGGCTCCAGCACCCCGGTGTGGCGCGAGAAGCAAGAAAGCGCGGCGATGGTGCTGCGCCTGGCGCCCAGCCATGTGCGCTTCGGCCACTTCGAATACTTCTATTACACCCAGCAGCACGACCAGCTGAAGCAACTGGCCGAGCATGTGTTGCACAGCCACTACGCCGAGTGCCTACAAGACGCGCAGCCCTATCTGGCGATGCTCCGCGAGATCATCGAGCGTAACGCCACGATGATCGCCTACTGGCAGGCGTACGGTTTCTGTCACGGGGTGATGAACACCGACAACATGTCGATCCTCGGCATCACCTTCGACTACGGTCCCTATGCCTTCCTCGACGATTTCGACGCCCAGCACATCTGCAACCATTCGGATGACACCGGGCGCTACAGCTTCAGCAATCAGGTGCCCATCGCCCAATGGAACCTCGCTGCCCTCGGTCAAGCGCTGGTGCCACTGGTCGAGGTCGATGCCCTGCGCGAAAGCCTCGGCCTGTTCCTGCCGCTGTATCAGGCGCACTACCTCGATCTGATGCGTAAACGCCTAGGCCTACTGAGCGCCGATGAGGGCGATGAAGCCCGGGTGCAGCGCTTGCTGCAACTGATGCAAAGCAGCGCGGTGGACTACACCAACTTCTTCCGCGAGCTCGGCGACAGCCCAGCGGCCGAGGCTGTGGCGCGCCTGCGTGATGACTTTACCGACCTCGCCGGCTTCGACACCTGGGCCGCCGACTACCTAATACGCAGCGCTCAGGACGGCGCTGACCAGGTGCAGCGCCAGGCGCGCATGCAGGCGGTCAACCCCAAATACATCCTGCGCAACTACTTAGCGCAGCAGGCGATCGAAGCCGCCGAGCAGGGCGATTATGCCCCGGTGCGCGAACTGCATCAGGTGCTGTCACAGCCCTTCGACGAGCAGCCGGGCTTCGAGCGCTACGCCCAGCGTCCACCGGAGTGGGGTAAGCACCTGGAAATCAGCTGTTCCTCGTAGCCAGCCGTGGGAGGGGCTTTAGCCGCGACAATCGCCGCTAAAGCGCCTCCCACAGGATTTCCTACACCCCCAACATCCACTCCAGCCCCATCGCCACATGCAACTCGGCGCTGTCGAGCAACGGCAGCGGTGCGTCCACGCCCTCCAGTAACAAACCAATTTCGGTGCAACCAAGAATCGCCACCTCGGCGCCCTGCTCTTTCAGCGTGCGCAAGCAATCCAAGTAGAAGTCGCGCGCCGGCGCGAGGAACTGGCCCTGACACAGCTCGGCAAAGATCACCCGGTCGACTTCCTCCATGTGCACAGGCTCAGGGGTGATCACCTCAATCGCAAAACGCTCGGCCAACCGCTGACGGTAGAAGGCCTCCTGCATAGTAAAACGCGTCCCAAGCAAGGCAGCGCGCTTGATCCCTTGACGCTGCAAGGCCTGACCAACCGCATCGCCGATATGCAGCAACGGGATATCGATCGCGGCCTCCAGCGCCGGCGCGACCTTGTGCATGGTATTGGTGGCGAGCAGCAAAGCGGTCGCCCCAGCCTGCTGCAAGCCCTGTGCGGCCCTGGCCAAAAGCTCGCCGGCGGCCTGCCAGTCGCCACGTTGCTGCAGCTCGGCCACTTCAGCGAAGTCCACGGAATGCAGCAACAGCGGCGCCGAGTGCAGGCCGCCCAACTGCTCGCGCACGCCCTGATTGAGCAAACGGTAATAACTGGCCGTAGATTCCCAGCTCATGCCGCCCAAGATGCCTAACTGACGCATAGCGATCCCCTTCCGACAAAGCCTTGAGCCTAATTCGCCCAGGCGCCGCCGCACAGGCACAGTGGCCAGCAGAGCGGTCCGTACAGCCTTATCTGTTAAATCGAAAAGGCATATAAACCTTCCCAAACATTCTTAGACTCTCTAAGCAGCAACCCTTATCTTCTGCGCCTTGCGCCGCCATAGCCCCCATAGGTCGGCACGCCGATAGCTCAAAAGGACGTTCATGTTCTGGGATTCACTACCGCTGCCCCTGCTGTTTGTTGGCGCCCTGTTGGTTTGGGTGCTGTACGCGTTTGTACGCGAGAAGTGGAGCCCGGATATAGTCGCCGCCATTGCCGTGGCCGCGCTGCTGATTACCCAGCTGCTGACCCCAACCGAAGTGCTCAGCGTACTGAGCAACTCGGCCCCGGTGACCATCGCCTGTATGTTTGTGCTGTCCGCCGCTTTAGAGCGCACCGGCTGTATCGACGCCCTCGGCAACTGGCTGGGCGATCTGGTCGGCACCAGCCCGATCCGCGTGCTCACCGGTCTGACGATTACCGCCCTGGTCATTTCGGCCTTTCTGAATAACACCCCGGTGGTGGCCATTCTCACCCCGGTGGCGATCTCCCTGGCCCGGCGTGCCGGCACCCTGCCGTCGAAACTGCTGATTCCGCTGTCCTACGCGACCATCCTTGGCGGCACGCTGACCATGATCGGCACCTCGACCAATATTCTGGTCGATGGGGTGGCGCGCAAGGCGGGCCTGGAGCCCTTCGGCATGTTCGAAATTACCGGCGCCGGGCTGATCCTCGCCGCCGCCGGTATGGCTTATCTGCTGACCATTGGCCGGCACTTGTTGCCCGACCGCGAAACCCTGTCCAAGCAGCTGCGCCCGGATCTTGCGCGCACCTTTATGACCGAACTGCTGGTGCCGCACGACTCCCCGGTGATCGGCAAAACCCTGCACGAAGCCCATCTCAACGGTGGCAGCGGCCTGCAGGTGCTGAAAATTTTCCGCGACGAGCAGGAGCTCACCGAGCCCGCCCACGACACCCTGCTGCTGGCCGGCGATCAGTTGGTGCTGCACGGCCAGGTCAAGGATGTGGTCGAGCTGCGCGAAAGCGGCCACCTGATCTTCAACCGCAGCGATGCCTTTGAAACCATCAGCAGCCACGATGTGATCCTCGCCGAGGCCATCGTCGGACGTAACTCGCGCTACAGCCACCGGCCCATGCGCGACCTAGACCTCACCGCGCGCTATGGCATCGCCGTGCTCGCCGTGCACCGCCAGGACGAGAACATCCAGGGCAACCTGGATGACTTCGAGTTGCAGTTCGGCGACGTGATGCTGGTCGAAGGCACGCCGACGCAAATCAAACGCTTTGCCGACAACGGCGAGCTGATCAGCCTTAACGCCGTGCAGGAGCGCGCATTCCGCCGCGACAAAGCGCCGATTGCGATCATCGCCACCCTGGCGGTAATGCTGCTGGCGGCCTTTGGCGTGATGCCCATCGAAGGCCTGGCGATCATCGGCGCGGTGACCGTGCTGGCGACCCGCTGCCTGGATGTGGAAGACGCCTACAAAGCGGTGGACTGGAAGATCCTCAGCCTGATCTTCGGCATGCTGGCCATCAGCATCGCCATGGACAAAGTCGGCCTGGTCAAACTGCTGGTGGAAAGCGTGATGGGCTGGCTGCCCTGGGCCGGGCCGCTGCTGATGCTGTCGCTGATTTACTTGCTGACCTCGATCCTCACCGAGATGCTCTCGAACAACGCCGTCGCGGTACTGGTCACGCCGATTGCCATCGGCCTGGCTCAGCACCTGGGGGTGGATCCGCGCGCCTTTGTGGTCGCCGTGATGTTTGCCGCCAGCGCCAGCTTTGCCACCCCCATCGGCTATCAAACCAATACCTTCGTATACAACGCCGGCGGCTATCGCTTCACCGACTTTATGAAGGTCGGCATACCGCTCAACCTGTTGCTGTGGGCGGTTGCCAGTGTGGTGATCCCCTGGTTCTGGCCACTGGTACCGGTCTAAGCACGCGCTCGGCACCGGCCTCGGCCCGCACACTTTGCGCTGAATGCGCCGGTGCATTGACCAGGCGGTGCTGCTTTGGCCATGCTGCGTACCTTGCCATCTGCCCCGAAGGAACGTGCGTATGAAATTGGAAACCCTGGCCATCCACGCCGGCTACAGCCCTGACCCGACCACCAAGGCGGTGGCCGTGCCGATCTACCAGACCAGCTCCTTTGCCTTCGACGACACCCAGCACGGGGCCGATCTGTTCGACCTGAAGGTCGCCGGCAATATCTATTCACGAATCATGAACCCGACCAACGCCGTGCTCGAAGAGCGCGTCGCCGCGCTGGAAGGTGGCGTCGGTGCACTGGCTGTGGCCTCGGGTATGGCCGCGATCACCTACGCCATCCAGACTGTGGCCGAAGCCGGTGACAACATCGTCTCGGTGGCCAAGCTGTACGGCGGCACCTACAACCTGCTGGCCCACACCCTGCCGCGCTTTGGCATCCAGACGCGCTTCGCCGCGCACGACGACATCGCCGCCCTGGAAGCGCTGATCGACGACAAGACCAAGGCGGTATTCTGCGAATCCATCGGCAACCCGGCGGGCAATATCGTTGACCTGCAAGCACTGGCTGACGCCGCACACCGCCATGGCGTGCCGCTGATCGTCGACAACACGGTGGCCACGCCGATGCTCTGCCGGCCGTTTGAACACGGCGCCGACATCGTCGTGCACTCACTGACCAAATACATCGGCGGCCACGGCACCAGCATCGGCGGCATTGTCGTCGACTCCGGCAAATTCCCCTGGGCTGACAATAAACAGCGCTTTGCCCTGCTCAATACGCCGGACCCGTCCTACCACGGCGTGACCTACACCGAAGCCTTCGGGCCTGCCGCCTTTATCGGCCGCTGCCGCGTGGTGCCACTGCGCAATACCGGTGCGGCGCTGTCGCCGTTCAACGCCTTTTTGATCCTGCAAGGTTTGGAGACGCTCGCGCTGCGCATGGAGCGCCACTGCGAGAACGCGCTGAAGGTCGCCCATTACCTGCAAAACCACCCGCAGGTGGCTTGGGTCAAATATGCCGGCCTGCCGGATCATCCCGAGCATGCCTTGGCGCAGAAATATTGCGCAGGCAAGCCTGCGTCGATCCTGTCGTTCGGCATTGTCGGCGGTCAGGAAGCCGGGGCGCGCTTTATCGACGCGCTCCAGCTGGTGGTGCGCCTGGTGAATATCGGCGATGCTAAATCGCTCGCCTGCCACCCGGCCTCGACCACCCATCGCCAACTGAATGACGAAGAGCTGGAACGCGCCGGTGTACCGCGCGACATGGTGCGCCTATCGATTGGCATCGAACACAGCGATGACATTCTCGCCGACCTCAGCCAGGCGTTGCAGGCCGCACAAATCGTTTAAGGCACACCCGCGCACTTGATATCGGCGTCAGCGACTCCAGATTAGGACTATCCCGCGTCTGGAGTCGCCCATGTCCAATCCCCTGCTGATCCCCTGCCCGCACTGCAATGGCCTCAACCGTATTCCCTCTGAACGCCTGGGCGATGCGCCGCGCTGTGGCCGCTGCAAGGCTGAAGTGCTGCCGAGCACGCCCTTCGAGCTGAGTCAGGCCAGCTTCGCCGCGCAGAACAAAGGCGATTTACCCTTGCTGATTGACGTCTGGGCCAGCTGGTGCGGCCCATGCCGCAGTTTCGCGCCAATTTTTACCCAGGCCGCCAGCCAATTGCAGGGCCGCTGTCGCCTGGCAAAACTGGACAGCGAAGCCAACCCGCAACTGTCCACCGAGATGGGCATTCGCTCGATCCCGAGCCTGATCCTGCTTAAGGGCGGCGTGGAAATCGCCCGCCAGAGTGGCGCACTGCCATTGCCACAACTGCTCGGCTGGCTACGTCAGCACGGCATCTGAGCTGCGGCGCTGAGCGATTCAGTCAATGCCGCGATGCCAGCGCGGTCATTACCCTGCTCTTAAGCACGCATTAGGCTGGCTGCACACTCACAACCTGTGGAGCCAAGCCATGCCGATGCCCCTTGAACTGGTGCGCCAGCTCACCGAAGAACAGATCGCCTTTGTTCAGCGCAGCGGCCTCAAGGCCGAAGTCCTTGAGCCTGGCTGGGTGCGCCTGCGGATGCCTCTAGAGGGCAACCAGAACCATATCGGCAGCATGTATGCCGGCGCGCTGTTCACCCTGGCGGAGATTCCCGGCGGCGCGTTATTTCTCACCAGCTTCGATACCCAGCATTTTTATCCCATCATCAAGGAGATGAACCTGCGCTTTCGCCGCCCCGCTACCGGCGCGATTCGGGTCGAGGCACGCCTTAGCGCCGAGGAAATCCAGCGCCTGCAAAACCAGGCAACAGACCAAGGCAAGGCTGAATACCTTTTAGAGTTGCAGCTAACCGACGACAGTGGTGAAGTAGTGGTCGAGAGTCGTGGCCTGTACCAATTGCGTAGACGCTGACGCATGACCTTGCCCTAGGTCAAAAGTCCAGCTATGACTCGAGGTCACAATAAATGTGCCGACATGCATCGGCAGGAGAGTGCCGACCATGCCCAGTCATATCCTCATTGCTCACGACCTGCGCGATACCGCTGATATGGCGCTGTGCCGCGCCGCGCAACTGGCCAAACAGTTCAACGCCAAACTGACCCTGCTGCATGTGCTCGACCCGAGCAAAAGCAGCCAGGAGCATGACCAGGCCAAACAGGCTCTGGATCGCAGCCTCACCACCTATGCACCGGCTGGCACGCAACTGCTGATCCGCAGTGGCAGCAAGCCCTCGGACACCGTGCTGCAGCAGCTCAATGAACTGGGTTGCGACCTGCTGGTCCTCGGCGCCCATCACCAGCGCCACGATTTCTTCTCCGGCACTAGCCTCGACCGCATCGCCCGCAACTGTCCCGTGCCGTTGCTGTTGGTCGCACGCAATGATTCCAGCCCGTATAAACGCGCTCTGGCGGCCATCGACTTCTCGCTCTGCGCCTGCAGCGCGCTCGGCCAGGCCTATCGGCTGCTGCCCGAAACCGCTGAGCTGCATGCCTTGCACGTGTTTGAGCCTGACAAGGGCACAGCCAAGCAGGTTGAGGCGCAACTGGACACGCAGAAAGCCCTGATCAACCAGTTGCTGGAAGATGAAGCGCAAAACCTGCCAGACAAGGGCCCGACGCTGACTCATTCAGTAGAACAAGGCGGCATTCTGCGCTGCCTGCAAGCTCACCTGAAAAGTACCGATAGCGAACTACTGGTGCTCGGCAGCCACGGCCGCAGCGCACTGTCGCAAGCCCTGCTCGGCAGCCTGGCGCAGCACTTCCTGCACAAGGCACCCTGCGATATCTACGTGGTGCGGTAGGGTGAGTTTGCTGCGCAGAAGCGTAACCCACCAATAAAAAAGCTGCCTAGGCAGCTTTTTTATTGGTGGGTTACGATCAGCGGGCATTGAGCAGGTCATGCAACTCGACAAACTGCTGGGTCAGCTTGTGGTTGCGATCCAGATAAACCAGCGGCATGCAGGCCTGGTGCGACTCGCGCATCTTCACCGAACTCATCAGATTTACCGGCAACACCGGTAAGCCCTCGGCGACCAACTCATCGAGCAGTTGCTGCGGCAAGGTCGCGCGCGGCTGGAATTGGTTGACCACGATACCTTCAACCTCAAGCCCTTCATTATGGTCTTCCTTAAGCTCTTCAATTTCCCGCAATAAGCCATACAGCGCCTGACGCGAGAAGCTGTCGCAGTCAAAGGGAATCAGCACCCGGTCGGCCGCGATCAACGCCGAAACGGTGTAAAAATTCAGTGCGGGCGGGGTATCCAGGTAGATGCGTTCGTAATCCTCACCCAGCTCATCGAGCAATTTGCGCAGCTTGTTGATCTTGTGTTTCTGCTCAAGCTTGGGCTGCAGGTCAGCCAGCTCAGCGGTGGCGGTGACCACATGCAGGTTGTCGAACGGCGTTTCGTAGATATCAACCCGGCCTTTCTTGCCGAAGGGCGCGGACGACAGGGTGTTCTTGAAGAACTCGGCGATCCCCATAGGAATCTCATCGCCGGTCAAGCCGGTGAGGTAATGCGTCGAGTTGGCCTGTGCGTCCAGGTCGATCAACAGCGTGCGATAGCCCTGGGAAGCGCTGACTGCGGCCAGGTTGCAGGCAATGCTGGACTTACCCACACCGCCCTTCTGATTGAAAATTACGCGCCGCATGAAGTACCTCCCTGAGCCCCAAAATGGTCTTGGATTCTATGCAAAAAACCTGCGGATAAGCGAAAAACTCTGCAAAACGAATCGCGCATACGCAGGCTCAACAATAAAGGCAAAACGCCACCACACCATGCTAAGCTCCGCCGCCGCTTTTGCGTGGCCGGATTACCAACAAAAACATGGAGTTAGCATGAGCATCAATCGTATTTTTGCAGCAGCCAGCGTAATCGTATTTTGCACGGGATGTGCATCGGGTCTTAATTCGCATCAGGAAGCTGAGCTCAAGTATTTTGAAGCGCGCGGCCAGGCCGTCGAAGAAAAGAATCCCGGGCTAGGAGCCGCTTTAGGTCTTTTGCCAGGCGGGGGCTCCTTCTATGGCCGCGAATACGGCTTAGGCGTCGTGAACTTGCTTTTCTGGCCACTTTCGATTCTTTGGGACCCTGTCAGCGGACATGACGCCTCCCAATCAATCAACTATCAAGCGACAAAAGCACACCTTCACAGTCAGCATGAACGTGAGCTAGATGGCCTAGATGAGCAACTCCAAACAGGCCAGATCGACATTACTCAATACACGCTGAGCAAGCGTAAAGTCGATCAGAAATACCGTTACAACTGATTAAGCGCTGCACAATGAACAAGGGCCGCAAATGCGGCCCTTGTTCATTTACGAAGTGTGGTATTGCGCCGACAGCTCATGCACCGCTTCGAAGAACGCACCGGCATGCGCCGGGTCGACTTCCGGGGTGATGCCATGGCCGAGGTTGAACACCTGACCGCTGCCATGGCCGTACGACGCCAAGATGCGCCGGACTTCGGCGCGAATCGCCGCCGGGTTGGCGTACAGCACGCTCGGGTCCATGTTGCCCTGCAAGGCCACCTTGTCGCCGACGCGGGCGCGGGCGCTGCCGATGTCACAGGTCCAGTCCAGGCCCAGGGCTTCAGCACCTGTCTCGGCCATGGACTCCAGCCACAGGCCGCCGCCTTTGGTGAACAGGATTACCGGCACGCGACGACCGTCGTGTTCGCGGATCAAACCGTCGACGATCTTCTGCATATAGGCCAGGGAAAACTCCTGATAGGCCGCTGCCGACAGCGAACCACCCCAGGAATCGAAAATTTGCACCGCTTGCGCACCGGCCTTGATCTGGCCGTTAAGGTAGGCGGTAACCGACTGTGCCAGCTTGTCGAGCAACGCATGCATGGCCTGCGGGTTGTCGTAGAGCATGGCCTTGGACTTGCGGAAGTCCTTCGAGGAGCCGCCTTCGACCATGTAAGTGGCCAGGGTCCAGGGGCTGCCAGAGAAGCCGATCAACGGCACGCGGCCATTCAGCTCACGGCGAATGGTGCGCACGGCGTCCATCACATAGCCCAGATCTTGCTCGGGATCAGGGATCGGCAGCGCTTCGATATCAGCCATGGAGCTGATGACTTTGTTGAAACGCGGGCCTTCACCGGTTTCGAAATACAGGCCTTGGCCCATGGCGTCGGGAATGGTCAGGATGTCGGAGAAGAGAATCGCCGCGTCCAGCTGCGGGTAACGGTCCAGCGGCTGCAGCGTGACCTCGCAGGCCAACTCGGGGTTCTTCATCAGTTTGACGAAATTACCCGCCTTGGCGCGGGTGGCGCGGTACTCGGGCAGGTAACGACCGGCCTGACGCATCATCCACACTGGGGTGACGTCGACAGGTTGCTTGAGCAGGGCACGAAGGAAACGGTCGTTCTTCAAGACGGTCATGGTGGCATCCGACAAAAGTGTGAGCACCTTGCACGATCAACACGCCGCTATACGAGGCCGTTCACCGCCCATAGGCAAAAAGATGCGCCATTGTCGCAAAGCACATAACAAAAGGCACGGCGGCTACCGTGCCTTTTATCTATTGCGACGATTTGCCTCGCCGGGGCCCGGCGAAATAGCCCAAGAGACGCTTTAAATAACGAATCGCTGATGAGTTCTTAACGTCTTTTCACACCCGCGCCTCTACTTTTGCAACCGTCTTCCCCTCCTCTCTTGCCTGACGGATTGCGCCGATGAACAAACTGCCTGCCATCACCCTGAGCTTCTGGGTGATGAAGATTTGTGCCACCACCCTGGGCGAAACCGCCGGGGATTTACTGTCCATGACGCTGGATGTCGGCTATGCCATAAGTTCACTGATTCTTATCAGCCTGTTTCTTCTCACCCTAGTCGGCCAGCTACGGGCGCGCAGTTACAACCCAGCGCTCTACTGGACAGTGATTCTGGCCACCAGCACCGCCGGCACCACCATCTCCGACTTTATGGATCGCACCCTGGGTCTGGGCTACGCCACCGGTTCGGCGTTACTGGTGACCTTGTTGATTGCGGTTTTCGCGATGTGGTACCTGAGCGAAAAATCCCTGTCGGTCGAGCATATTGAGAGCCGCCGAGGTGAGCTGTTCTATTGAATGGCGATTCTGTTTTCCAACACCCTGGGCACCGCACTGGGTGATTACCTGGCCGACGACTCGGGCCTGGGCTTTGCTGGTGGCGCCCTGTTGATCGGCAGCCTGATCGCCGCAGTGGTGGCGGCTAAGTACGTGACGCGCATCTCGCACGTGGTGTTGTTTTGGCTGGCGTTCGTGCTGACCCGGCCATTCGGCGCGACCCTGGGCGACTTCCTCAGCAAACCACTGGATCACGGCGGCCTGGGCTTCGGCACGGTGGGGTCGTCCGCCGCGTTGGCCATCACCCTGGTCGTACTGGTGGCTGGCGCGGTATGGAGCACCCGCCGCGAGCGCGCCGTAGGTTTTAGCGCCGCGCCCAGCAACTAAATCGGCGCAACAGCCCGCGACTTACGCGCCAGTGTCATGGCAAGCAGAAACGACAAAGCCAGCCCTAAGGCTGGCTTTGTTTATTGCAACCTCACTGCTCGGTAATTAGACGCCGAGGTAGTCGAGGATGCCTTCTGCGGCGTTGCGGCCTTCGAAGATCGCCGTCACCACCAGGTCAGAACCGCGAACCATATCGCCACCGGCGAAGATCTTCGGGTTGCTGGTCTGGTGCTTGAACTGGCTCTGCTCCGGCGCCACCACACGGCCTTGGCTGTCGGTGTCGATGGTGAAATCGCTGAACCAGGCGGCCGGGCTTGGACGGAAACCGAAGGCGATCAGCACGGCTTCCGCCGGGATGATTTCCTCGGAGCCCGGAATCGGCTCGGGGCTGCGACGGCCACGGGCATCCGGCTCGCCGAGACGGGTCTCGACCACCTTCACGCCTTCGACCTTGTCTTCACCCACAATGGCGATGGGCTGACGGTTAAAGAGGAACTTCACGCCCTCTTCTTTGGCGTTCTTCACTTCCTTGCGCGAGCCCGGCATGTTTTCTTCGTCGCGGCGATAGGCGCAGGTCACCGACTTGGCACCCTGGCGAATCGAGGTGCGGTTGCAGTCCATCGCCGTGTCACCACCGCCGAGTACGACGATGCGCTTGCCCTTCATGTCGATAAAGTCTTCCGGCGACTTCTCGAAACCGAGGTTGCGGTTGACGTTGGCGATCAGGAAGTCCAGCGCGTCATGCACACCCGGCAGGTCTTCACCAGGGAAGCCGCCCTTCATGTAGGTGTAGGTGCCCATGCCCATGAACACGGCATCGTACTCATCCAGCAGCTGCTGCATGCTGATGTCTTTGCCGATTTCGGTGTTCAGACGGAACTCGACACCCATGCCGGTAAAGACTTCGCGGCGATGGCTGAGGACGGTCTTTTCCAGCTTGAACTCGGGGATGCCGAAGGTCAGCAGGCCGCCGATTTCTGGGTTCTTGTCGAACACCACCGGCGTCACACCGTTGCGCACCAGAACATCGGCGCAGCCCAGGCCGGCGGGGCCGGAACCGATCACTGCCACACGCTTGCCGGTCGGCACAACGCCGGACATGTCCGGACGCCAGCCCATGGCGAAAGCCGTGTCGGTGATGTACTTCTCCACCGAACCGATAGTCACCGCGCCGAAGCCGTCGTTGAGGGTACAAGCACCCTCGCACAGACGGTCCTGCGGACACACCCGACCGCAGACTTCCGGCAGGGTGTTGGTCTGGTGGCTCAGTTCGGCAGCCGCGAGGATGTTGCCCTCGGACACCAGCTTCAGCCAGTTGGGAATGAAGTTGTGCACCGGGCACTTCCACTCGCAATACGGGTTGCCGCAGCCCAGGCAGCGATGCGCCTGGTCTGCCGCATGCGCCGGCTTAAAGTTGTCGTAGATCTCGACGAACTCTTTCTTACGCTGACGCAACAGTTTCTTCTTCGGGTCTTTGCGCCCGACTTCGATGAACTGGAAGTCGTTATTCAGACGTTCAGTCATTGCAATACCTCATCAAACCACTTCAGGCGCATTCTTATTGCGGGTTGGCACGGGTGCTGGAGAGCAACGACTTCAGGCTTGCCGCCTTCGGCTTGACCAGCCAGAACTTGCGCAGGTAGTCGTCCAGGTTTTCCAGCAAGTTGATGCCCCACTCGCTCGATGTTTCTTGCACATACTCCGTCAGCACCTGCTGCAGGTGAGTGCGGTAGGCTTCCATCGCCTCGTTACTGATCCGCTGAATCTCCACCAGCTCGTGGTTCACCCGGTCGTAGAAGCTGTTGTCTTGGTCAAGCACATAGGCGAAACCACCGGTCATACCCGAACCGAAGTTGTAGCCGGTCTTGCCCAGCACGCAGACAAAGCCGCCGGTCATGTATTCGCAGCAGTGGTCACCGGTGCCTTCAACAACGGTGTGCGCACCGGAGTTACGCACGGCGAAACGCTCGCCTGCAGTACCGGCCGCAAACAGCTTGCCGCCAGTGGCGCCGTACAGGCAGGTGTTGCCGATAATGGCGCTGTCCTGGGTCTTGAACGGGCTGCCTTGCGGCGGGGTGATCACCAGTTTGCCGCCAGTCATGCCCTTGCCGACGTAGTCGTTGGCATCGCCTTCCAGATAGAGGTTCAGACCACCGGCGTTCCATACACCGAAGCTCTGGCCCGCAGTGCCCTTGAAGCGGAAGGTGATCGGCGCTTTAGCCATGCCCTGGTTGCCGTGTACGCGGGCGATTTCCCCAGATACGCGGGCACCAATGGAACGGTCGCAGTTGCAGATGTCCAGATCGAACTCGGCGCCGCTCGCGGCATCAATCGCCGGCTTAGCCATCTCAACCATCTTCTCGGCCAGCAGGCCTTCGTCGAAGGGTGGGTTGCGGTCAACCAGGCAGAACTGTGGCTTGTCCGCTGGAATGTGATCGCTACCCAGCAGCGGCGTGAGGTCCAGATGCTGCTGCTTGTCGGTTTCACCCGGCAGCATGTCGAGCAGATCGGTACGCCCGATCAGCTCTTCCAGGCTGCGCACACCGAGCTTGGCCAGCCACTCGCGGGTTTCTTCGGCGACGTAGGTGAAGAAGTTCATCACCATTTCGACGGTGCCGATGAAGTGATCCTTGCGCAGCTTGTCGTTCTGCGTCGCAACGCCGGTGGCGCAGTTGTTCAGGTGACAGATGCGCAGGTACTTACAACCCAGAGCAATCATCGGCGCAGTACCGAAACCGAAGCTCTCGGCGCCAAGGATGGCGGCTTTGATCACGTCGAGGCCGGTTTTCAGGCCGCCGTCGGTCTGTACCCGCACCTTGCCGCGCAGGTCGTTGCCACGCAGCGTCTGGTGGGTTTCGGCCAGGCCGAGTTCCCACGGCGCACCGGCGTACTTGATCGAGGTCAGCGGCGAAGCGCCTGTGCCGCCGTCATAACCGGAGATGGTGATCAGGTCAGCGTAGGCCTTGGCCACACCGGCGGCGATAGTGCCGACACCGGCTTCCGCTACCAGCTTGACCGACACCAGCGCCTGCGGATTGACCTGCTTGAGGTCATAGATCAGCTGCGCCAGGTCTTCAATGGAATAGATATCGTGGTGCGGCGGCGGCGAAATCAGGGTCACACCCGGCACCGCGTAACGCAGCTTGGCGATGAGGCCGTTGACCTTGCCACCCGGAAGCTGACCACCCTCGCCAGGCTTGGCGCCCTGGGCCACTTTGATCTGCAGCACTTCAGCGTTGACCAGGTATTCCGGCGTGACGCCGAAACGACCAGTGGCCACTTGCTTGATTTTCGAGCTGCGCACGGTGCCGTAACGGGCTGGGTCTTCACCGCCCTCACCGGAGTTGGAACGCGCACCCAGGCGGTTCATCGCTTCGGCAATGGCTTCGTGGGCTTCCGGCGACAGCGCGCCCAGAGAAATACCGGCGGAGTCGAAGCGCTTGAGAATCTCACCCAGCGGCTCAACCTGCTCCAGCGGCAACGGCTGGTCGGCCAGCTTCAGTTGCAGCAAGTCGCGCAGCATCGACACCGGACGGGTATCCACCAGCGTGGTGTATTCCTTGAACTTCTCGTAGCTGCCCTGCTGCACAGCAGCCTGCAGGGTGTTCACCACATCCGGGTTGTAGGCGTGGTACTCGCCACCGTAGACGAACTTGAGCAAACCACCTTGCTGGATCGACTTGCGCGCATTCCACGCTTCAACCGCCAGCAACTTCTGCTCGGCTTCGATATCGACAAAGCGCGCGCCCTTGATGCGGCTGGCCACACCACGGAAGCACAGCTCGGTGACGTCATCAGCCAGGCCGACCGCCTCAAACAGCTGCGCGCCGCGGTACGAGGCAACCGTGGAGATGCCCATCTTCGAGAGGATCTTCAGCAGGCCTTTGGAGATGCCTTTGCGGTAATACTTGAAGACTTCATACAGATCGCCCAGCACTTCGCCGGTGCGAATCAGATCACCCAACACTTCGTAGGCGAGGAACGGGTAGACCGCTGACGCGCCGAAGCCGAGCAGCACCGCGTAGTGGTGCGGGTCGCGAGCAGTGGCGGTCTCGACCAGGATGTTGCAATCGCAACGCAAACCTTTCTCGGTCAAGCGGTGGTGAATCGCACCGGTAACCAGGGAGGCGTGAGCCGGCAATTTGCCCGGCGCGATATGGCGATCAGACAGGACCAGCAGCACCTTACCGGCGCGCACGGCTTCTTCAGCCTGATCGGCCATGTTGCGCACAGCGGCTTCCAGGCCCATCGACTCGTCGTAGTTCATGTCGATCAAATGGCGCTCAAAGCCCGGACGATCCAGGTTCATCAACGCGCGCCACTTGGCCGGCGAGATCACCGGGCTGCTGAGAATCACCCGTGCGGCGTGCTCGGGCGACTCTTCGAAGATATTGCGCTCGGCACCGAGGCAGATCTCCAGCGACATGACGATGGCTTCACGCAGCGGGTCGATCGGCGGGTTGGTAACCTGCGCGAACTGCTGACGGAAGTAGTCGTACGGCGAACGCACACGCTGGCTGAGCACTGCCATCGGCGTGTCATCACCCATCGAACCGACTGCTTCCTGGCCTTGCTCACCCAGCGGGCGCAGCACCTGATCACGCTCCTCAAAGGTGACCTGGTACATCTTCATGTACTGCTTGAGCTGGTTCTGGTCGTAGAACGCCGAGCCGTGGTCACGGTCTTCCAGGGTCGCGCGAATGCGCTGAGCGCTTTTGCGCATCCACTGTTTGTAGGGGTGGCGCGACTTCAAGCGGTTGTCGATGTCATCGCTACCGAGAATCTGCCCGGTTTCAGTGTCCACCGCGAGGATCTGCCCCGGACCAACGCGGCCTTTGGCCAGCACGTCTTCCGGCTGGTAGTTCCACACGCCGATTTCTGAGGCCAGGGTGATGTAGCCATTCTTGGTGGTGACCCAGCGTGCCGGGCGCAGACCGTTACGGTCGAGCAGGCAGACCGCATGACGACCGTCGGTGAGTACTACACCGGCCGGCCCATCCCAAGGCTCCATGTGCATGGAGTTGTATTCGTAGAACGCACGCAGGTCGGCGTCCATGGTCTCGACGTTCTGCCAGGCTGGCGGAATAAGCATGCGCACGCCGCGGAACAGGTCGATACCACCGGTGACCATCAGTTCGAGCATGTTGTCCATGCTCGAAGAGTCGGAACCGACGCGGTTAACCAGCGGGCCGAGATCGTCCAGATCAAAGATCTGATCGTTGGCGAACTTCAGGCGGCGCGCCTGCGCCCAGTTGCGGTTACCGGTGATGGTGTTGATTTCACCGTTGTGCGCGAGAAAGCGGAACGGCTGAGCCAGCGGCCACTTCGGCAGGGTATTGGTCGAGAAGCGCTGGTGGAATACGCAAATGGCGGTCTGCAGACGCTCGTCACCCAGATCCGGGTAAAACTGCTGCAGATCGGCCGGCATCATCAGGCCTTTGTAGATGATGGTCTTGTGCGAAAAGCTGCAGATGTAGTGATCGCTATCCGCGGCGTTGGCCACCGACGAACGACGACGGGCACTGAACAGCTTGATCGCAAATTCCTGGTCAGACAGGCCTTCGCCACCGATAAACACCTGCTCGATCTGCGGCAGGCGCTCAAGGGCAAGCCGCCCGAGCACGCTGGTATCGATCGGCACTTTGCGCCAGCCAACCAGGCTCAGGCCGGCCGCGAGAATCTCGCGATTCATGTTCTCGCGTGCAGCCTCGGCTTTCACCGGGTCTTGGTTGAGGAACACCATACCGACGGCGTACTGCTTGGGCAGTTCGGCGGCAAAATGCTGCTTGGCCATGGCCCGCAGGAAAGCATCAGGCTTCTGGATCAGCAGACCGCAACCGTCACCGGTTTTACCGTCGGCATTGATGCCGCCACGGTGGGTCATGCATGTCAGGGCTTCAATCGCGGTCTGCAGCAGGTGATGGCTAGCCTCACCCTGCATGTGGGCGATTAGGCCGAAGCCGCAGTTATCCTTGAACTCATCAGGACGGTACAAACCTGCTTTCATAGGGACTCTCACCAGACGGCCTTTTGCAAGGCAATTACTTTCTAATTCAATAACTTACCGTGCGCGCAGGGCAAAGCACCAGCTTTGCGCAGGCGAAAGGGCAGCCATTGTACATATCCACTCAGGCCGCCACAAACCCAGCTGGCGAAAATATGAAAGCTTATGTCGCTAAAGCGAAGGATAAGACTGCAAGGTCGTGCTATCGACCAGCGGGTCAGCTCTATATCAACGCGCCTGAGCAATCTCCTGCTGGATGCCGGCGAAGTTGCGCGGCCACGGCTTACCCGCCTGAACCTTGGCCGGCAAAGCGCGCAAGGCCGCCTGCGCCGCGTCTCGGCTACTGAAGCTGCCATAGGTCACCACATAAAGCGGCTTACCCTGATGCTGCTTCTTGAAATAGTGGTAATCCGCACCATTGGCTTTTACAAACGCTTGAGCAGCGCTTTCCGAACGAGCGCCGAGTATCTGCAAGGTAAAACGCGAGCCCGCCTGAGTGGCATACCATCCACCAGCGGCAACCGGCTTGATGATTGCAGGCGCTGCAGGTGGCGCCACTGGCGGAGCAGCCTTCGCCACTTCAGCAACCACAGGCGCAACCGCAACGCTCGCCACTTCTACAGGCGCAGGCTCCATTGCAATGCTCGCAGTATCCGAAACGCCCTCGGCCTCTTCCGCACCACTCAAGCCTGCAGCTTGCGCTAAAGGCTCACGAATAACAGGCTGCGCCTCGCCCACCAGAGGCAGCGGCAATGGCTGACTTGCGCCCTCGAACTGGATCGCAGGTGCAACCGCATCAGTCGCAGCCGGCGCAACCACCGCAGGAGGTGCCGCCTCACCGAGGGGCAACTGCGCAATGGTCGGCGCCGCAACATCTTTATCGACCCGCCCCTGCATAAACCAAGCAGCCAGAACCCCAATAGCAACCACACAGAGAGCAAGCAGATGCTTGCGCGGCAAGCTGAAAGAAAACCCACCGCGGCTTGCGGCACTGCGCTGCGCCAGCATTGCCTCAACCAACGATTCCCGCGCGACTTGATTGATTAACCCTGGCCAACCTTCAGACTGCGCGTAAATCTCAGCGACCTGATCGTCACTGAGCACTTCAATGCCCTGCGCCGCCCCTTCAAGGCGCTGAGCCAGATACTCACGCGTTTCGTCCTCGCTGTAAGGTTGCAACTCAATGACATGAAAACACTCTTCGCCTTCAGCCAACGGCTCAAGACGCGACAACAGCTGAGTCTCGGCAAACAAAAACACATGCGGACGCCCCTCTGCGCTACCCGCAGCGAGGCTTAAAAGAGTGCTAAGCGCAGCATCGCTAAGCTCCTCAGCATCATCAACCAGTACGTAAACTTCTTGCCCAGTTAGCGCCAACTGCCCAACCTGGGCAAGAATGGCTGACAACTCCGGACGCTGAACCTGAATACCCTGCGCGACCTGACGCAAAATGCTTGCGGGGTCAGACGCGCCCTTAGCAGACACCACCACACTCTGCACCGTCTGCTTGTTGGCGCTCGCGACCAGCGCCTGGCGCAGCAGCGTTTTACCGCTGCCCTCCGGACCGCTAACCACCAACAACAACTGGCTGTAGCGTGCTAGATGGTGCAACTGCCCCAGCACAGGCTTACGCTGCGCCGGAAAGAACTTAAACCCCGGAACCCGCGAAGCAAAGGGATCGTGAGTGAACTGGTAATGGTCGAGAAACGCCTCGTCAGCATGCAAACTTGTCATGGGGTACTCGTTATTTTTTAAGCTGAGCCAGCTGCGCCGCATAGTCTGCATTCAGCGTGGCATTCAAAATTTCGCGGGGGAAATCACCCGTCACAGTCGCCTGCCCCAAGCCGCGCAATAGGACCAACCGCAACTTGCCATCAAGCACCTTCTTGTCGACCGCCATATGCGCCATAAAGTCCTCAGGAGTCATATCCTCAGGCGGAACAACCGGCAAGCCCGCAGCGATAAACAAGCGAACGGCACGCTCACGTTCGGCCTGTGTAATCCAGCCCAGGCGCTCGGACATATCCAGCGCCATCACTGTACCCGCCGCAACCGCCTCACCATGCAGCCAGACACCATACCCCTGGTGCGTCTCAATGGCATGACCAAAGGTATGCCCCAGATTCAATGTCGCACGCACCCCAGACTCACGCTCATCAGCCGCCACAACGCGCGCTTTTGCAGCGCACGAATGGGCAATCGCCGTAGTCAGCGCCGCCTGATCAAGGGCACGCAGGTCAGGCATATGCACCTCCAGCCAGGACAAGAATGATTCGTCGCAGATCAAGCCGTACTTGATCACCTCAGCTAATCCCGCAGACAGCTCGCGAGCAGGCAAGGTGGTCAGGGTATTGGTGTCGATCAACACCGCTTGAGGCTGGTAGAAAGCTCCCACCATATTTTTGCCCAGCGGATGGTTAATGCCGGTTTTACCTCCCACGGATGAGTCGACCTGCGATAACAGCGTGGTGGGCACTTGGATAAAGTTAACGCCGCGCTGGTAGCAAGCAGCCGCAAACCCCGCCATATCGCCAATTACACCGCCACCCAAGGCAATTACCGTAGTACCTCGATCATGCCGCGCGCCCAGCAAGCCATCAAAAATTAGCTGCAGGGTTTCCCAAGTTTTATAGCTTTCACCATCGGGCAAAACCACCGTGGCAATCACGCGATCGGCGAGCGAACGCTCAAGTGCAGCCAGATACAAAGGAGCAACGGTCTCATTCGTGACTATCGCAACTTGCCGACCAATGATGTGCGCTGCCAGCAAATCACCACGAGCCAACATCTCAGCCCCGATATAGATCGGGTAGCTGCGTTCACCAAGATCGACATGAAGAGTCTGCATAAAGCCCCCAAGCTATAAAGGGACCTAGAATAGCGCAGTTCAGCCTGCGCTTTAACGGGGAGAAAGCGCCTCGAGACGCTCAAGGATCTCTTGCACCACCAGCCGCGGCGGACGCTCGTCAGTTTCGACCACCACGTCGGCAATTTCGCGGTAAAGCGGATCACGCAGCTCGAACAGTTCAGCCAATATTTTGCCGGGATCTGCAGAGCGCAGTAGAGGGCGATTACGGTCACGCGAGGTACGATCTATCTGCTGCTCAACAGAGGCATGCAGATAAACCACATGGCCACCCCGCCTCAAAGCAACACGATTTTCGGCGCGCATTACCGCCCCACCACCCGTTGCCAAGACCATACCCTCTACATCACAAAGCGCTTCGATTACCGCCTGCTCACGCTCACGAAAACCCTGCTCACCTTCCACGTCAAAAATCCACGGAATATCCGCACCCGTACGCTGCTCAATCTCTTTATCAGAGTCCTTGAACGGCAAGCGCAGCTCTTTAGCAAGCAAACGCCCGATGGTGCTTTTACCAGCACCCATCGGGCCTACGAGTATCAAATTACGCACTAGATCAACGACTCACCGCAATAGCTTGGTTGTTCATGATGCGCGGGGTGAGGAACACCAAGAGTTCAGACTTATTGTCCTGAACAATATCGCGACGAAACAGACGCCCCAAGTAAGGTAGATCACCGAGGAAGGGAACCTTCTCAACAGCCTTAGTTTGGGTATTTGAGAACACCCCTCCGAGGACAATTGTCTCACCGTCACTCACGAGAACCTTGGCGTTAACTTCGTTCTTATTAATCGGCGGAACACCATTCAAGCTCCGAGCAAAGTCAGCGGCATCTTTAGTAACCTTCACCTCCATGATAATACGATTATCAGGAGTGATTTGTGGAGTAACTTCAAGGGATAAAGCGGCTTCTTTAAAGGAAGTGGTAGTAGCACCACTGGAGCTTGCCTCTTGATAAGGAATCTCGGACCCCTTGAGGATCTTCGCTGTTTCTTTATCAGAGGTTACAACCTTTGGCTGGGAAATAATTTCACCGTTACCGGTTTTCTCCATCGCAGACAGCTGAAGATCCAAAACAACATTATCGGTCAAAAAGCCAATACCAATACCAGAGGTACTCCCCAACACCCCCATATCTACAAATGGAACAGGTGCCAAGCCATCTTGAAGGGTTACCTCCCCAACTTCATTTGTACCAGGTAAAAGTCGCTGCCCACCATCATTAAACGATTGAGCACCATCCTTACCATACAAGCTCCAGTTTCCGCGCGAAGTGGCTCCACCCCAACGCACACCCAGGGCCTTATCATAATCAACATTGGCCTCAACAATCCGCGCCTCGATCATGACTTGGCGCACAGCCACATCAAGCTGCGCAATAATACGACGCAACTCATCAAGTCGCTCTTGAGTTTGGTAGGCGATAATACTGTTGGTCCGATCATCAACAGTCACCGAACCACGATCAGCCACAGCACCATCCGCACTGGTCACGGACTGGAAAAGCTGAGCCATATCAGAGGCTTTGGCGTAGTTCACTTGGATAAGCTCACGACGTAAAGGTGCAAGGTCTGCAACCTGCTTCTTTGATTCAAGCTCTTGACGCTCACGCGCGGCTATCTCGTCAGCCGGCGCAACCAGTAAGACATTACCTACTTTGCGCTTATCCAGACCTTTAGTCTTGAGCACTAGGTCGAGAGCCTGATCCCACGGTACGTTTTGCAGACGCAAGGTAATGTTCCCTGCAACCGTATCACTGGCAACCAAATTCAAATCAGTAAAGTCTGCAATCAGCTGCAAAACAGAACGAACATCGATATCTTGGAAGTTAAGCGAAAGCTTTTCACCCGTGTAAGAGAAGCTATCAGCTTTACGCTGCTCAGCTTGTTCTTGGGTCAACGGCTTCACACTGATAGTGAGTTTATTATCGGCCTGGTAAGCCAAGTAGTCATAAACGCCCGACGGCTCAATCAGAATGCTTGCCTTATTGGCGGTGCCTGTCGCACTGACAAACTGAACAGGTGTCGCAAAATCCTTCACATCAAGTTTGACCCTGAGCGACTCAGGTAACTGCGTGCCGGCAAAATCCAAGCGAATTTTTCCGCCTTGGTCTTGTATGTCAGGACTGACAGAAGCGTCGGACAGCGTAATAACAACATTACCCTCACCTAATTCTCCGCGCTGAAAGTCAATATTGCTAATCGCGTTTGACTGAGGGACATATTTTTTAGCCGTCGCAACTGGCGCAGAAGGCGCGGACTGAACGTTAGCCGCAGTATTAGCGCCCCCCTCTCCAACCACCACAAAAATGCTGCTCCCCTCTGAACGGGTGCTATATGGAGAAAGGTTGGTCAGGTTTATGATCAGGCGCGTGCGGTCTTTCGCCTCAACAACGGTGACACTGCGCGCATTACCTACACCTAGCTCTCTGGTCTTTGCTCCGAGCTTGTTAGAAACCCCCGGCAAATCAAGCGCAATACGCGCTGGCTGCTCGATGGTATAACCTCGCGGAGCGAGCACAGGCTCGTCAAATGTTAACTTTAATTCGACGCGATCTCCGGGCAACGCAGAAACATCAAGCGTCTGTAGGTCAGCAGCCATTAAGGATGGCGAAAAAAGTGCCGCCAGGAGTGAAAGCCCTAAAAAAGAGGGGGATATGTTCATGATCATATTCCACTGAGCAGATCGGTTATTTTTTTTCATAGTCACTCCGCTCTGTTTAAGAGCGCTCCTTAAGGGACAAGCTGCGCGGCCGCTCTAACCAACCACCCTCGCCATCCGGAACGATTTCAATTACATCAACTCTTGATTCGTCTATGGCAATTATTCGCCCATGGTTACGACCCAGATAATCACCGACTCGAACCCGATGAACGCCACCTGCACCACTCACAAGGGCAAAAGCGCCAGAATCATTCGCTAAGGTACCGACCATAATAAAAGTTTCTATATTAAAGCCTTCAAGAAACTGTTTTGTGCGTGCTTCATCAGGTTTCACATCCTTGGAACCCTTTTGCCTCTCAGCCATCTCCAGCTTAACTGGGGGTTGAAACGGACTTCTTAGAGCAGCAGCACTATAGGTAAAACTTTCATAGGGTTGAAATGTGGGTAATGGCTCAATCTCGCCCTTAGGACGAGCACGCACTTCATCCATGTAAGCTTGAAGATCAGAAAAATTGCCGTGGCTATCACAGCCAGAAACGATCAGAAATGACAAGGCCAATACTGGCTTAAGAAACCTCACTGCACTCCCCCCTTATCGTTATAACGATAAGTCTTGGCCAATATGCTCATGCGCAACTTAGATGAGCCACTGTCGTTAGCCGGGACAAGATCAAAGTCATGCAGCGTAACAATCCGTGGAAGACTCGCAACACCACTGACGAAGGTGGCCAGATCGTGATAGGCACCCACAACAGTGATCTGTATTGGGAGTTCTATATAAAATTGCTGGGCCGCCTCGGGCAAAAGCTTGATCTCTTCAAATTCCAGACCGCTTCCCAAGCCTGTGCGCGTTATGTCTTCAAGTAAACCCGGAACCTCCGTATCACTTGGTAACTGCTTCAAAAGCGCGCCAAATGAAACCTCCATTTCTTGCATCTGCTCTTTATAGGCGTCTAGGTTTGCAGCTTGGAACGCTTTACTTGAAAACTGCTCTTTCAGAACAAGCTCTTCGGCCTGCTTACTCTCTAGACTGGCTTGCAAGTCTTTAAGGTGAAAGTTGTAGCCTAACGCTACGACAACCACCAACAACAACGCACCTGCGATAAACTTTACCGCAGCAGGCCATGAGCCAACGTTATTGAAGTCAAGATCATTCAAATCAATCTGGCGCAGGCTTTCTAAGGAATCGTTAAGACTCATTGCTTAGCCTCCTCTGCTGCGAGCGCAGGCTGGGTCTGCTGAACACTCAATTGAAAGACATTGGCCTGATCAATCGCACCTGCCGTGACAGACTTAACCTCAGTTAGGTTTGGCGCGGTCAACCACTCCGACGAATCTAAATTGCGCATCAAATTTGATACACGATTGTTTGATTCGGCAGCGCCCACAATAGCGATATTTTTCGCTGTCATTTTCACGCCAGTAAAATGCACACCGTCTGGCAACGTTCGAACCAACTGATCAAACACACGACCGATAATCGGTCGATTGCCCTGCAGATCCTGAATAATCTTCATTCGTTCAAGAAGCTGCTGCCTACGGGTTTTCAGCTCACTGATTTCTTTGATCCGAGCATCCAGAACCGCAATTTCTTTGCGCACGAATTCATTTCGAGCCGTTTGTTGCTCGATAGCACCGTTTAGGTATTGGTCACCCAGAAACACAGCGCCGGCCGCAACAATGAACACGCCAGCGAGTGTTACTAAAAAGCGCTGTTTACGCTCTTCACGTAATTGCTCGCGCCATGGGAGTAAGTTAATCCGCGCCATTAGTCGAAACTCCTCATCGCCAGGCCACAGGCAATCATCAAGGCAGGCGCATCACTGGCGAGCGCACCCGCATTAACCTTGCCACTCAAGGCCATCTCAGCGAATGGATTGGCAACCAATGTTTGGGTGCCTATTTTCTGCTGGATCAAGCGATCGAGATCAGGAATTGAGGCAGTGCCGCCGGCTAACAGGATGTAATCGACATCGTTGAATTGGCCTGCCGCGAAGAAGAACTGCAGGGAGCGAGCTACCTGCTGAACCACCGCCTCCTTGAAGGGCTGGAGCACTTCGCTGTCATAGTCGTCTGGCAATCCGCCTTGCTTCTTGGCGAGACCCGCCTCTTCAACGGATAGGCCGTAGCGACGCTGAATTTCCTCCGTGAGCTGCTTGCCGCCGAACAACTGCTCACGCGTATAGATAGTACGACCGTTGTGCAGAACGCTGAGCGTGGTCATCGTGGCGCCGATATCGACAACCGCAACGGTCAGCTCATCACGACCGCCACCAAGCTGATCAATCAGCAAGCTGTAGGCACGCTCAAGCGCATAAGCCTCGACATCAACCACTTTGGCGGTAAGGCCGGCAAGTGCCAAAGCGGCCTCGCGGACTTCAACATTTTCTTTGCGACACGCGGCCAACAACACCTCGACACGATCCGCATTGCGCGCAGATGCGCCCTGCACTTCGAAGTCGATCGCCACTTCTTCCAATGGATAAGGGATGTACTGGTCGGCTTCGATCTTCAGCTGATTTTCCAATTCATCATCAGAAAGCCCTGCTTCCATTTCGATGGTTTTGGTAATCACTGCGGACCCTGCTACGGCCACGGCCACGGTTTTCACACCGCTCTTGGCTTTAACAAGCACGCGTGAAAGAGCCTGCCCAACGCCCTCCAGATCGGCGATGTTCTTTTCGACCACCGCGTTTGGCGGGAGCGGCTCAACTGCGTAAGCCTCTACCTTATAGCGGCTTCCGGAGCGGCTCAATTCGAGGAGCTTGACGGAGGTCGAACTGATATCGATCCCGAGTAGCGTATTCGCTTTCTTATTGAAGAGCCCTAGCACGACCGATTTCCTATTGGCATCCGCGACTTACGGACTATTTATGTTTTTTCACATTAAATAACAGTCTTGACAGAAGCGCAAATGGCTACCCGGCAAAAAAACCGCTTATAATGTGATCAGTTTTTCTCTTTTAACCTTATGTTTCGCTTAACTCGTTCTTTTATCTGGAAATCCAAAAATCTTGATGCGTCTTTTGCGTTTTTTTTGCTGGTCTTGCCTCGCCGTTTTTTGTGGGGTGGTACTCAGTTTCAGCGGGGCCTTCCTCTATCTTAGCCCCAGCCTACCGTCCGTCGAATCGTTGCGCAGCATTCAACTGCAGATTCCCCTGCGTATTTACAGCAGCGACGCCAAACTGATTGCCGAATTCGGTGAAATGCGTCGTTCACCTATAGCCTTCGCGGATATCCCACCAGACTTCATCGGCGCATTGCTGTCAGCCGAAGACGACAATTTTGCCAACCATTATGGCGTCGACCTTAGCAGCCTGATGCGCGCTGCAACGCAAATCTTGAAAAGCGGGCAGATTCAATCGGGTGGAAGCACCATTACCATGCAGGTGGCGAAGAACTTTTTCCTCACTAGCGAAAAAAGTTTTTCACGCAAGATCAACGAGATACTCCTTGCGCTACAAATTGAGCGGGAGCTCAGTAAAAACGAAATCCTTGAACTTTATGTGAACAAGATTTACCTGGGCAACCGTGCCTACGGTATCGAAGCGGCCGCACAGGTTTATTACGGAAAATCCATTCGCGAGACCAGCCTTGCGCAAATGGCAATGATTGCCGGCCTGCCAAAAGCCCCTTCACGCTTCAATCCGCTGGTCAATCCGGCCCGCTCGATGGAGCGCCGCGACTGGATTCTCGGACGCATGTACAGCCTGGGACGCATCGACAAGCAGCGCTATGAAGAGGCGCTGGCCGAGCCGATCAATGTCAGCTACCACGTAGCGACACCCGAACTGGCAGCCCCCTATATTGCTGAAATGGCGCGCGCTGAAATGGTCGGCCGCTATGGTAGCGAGGCATACACTGAGGGGTTTAACGTCACTACCACGGTGCCCAGCGATCTGCAACAGGCCGCTAATAGCGCAGTCCGTGAAGGACTGATTAGTTACGATCAACGCCACGGCTATCGCGGCCCAGAAAGCCGCCTGCCGGGCATGACCAAAGAACATTGGCTGAGCGAACTAAACAAGCAGTCATCGCTCGGCGGTCTTGACCCAGCCATTGTTACAAGCGTTGAGAAGAGCGGCATCATGGTCCTGCTTCGTAACGGCGAAGAGCACGTCGTGACCTGGGACAGCATGAAATGGGCACGTCCCTTCCTTAATACCAACAGCCTCGGGCCGCGCCCACAGCAGCCAGCGGATATTAGCCAGATCGGCGACCTGATCCGCGTGCAGCGCCAAGAAGACGATAGCCTGCGCTTCGTTCAACTCCCCGCGGCGCAGAGTGCTCTGGTCTCGTTAGACCCTAACAGCGGCGCAATTCGCGCCTTGGTCGGCGGCTTTTCTTTCGAGCAGAGCAATTACAACCGTGCCGCCCAGGCCAAGCGCCAACCAGGCTCAAGCTTTAAGCCATTTGTTTACAGCGCAGCGTTAGATAACGGCTACACCGCAGCCTCCCTGATCAACGATGCGCCGATCGTGCTTGCCGACGACCCTCGCTCGCAGACCTGGCGTCCGAAGAACGACAACAACACCTTCCTCGGCCCGATCCGCCTGCGTGAAGCGTTGTATCGCTCACGCAACTTGGTCTCTATTCGCCTACTGCAAGACCTCGGCATCGACAGCACCCTGAACTACATCGAGCGCTTCGGTTTTGAGAAAAAAGACCTACCGCCCAACCTTTCCCTGGCCCTGGGCACGGCAAGCCTCACGCCCATGGAAATCGCCGAGGGTTGGAGTGTTTTCGCCAGTGGCGGCTACAAAACCGAGCCGTATTTGATTGAGCGGATTGAAGGCCGTGATGGCAAGCAACTGTTCAACGCTAACCCAGCCCAGTCGCCAGCGGGTATTGCCCTGCGCACCGAGCAGGACAACGCGGCACAACTCAGCGCAGGCGATACACCGCAGCCAGTTGAGCCCGTGCTTGCCGAGCAAGTCATCGATGAGCGCACGGCCTACATCATGACCAGCCTGCTCCAGGATGTGATCAAGCGCGGCACCGGCCGCCGAGCCCTGGCACTCGGTCGTGACGACCTCGCGGGCAAGACCGGCACCACCAACGAGTCGAAAGACAGCTGGTTTTCCGGCTATAACGCGGACTACATCACCACGGTCTGGGCCGGTTTCGACCAACCGGAAAGCCTCGGCCGCAATGAATATGGCGGCACCGTGGCCCTGCCGATCTGGATGAGCTACATGGGCGCGGCACTGAAGGACAAACCCAGCCATGTGCTGCCCGAGCCTAAAGGCATACTGACCCTGCGCATCGACCCACACAGCGGTCGCGCGGCCTCCCCGGACACCCCGAACGCTTACTTCGAACTCTTCAAGAGCGAAGACTCCCCGCCGCCCATAGGTGAGTTCGAGCCGGGCACCTACATCCCAGGCAGCCCGCTACCCGCTGATGAAGTTGCGCCGATAGACCTGTTCTAAAGCCACTAACAGCAAGCGTATCCGCTTTATACAGCCGAAATAGCGACCAATAAAAAACCCGCCGAAGCGGGTTTTTTATTGCGTTTAAGCTAAGCGCTTAGCCGTTGAACACATCGTTGACCGACTGCAACGGGTAATGCTTCGGATAGGGCAGAGTCGCTACACCGCTTTCAATCGCAGCCTTGGCTACCGCGTCGCAGACCAACGTGATCAGACGTGGGTCCATTGGCTTCGGAATGATGTACTCGCGACCAAACGACAGGGCAATGCCGCCGTAGGCATCACAGACTTCCTGTGGCACCGGCAACTTGGCCAGGTCACGCAGCGCCAGAGCAGCGGCGATTTTCATCTCTTCGTTGATGCGGGTCGCGCGAACGTCCAGAGCACCACGGAAAATGAACGGGAAGCCCAGCACGTTGTTGACCTGGTTCGGGTAGTCGGAACGACCGGTGGCCATGATCACGTCATCGCGCACTTGATGGGCCAGCTCTGGCTGAATTTCCGGATCCGGATTGGAGCAGGCGAACACGATCGGGCTTGCCGCCATGCGCTTGAGGTCTTCAGGGGCCAGCAGGTTAGCACCAGACAAACCAACAAATACGTCAGCACCGTCAAGCGCGTCCGACAGGGTGCGCTTGTCCGTTTCGCTGGCGAAGACCGCCTTGTACTGGTTCAGGTCATCGCGGCCAGCGTGGATCACGCCTTTACGGTCGACCATAAAGATGTTCTCAACCTTGGCACCCATGCTCACCAGCAAGCGCATGCAGGAGATCGCGGCAGCGCCAGCGCCCAGGCACACAATCTTGGCTTCAGGCAGAGTCTTGCCGGCGATTTCCAGGGCGTTGAGCATGCCCGCCGCCGTCACGATCGCAGTGCCGTGCTGGTCATCATGGAATACCGGAATGTCGCACTGTTCGATCAGCGTGCGTTCGATTTCAAAGCACTCAGGTGCCTTGATGTCTTCCAGGTTGATGCCGCCGAACGTGATGGAGATACGGCGTACGGTGTCGATAAAGGCCTGCGGGCTCTCGGACTCGACTTCGATGTCGAATACGTCGATACCGGCAAAGCGCTTGAACAGTACACCCTTACCTTCCATAACCGGCTTGGAAGCCAACGGACCGAGGTCGCCAAGACCGAGAATAGCGGTACCGTCAGAGATCACTGCCACCAGGTTGCCTTTGCCGGTGTAGCGATACGCCAACTCCGGATCACGCGCGATTTCGCGCACAGGCTCGGCGACACCCGGGCTATAGGCCAGAGCTAGGTCGCGGGCGGTTGCGGTTGGCTTAGTGAGCTCGACACTCAGCTTACCCGGACGGGGATTGGCGTGATAATCGAGAGCGGCTGTTTTCAAATCAGACATATGGGCATTTCCGCTTTGGGCTGTTGAACAGGCAGGCGACCGAGGATACGCAAGTTGTATACAACTGCACAAGACTGACGAGTCGGTATACGCACGCAAGCCCTAGCGCACGACCTTCAGCCAATCACCAGCACGCGGCTGCCCCGACGGGTAGAGGTTATTGAGCAAACGTAAGGTCTTCAGCGCATCACCTGGTAATTTGCTGCCCTTGGCCAGCGCTTCAATGGTCTGCCCCGGTTTGACCTTGACCATGTGCAAGCGCAAGGGCTGCGCCTCTTTGCGCTCGGCGCGGGTCATCGGCCGAAAGCTTTTGATCACGCTCAAAAACTGCTCGTCCTGACTTTCCAACGAGGCCCGACCACGCACCGCCGCCACAAACAAATAAACCTGCGGACCATGCTGAATCAGCGCCACGCGCTTGGCAGCATTGCCGGGGATCACCGCGCTATAACCCTTGAGGCCAGCCTGCTGCAACTCGACGCCAGCCACCAGGCGCTGGCCACCAACGCGCTGGCGCAGCAGTTCAGCTGGCGACAATTGTTGCGGATTGTCCTCCAGCGTCATCGCAATAAAAGCTTGCTGATCCTCGGTGTGGCCAATCAACGCATCCGCTCGATTGAGCAGGCTCCAGCCCTTGGGGAACGTCAGGGTGAAATTCAAATCCGCATGGTAGAAGCGCTGACCGCGGCGCACCCCAGTCTCGGCAGAGTCACCGAAGGGTAGCCCCCCCAAGCGCTTGAGAAAGACTTCGCGATTGACCTCCTGCCGGCCTGTGGCCAGCGCACGCGCCGGGCCCAGCACCTGCTGCAAGCGCCGGTCGTTATCCGGATGGGTATCGAACAACCCGTGGTAGCCGCCAGCAGGTTGCGCTTCTCCGCGCGCAGCCGCTTGGTCGCGGGAGAAGTCTTCCTGATTCTTCAGCACCTTGACCACTTCGATCATCGCCTGCGGGTCGTAACCGCTGCGCGCCAGGTATTGAGCGCCCAGGCCATCAGCCTCAAGCTCCATGTCGCGGCCATAACCACGGACAAAAGCGTTACCCACTACACCGGTGACATCGGCGGCCGCGCCGACACCCGTACCAATCGCCACAGCCTGGCCCAGCAAGCCCCAAGCGGTTGACTGACTTTGTTGCTGCACACTGTGGCGCGCCGTCACGTGACCCACTTCATGGCCGAGCACCGCAGCCAGCTCGGCTTCAGAACTGAGGTACGCCAGCAGCCCGCGATGGATGTAGATATAGCCACCCGGCAAGGCAAAGGCATTGATATCAGGGCTGTCGACCACCGTGAACTGATAGGCCAGCTGTGCGCGGTGACTGCTCTTGGCCACGCGCTCACCGACCTGCTGCACGTAAGCCTGCAGCTTCTCATCGGCGTAGCGCGGGTTTTCCTTAAGGATCTGCTGGTTGTAACGACGGCCGAGGTCTAGCTCTTGCTGCTCGCTCATCATCACGAAGTTGCTGCGCCCGGTGGCCGGGTTGACCGCGCAAGCCGTCAGTTGCAACAGCATCAGCAATAGCAGGACACGCACAATCATGGCAGCACCTCCAACATGGCCTTATCGGTCAACGGCAGCATCCAGCGCGCCTGCCCCTTACGCAAGCCGCCACGCTTGGCGCGATCAATCACCCATCCTCGTGCCTCGACCTTACGCCCTTCAAGCCCTTGGACAGCGTGCAGGTCGAAATTAGCCAGCGCGCGCGGTGCGATATGCAGCACCAAGTCATCAGCCATTTCCACCCAGACCCCGCCGGCATTACGCTCGACATGCTCGACGCGCCCCCGGAGCAGAACAAACCCGCCCTGTTGCAGCTGCGCGGGGGACTTAACCGGCGAGCGCTGCCACAGCCCAACACGAGCCTGCCGTGCACTGCGCTCAGCCGCCTGCTGGCAGCGCACCAAGGCCAGATTCTGCGCAACCGCCACTAGGTAACCCAACCCCTCACTGAGTAACTGGGCTTCTAGATTACGCCCGCGACTGTCGTAGGCATGTGCCAGGGTGCGACCGTAGTGATCCTTGGACTGCCGGCCGACCTGCAAGGCGATGCGTCCATCGCTGGCCGCCACCAACCCCTGCAAGTGCCGGCGAGCGGCGTCGGCCAAGGGCTCGCTGGCACGCCCCTGGCGACCGATCTCTGGCGTATTCAGGCCAATCAAACGCACGCTACGCCCATCCACCAGACGCAGGGTGTCGCCGTCGACCACACGCTGCACCTTAACGCTGGGCAGCTTGCCCGGGGCCGGACAGAACGCCAGCGCGGCGCCTGCGTAAAAGCCGAAAACGAAAAAGGCGCCCACAAGGGACGCCTTTTTCAGTAGCGCGGTACAACCCATTAGGGTTTGCAGCGCTGCGCGCAAGCTTACTGCTTGGCGCCGAACATGCCGAAACGCTGCTTGAAGCGATCAACACGGCCGCCGGTATCAAGCATTTTCTGCTTACCGGTGTAGAACGGGTGGCACTCGTTGCACACGTCCAGAGGCAGAGCTTTGCCCAGGGTGGAGCGAGTTTCGATCACGTTGCCACAGCTGCAAGTGGCGGTGATGGCTACATAGTTCGGGTGGATATCGGCTTTCATGGTGATTCCTCAGGACTGTCGCGCCGCCACCAAACACTATTGTCAGGTACCGCACGGAATTAGGCCGGCGATAATACCAGAGCACCACCGCGACGCAAGGCCGGCCGTCGACTGGCTGCATGCTAAGATCGCGCCTCGCCAACCGCGGCTGATCACGGGAGCCATTGTTTGTCCGACGTCATTTTGCGCCTCGCCCTGCCCTCGCCGCTGCGCCGCCTGTTCGACTACCGCGCCCCCGCCGGTGTGCCGCGCAGCGCGTTGCAGCCGGGCGCGCGGCTGCGCGTGCCGTTTGGGCGACGGGAAATGATTGGCATCTTGATTGAGGTGACGGATCACAGCGAGGTGCCCGCAGACAAACTCAAGCCGGCCCTGCAACTGCTTGACGCGCAATCACCACTGCCGCCGGCGTTTTTTAAGCTGTGCCTATGGACCGCCCAGTACTACCAGCACAGCCTTGGCGACACCCTAAGCTGGGCGCTGCCTGTGCTGCTGCGCCAGGGCGAGCCGGCAGAAGCACGTCAGGAGCGCTTCTGGTCGATCAGCGATGGCGCGCAGCTGGACGATCCGCGGCTGAGCCGCGCGCCGCGCCAACGTGACGCCCTGAAGACCCTCGCCCAGCATCCGCATGGCGTTGCTCATCAATTGCTGAGCAAGCTGCAACTGAACAAAGACAGCCTCGACCTGTTACTGGAAAAAGGCTTGGTCCAGGTGGAGGTGCGTCGGCACGCCCCGAGCAAGCGCCACGCTAACTGGCTCGCGCAGCCAGAGTTGCCGCTGAATGCCGAACAACGCGCGGCCTCCGAAGCCATCCGTTCAGGCTTCGACAGCTTTAACGCCTTTCTCCTGGCAGGCGTTACCGGCAGCGGCAAAACCGAGGTTTACCTGCAGCTGATCCGCGAAACCCTGGAAGCCGGAAAACAGGCGCTGGTGCTGATCCCAGAGATCAACCTCGGCCCGCAGACCCTGGCGCGCTTTGAACAGCGCTTCAACGCACGCATCGCCCTGCTGCATTCCGCAGTGAACGACCGCGAGCGCCTGGACGCCTGGCTGGCTGCCCGTGATGGCGAGGCCGACATCATCATCGGCACCCGCTCAGCATTGTTTACGCCGATGCAGCGCCCAGGGCTGATCATCATCGATGAAGAGCACGACGCCTCCTATAAACAGCAAGAAGGCCTGCGCTACCACGCGCGTGACTTGGCGGTGGTGCGAGCGCACCAAGAGAACATCCCGATAGTCCTCGGCTCGGCTACCCCCTCCCTGGAAAGCCTGCACAACGCCCACAGCGGCCGTTATGCCATGCTGCACCTGCGTGAGCGCGCTGGCGGTGCCAAGCAGCCGCGTTTTCTGCGCCTGGATGTTAAAAGTCGGCCGCTGGATTCCGGCATCTCCGGCCCAATGCAACAAGCCATCGCCCAGACCTTAAAAGCCGGCCAGCAGGTGCTGGTCTTCCTTAACCGTCGCGGGTTCGCCCCGACGCTGCTGTGCCACGACTGCGGTTGGTTGTCGGAATGCCCGCGCTGTGACGCGCGCATGACCGTGCATCAGCGTTCGCGCGAGTTGCGCTGCCACCACTGCGGCCACGCCGAGCGTCAGCCGAGCAACTGCCCGAAATGCAACAACGTCGACCTGCGCCCGGTGGGTGCTGGCACCGAGCGCGCCGAAGAACGCCTGGAGATTCTCTTCCCCGATGTACCGGTACTACGCGTGGATCGCGACAGCACCTCGCGCAAAGAGGCCATGACCACCCTGTTCAACACCGTGCAACGCGGCGAGCCGTGCATTCTGGTCGGCACGCAGATGCTCGCCAAGGGCCATCACTTCCCGCGCGTGACCCTGGTGGCGATTCTCGATGCCGACGGCGGGCTGTTTTCAGCGGACTTCCGCGCCAGCGAACGTATGGCTCAGTTGATCGTGCAGGTCGCCGGGCGCGCCGGGCGCGCCGAAGAGCCAGGTAAGGTGATTATCCAAAGCCACCTGGCCGACCACCCGCTGCTGGTGCAATTGACGGAGCAAGGCTACTTCGCCTTCGCCGAGCAGGCCCTGAGCGAGCGTCGCAGCGCCGGCCTGCCGCCGTTCTGCCACCTCGCCCTGCTGCGCGCCGAGGCACACAAACCGGGCCAAGCCGAAGGCTTTCTCGACGATGCCTGCACGGAAGCCGAACTGCTGCTGGACGAGCTGAAACTCAGCGGCATCGAACTGCTCGGCCCGATCCCCGCGCCGATGGAACGCCGCGCCGGGCGTTATCGCGCACAACTGCTGGTACAAGCCAACGCCCGCGCACCGCTGCACCGTTTGCTCAATACATGGATGCACGCGTTGGAGCAGATGCCCAGCGGCCGCGCGGTGCGTTGGTCGTTGGATGTTGATCCAATCGACCTGTTCTAGAACCCTTTACGATCTGCGGCGCGTCAGCCCTACTGCGTTAAAAACAAGCTCTCACTCGCGAGACCATAAAAAGGTTCTACCCCCCACAAAGACCGGCCGCCTGATAGCACCTAGCCGCCGCGTCCAGCCTGTTACACTGCACGCCATTTCGTTTAGCAGGCCTGTACCGTGACCAACACCGCTTTCTCTTCTCTGCCGCTTTCCGCCGCCATGCTGGCGAACCTCGAGTCCCTCGGTTACAGCGAGATGACCCCGATTCAGGCGCAGAGCCTGCCGGTAATGCTCAAGGGCATGGACCTGATTGCCCAAGCCAAAACCGGCAGCGGCAAGACCGCCGCCTTCGGCATTGGCCTGCTCAACCCGCTTAACCCGCGCTACTTTGGCTGCCAGGCACTGGTAATCTGCCCGACGCGTGAGCTGGCTGACCAAGTGGCCAAAGAACTGCGCCGCCTGGCGCGTTCTGCCGACAACATCAAAATTCTGACCCTGTGCGGCGGCGTGCCGTTCGGCCCGCAGATTGCCTCGCTGGAGCATGGTGCACAGATCATCGTCGGCACCCCGGGGCGCATCCAGCAGCACCTGCGCAAAGCCACGCTGAAACTCGACGGCCTCAACACGCTAGTCCTCGATGAAGCCGACCGCATGCTCGACATGGGCTTCTATGACAGCATCGCCGAGATCATCGAGCAGACGCCAAGCCGCCGGCAAACTCTGCTGTTCTCCGCCACCTACCCGAGCAGCATCAAGCAGCTGTCCGCGAAGTTCATGCGTGATCCGCAACAGGTCAAAGCCGACGCCTTTCACGATGACACACAGATCGAGCAGCGCTTCTACGAGATAGCCCCGGAAGAGCGCATGGACGCCGTGGTCAAGCTGCTCAACTGCTACCGCCCGCAATCCTGCGTGGCGTTTTGCTTTACCAAACAGCAGTGCCAGGAAGTGGTCGATCACCTCACCGCCAAAGGCATCTCGGCCGCCGCGCTGAACGGTGATCTGGAACAACGCGACCGCGATCAAGTGCTGGCGATGTTTTCCAACCGCAGCCTGTCGGTACTGGTGGCCACCGATGTCGCCGCGCGCGGCCTGGATATCGACGCGCTAGACATGGTGATCAACGTCGAACTGGCGCGCGACTCGGAAATTCATATTCACCGCGTCGGCCGTACCGGTCGTGCCGGTGAAAAGGGTCTGGCCATGAGCCTGGTCGCCCCAGCCGAAGGCCATCGCGCCCAGGCCATCGAAACCCTGCAAAAGGCGCCGCTCAACTGGCACCCACTGAGCAGCTTGAAAAACCAGGGTGGCGCGCCGCTGCAGCCGCCGATGATCACCCTGTGCATCGGCGCGGGGCGCAAAGACAAACTGCGCCCCGGCGATATTCTCGGCGCGCTGACGGGCGAAACTGGCATCCCCGGCGCACAGGTCGGCAAGATCGCCATCTTCGACTTCCAAGCCTATGTCGCAGTTGAGCGCAGCCTGGCCCTGAAGGCGCTCAACTGCCTCAGCGAAGGCAAAATCAAAGGCCGCTCGCTGCGCGTACGCTCGCTGTAAATGCCTCAGGCTGCGGCCGCGCAATGCGGCCGCGATCAGCCATTACAAACCGTGGCGCTGAAAAATCTGCTCATAGCTGCCATCGGCACGCATGGCCTCAATCGCCTTGTTGAAGGCATCGGCAATCTGCTGATGCTGCGGGTGCCGACGGCTAACCAGAATATGCAGACCGTTCTCACTTAACGGCTGCGGTAAAAATTCCAGCTGATCACGGATGCTGGTTAAGTGCCGGCCCAGGTGAAAGCGCGCCACCAGCTCATCCTCCAGGGCCAATTGCACCCGCTGCGCCTGCAACATGCGCACGCCCACGGCAACACTGAGCACCCCCACTTTGCTCAGGCGGCTGTCCTGATCAAACGCGCTGGAATAGGCGTAACCGCGTACCACGGCAATGCTGTAGGGATACAAATCCGATAATTGGTGGAACTCAATCTGACTGCCCTTGCGCTGCAAAAAGCGGATGCGGTTGATCAAGTAGGGCTGCGAGTAATAGCCAAACGTCGCGCGCTCATCGGTGTACCAGGCGTTGATCAGCACATCGTAGGTGTCTTGCTGCAAACCACGCACCGCACGCTCCCAAGGCACCTGCGCGTAATGGCTGGCGTAACCGGCACGGCTCAGGGCGGTGACCACCAGATCGGAAGCCAGGCCGTTGTTCAGCAGCGTCTTGTCAGTGAAGGGCGGCCAAGGGTCGGCGACCAGACGCAATGCGTCAGCCGCGCCGCCATACAGCGGCATCAGCAGCGCTAACGAGAGCAGGCCTGCACGCAGTCCATCCATTAACGGCGGCTCCTTTCAAGGAGAACAGAGCCCTTAGCCTAGTCGACCACCGGCCCGGTCACACCCACCCAGCCATCAGTTAATATGCGCTGTTTTGCGCCAGCCTTGGCGCATGTCGTAGGTTGAGGAAATTGCTGTGCTGACACCCCAGGTCGTGATTATCGGAGCCGGCGCCGCCGGGCTTATGTGCGCATTGACGGCTGCCGCGCGCGGCCGTCAGGTGCTGCTGCTGGATCACGCCAACAAGGCCGGCAAGAAGATCCTGATGTCCGGCGGCGGACGCTGCAATTTCACCAACATGTACTGTGAACCGAGCAATTTCCTCTCGCAAAACCCACACTTCTGCAAATCCGCCCTGGCGCGCTACACCCAGTGGGATTTTATCGGTCTGGTGGCCGAGCACGGCGTGGCGTATCACGAGAAGAAACTCGGTCAGCTGTTTTGCGACAACAAGGCCAGCGACATTCTTAATATGCTGCTGAGCGAGTGCGATGAAGCCGGCGTCGAGCTGCGCCTGGACACCTCGGTGAGCGAGATCAGCAAACTGGACAGCGGCTACCAGCTGCAAACCAGCGCCGGCACAGTGCGCTGCGAGTCCTTGGTGATCGCCACTGGCGGACTGTCGATTCCCACTCTCGGCGCTACAGGTTTTGGCTATCAGGTGGCCAAGCAATTCGGCCACGAGCTGCTGCCGACCCGCGCCGGCTTGGTGCCCTTCACCATTACCGACCCGCAGCTCAAAGCGCTGTGCACTGAGCTGTCCGGCACCTCGGTGGAGGACTGCGTGGTGAGCTGCAACGGCCAGAGCTTCAAGGAAAATATCCTGTTTACCCACCGCGGTCTTAGCGGCCCGGCAATTTTGCAGATTTCCTCGTTCTGGCAGCCCGGGGATGCCATCAGTATCAACCTGCTGCCGCATATCGACCTGCCCGAGTGGCTGGCCGAGCAACAACGCGAGCGGCCCAACAGCGAGCTGAAAACCCTGCTGGCCGAGTTGTTCACCAAGAAGATGGCCGGGCTGCTGGCGGATAACTGGTTTGCCTCAAAACCGATGAAGCAGTACACCCACGCCGAGCTCAAAGCGATTGCCGAGCAGCTCGGCGACTGGCAGCTGGTGCCGGCGGGCACTGAAGGCTACCGCACCGCCGAAGTCACCCTGGGCGGGGTCGACACCCGCGAAGTGTCGTCGAAAACCATGGAGTCGTTGAAATCACCGGGGCTGTATTTTGTCGGTGAAGTACTCGATGTCAGCGGCCACCTGGGCGGCTTTAACTTTCAATGGGCCTGGGCGTCGGGCTACGCGGCGGCGCAGTATGTTTAAGCGGGTGTACGCCTGTGCGGCGCCAGCATGAGACCTGTGCACGGCTAAGCGGCGTCCCCCGCCCCCACTCTAAGGATGGTTTACCCGCATGACCCAAGACCAAGGCCTGATCTTCGCCATCCTTGCCGCCACCATGGGGCTGTTTCTCTGGGGCCGCTGGCGGCATGACATTGTCGCGCTCGGTGCCCTACTGGCCTGCGTCATCACCGGCCTGGTGCCAGACCAGGAGGCCTTTGCCGGCTTCGGCCATCCGGCGGTCATTACCGTGGCCTGCGTGCTGGTACTCAGCTTCGGCTTACAGCGGACCGGCGCGGTGGACGCCATGGCGCAACGGCTATTACCCGCCAATGCGGGCCCCATGCTGTCGATTGCCGCCCTGACCGGGCTTGGCGCGCTGCTGTCGGCCTTTATGAACAACGTCGGTGCGCTCGCCCTGCTGATGCCAATTGCCCTGAAGATCGCCAGCAAACAAGAGCTGCCGCCGGGACGTTTGCTGATGCCGCTGGCCTTCGGCACCATTCTCGGCGGCATGACCACGCTGATCGGCACGCCGCCCAACCTGATCGTATCCAGCTTCCGCGCGCAAAGCGGCGCCGGGCCATTCGCCATGTTCGATTTCAGCCCGGTGGGCGTCGCCGTGGCGCTGACCGGCGTGCTGTTTATTACCCTGATCGGCTGGCGCCTGGTGCCGCGCCGGGAAGTGGTCGGCGTCGCCAGCTTTGACACCGGCACCTACATCACCGAGGCCCGCGTAAAAGAAGGCGCCAAGGCCGACGGCAAGAGCCTGCGCGAAGTCGAACAACTGCTCGAAGAAGCCGATGCCCAAGTGGTGGGCATGGTGCGCAACAAGCTGCGCCTGTCGGCCCCCAACCCACGGCGCATCCTCCAGGCCGATGACGTATTGGTGATCGAAGCCGAGCCTGAAGCCCTCGGCGAAGTGCTCAGCAAGCTGGGGTTGCAGCTGGAAGCCGAGCAGAAGTCGGCAGCGGATGAGGACGAGAAAAACGACAAGGCGGCAGCCGAGAGCAAGAGCGAAGAAAAGAAGGACAGCAGCAATGACGACAGGGTGCTGCAGGAACTGCTGGTCCGCCCGGACTCCCAGCTGATTGGTCGATCGGCCAGCAATATCCGCCTGCGCCACCGCTACAACATCAACCTGCTGGCGATCTCAAAGCAAAGCCATCGTTCGATCAAACGCCTGCGCTCGACCCTGTTTGAGCGCGGCGATGTACTGCTGATGCAAGGCGATTCGGCGGATATCAGCGACTTTGCCAGCGACTATGCCTGCGTGCCGCTGGCCGACCGCGCCATCAGCATTCCTAACCCGGCCCAAGCCGGCTTCGCCGCCGGCGTGATGCTGCTGGCAGTGATCCTCGCCGCGTTCGGCGTGCTCTCGGCAGCCGTGGCATTCGCCGTCGGTGTGCTGGTGTTTATGGTGGCGCGCATCGTGCCGCTGCGCCTGCTTTATCAGTCCATCGATTGGCCGGTGATCGTCCTGCTGGGGGCGATGATTCCCGTGGCCGGGGCCATGTCTGCGACCGGCGCGGCCGACCTGCTGGCGCGCCTGCTGATGGAGCATGTCGCACAAGGCAATCCGGTGGTGGTGCTGACGCTGATCCTGGTGGTGACCATGACCCTCTCGGACTTTATGAACAATGCCGCCACCGCCGCGGTGATGTGCCAGATCGCCTTAAGCGCGGCCAGCCAACTTGGGGTCAGCCCGGACGCATTGTTGATGGCGGTGGCAATCGGCGCTTCCTGCTCATTCCTCACCCCGATTGGTCACCAGAACAACACCTTGATTCTCAGCCCAGGCGGCTTTCGCTTCGGCGACTATTGGCGCCTCGGCCTGCCGATGGAAATCCTCGTGGTGCTGGTCAGCGTGCCGTTGTTGCTGCTGGTCTGGCCGCTGTGATGAATAAAGTGCGGGCGCTGGTTTAGCGCAGCGTCCGTATTTATTAAGCCAAACGCTTTAGCGGTTGGCGTGTATCAATGACGTCAGGGCGTGCCGCCGGACAGGCTATTGCATTAGTCTGAGCGCACGTCTCATGTCCAAGGCCCCTGTTTGATGTCGTCACCTTCACTGCGCCATTCGCTGCGTCGCCTCTGGGCGCAGGACAAATTCAGCTACAGCCTGCGGGTGTTTATCGCCCTCAGCGGCGTCCTGCTGCTGTGCTGGTCGCAAGGCTGGATGCAGGCGCTGATCCCGCTGTTTCTCGGGGTGATCGCCAGCGCCCTGGCGGAAACCGACGACAGCTGGCAGGGCCGTTTGGTGGCGCTGCTGGTGACCCTCGGCTGCTTCAGCGTGGCGGCCTATGCGGTGGAGTTCCTGTTCCCCTACCCCTGGCTGTTCGTTATCGGTCTGGCGCTGGCCAGCTTTGCCCTGACCATGCTCGGCGCACTCGGTGAACGCTACGCCACCCTCGGCTCGGCGACCTTGATTCTCGCGGTGTACAGCATGATCGGCGTGGAGCAGCGCGGTGGGGCCGCCGGTCTGTGGCAGGAACCCTTGCTGCTGGTCGCGGGCGCGGCCTGGTACGGCGTGCTGTCGGTGCTGTGGAATGCGCTGTTCGCCAACCAGCCGGTGCAGCACAGCCTGGCACGGCTGTTTCGCGAGCTGGGCCAGTACCTCAAGCTCAAGGCCGCGCTGTTCGAGCCGCTGCGCCAGCTGGATGTAGAAGAGCGGCGCCTGGCCCTGGCCAAACAAAATGGGCGCGTGGTCGCAGCGCTGAATGCGGCCAAGGAAATCATCCTGCACCGCGTGGGCAATGGCCGGCCGGGGCCAAAAGTCAGCCGCTACCTCAAGCTGTACTTCCTCGCTCAGGATATCCACGAGCGCGCCAGCTCCTCGCACTACCCTTACAACGAGCTGGCCGAAGCCTTCTTCCATAGCGATGTGATGTTTCGCTGCCAACGCCTGCTGTATTTGCATGGCGAGGCCTGCCAGCGTTTGGCCCAAGCCATCGAGCTGCGTCAACCGTTTGAATACCGCGAGCTATGCCGCCAGGCGCTGACCGACCTGCACGACTCCCTCGAACACTTGCGCCTGCAGAGCAACCCCGCCTGGCGCCACCTGCTGCGTTCACTCGGCGCCCTGGCCGGTAATCTGCGCAGCCTGGATACGCTACTGGGCAACGCCAGCAACCCCGACGCCATGGCCGAAGAACAGGACAGCAGCCTGCTCGACCGCGAGCCGCAGTCACTCAAGGATGTCTGGGAACGTCTGCGCCTGCAGCTGACCCCCACCTCACTGCTGTTTCGCCACGCCCTGCGCCTGTCCATCGCCCTGGCCGCCGGCTACGGCGTGCTGCACTGGATTCACCCGACCCAGGGTTACTGGATTCTGCTGACCACACTGTTCGTCTGCCAGCCCAACTACGGCGCCACCCGGCGCAAGCTGGTGCAGCGCATCAGCGGCACCGTGCTTGGCCTGTTGCTGGGCTGGGCACTGTTCGACCTGTTTCCCAATCAGCTTGTACAAGCGCTGTTTGCGGTCGTCGCTGGCGTGGTGTTCTTTGCCCTGCGCAGCAGCCGCTACACCCTGGCCACGGCGGCGATCACCCTGCTGGTGCTGTTCTGCTTCAATCAGGTGGGCAATGGTTACGGGCTGTTTATTCCGCGCCTGGTCGACACCCTGCTGGGCAGCCTGATCGCCGGCTTGGCGGTGCTGATAATCCTGCCGGACTGGCAAGGCCGCCGCCTCAATCGCCTGCTGGCCAATACCCTGAGCTGCAACAGCCGTTACCTGCAGCAGATCATCCAGCAGTACGCCAGCGGCAAGCGTGACGACCTGAGCTATCGCCTGGCCCGGCGCAACGCCCACAACGCCGATGCCACGCTGTCGACCGCGCTCGGCAATATGCTGATGGAGCCGGGACATTTTCGTAAGCAAGCCGATGTCGGCTTTCGCTTTCTGGTGCTCTCGCACACCCTCTTGAGCTACCTATCGGGCCTCGGCGCGCACCGCGGTGAGGCGAGCCTGAGCGGCAGCGACCACCCACTGCTAGTCAGCGCCAGCCGGTTAGCCGCCAGCCTGGATGAGATTGCCAGCTGCCTGCATGACGAGCGCCCGGTGGCGATTCACAGCGATGCGGAAGAGCAGCTCGCCAGCGAGCTGGAAACACTCAGCGACGAGCTGGATGACCCACATCGGCTGCTACAGACCCAGCTGGCACTGATCTGCCGGCAACTCGGGCCACTGCGCACTCTCGCCGCGCACCTGCTCAGAGGCCAGGGTCGAGATTAAACCGTCAAGGCCGCCTCGCGCGGGATCACGGCCCTGACGCTTTTCCGCTACCCTGCACAGCTGCCCACACAGTGCCCGCCATGAACAAGACTGAACTGCTGCAACAGGTGCTCAAGCGCCTTGAAGATGACCACCTGCAAGCCCAGCAGGCGGCATTAACCGCCTACGAAACCGCCACCGCCAAAGAGAACATCGCCGAGAACAAATACGACACCCTCGGCCTGGAAGCCTCGTACCTGGCAACTGGCCAAGCGCGGCGGGCGGCAGCCATTCGCCAGACCCTGGCGAACTGGAAACAGCTGGTACTGCGCAGTATTGACTCGCAACTAGGAATCCAACTCGGCGCCCTGATCGCGCTAAGCGACGACGAGGATCGGCATCAATGCTTGTTCCTCGGCCCGGACGGTGCGTCCATGAAGCTGCAGCAGGATGGCCAGACAGTGCAGGTGATTGGCCCGCAAGCGCCGCTGGGACAACTCTTGCTCGGCAAGGGCGTCGGCGACGAGATCACCCTGCGGGTGGCCAGCGGCGTGCAACTGTTGGAGATTCTCTCGGTCGACTGATAGCAGCTATAACTGAAAGACCACCCCGCACTGCCTCAGGAGACCGCCATGTACCCGCAGACACACGACCTTGCCAGCCTCTTCAAACAACTCGGCCTGCCCAATGACGACGCCGCCATTGAGCGGTTTATCGAGCAACATTCGCCTCTGGCTGAAGACTGCAAACTCGCCGACGCGCCCTTCTGGGACAACGCTCAGGCGGGGTTTTTGCGTGAAGAGATTGGTGAAGATGCCGACTGGGCCGAGGTTGTTGACCAGCTCAACCTACTGCTGCGGGGCTGACAACGTGCCGGTGGCACCCACCAGCTCGCGCCAGGTCAGGTAAACCCGCAGGTCGAATTCCAGTTGATGGTAGTCAGGCAGCATGTACTCGCAGAGTTTGTAGAAGGCCTTGTTGTGCTCAGCCTCCTTCAAGTGCGCCAGCTCGTGCACCACGATCATCTGCAGAAACTCCGGCGCGGCCTCGCGAAATAACGAGGCCACGCGGATTTCCTTCTTCGCTTTGAGCTTGCCGCCCTGCACCCGCGAGATCGCCGTGTGCAGACCGAGGGCGCGATGGGTCAAATCGAGGCGATTGTCGTAGAGCACCTTGTCGATGGCCGGCGCATTGCGCAGGTGTTCCTGCTTAAGGCCTTGGATATAGGCGTACAGCGCCTTATCGCTCTGAATCGCATGCTTGCCACTGTAGGACCGCGCCAGATAATCGCCCAGGCGCTGCTCGGCAATCAGCTGACGAATCTTCTCTTGCAGCGCAGTTGGGTAGCCTTGCAGGTATTTAAGCGGGATCATGGGCGAAGTGGTGAGGGCACAGTAAGGCCGGCGATTATGCCGCAAGCCGCCCGCGACGGGGGGCGGCTTTTAGCGTCATTCTGCAGCCGGCACAACGCGCAGCAAGCGCCCGTCGACGTTGTCGGTGAGCAAGTACAGCGCGCCATCCGGACCGCAGCGCACATCCCGGATGCGCTCGCCCAGCTCTTCGAACAACACCTCTTGCCCTGCCAGCTTGCCGTTGTGCAAACGAATACGTCGCACGCTGCGCTCAGCCAGGGTCGAGGCGAACAGGTCGCCCTGCCACTGCGGGAACAACGCGCCGCGGTACAGCGCCAGGCTCGACGGCGCCACCGACGGGGTCCAGTGCAGCAGCGGCTGCTGTAAGCCTGGCAATTCGGTGTAAGGGGAAATCTGCGCGCCGCTGTAGTCGATGCCGTAGGTGATCAGCGGCCAACCATAGTTGTTACCCGGTTTAATCAGGTTCAGCTCGTCGCCGCCACGCGGGCCGTGCTCGTGGCTGTACAGGCGCTGCCGTTCGGCGTCATAGACGATGCCCTGCACGTTGCGATGGCCCAGGCTATAAATCTCCTCGGCAACACCGGTTTGCCCCACCAGCGGGTTGTCCTGGGGGATGCTGCCATCGCGATTAAGCCGGACGATTTTGCCCAGATGGTTGCTGGTGTTTTGCGCCTGCTCACGCAGGTCAAAGCCATCGCCGAGGGTCAGCACCAAGGTGTTATCCGCAAGAAAGGCCATGCGCCCGCCGTAATGCGCGGCCCCGGCTTTCGCCGGCAGCGCACTGAACAGCACCTGGACCTCCTGCAACTGCCCGTCGACCAGCCGCGCCTTGGCCAAACGGGTGTTGTTGGCCTGGGAGGTGCCGTAGGCATAACTCAGGTAGAGCTGCTGATTGCTGGCGAATTGCGGGTCGAGCATGACCTCCATCAATCCCGCCTGCGCAGCGACAAACCCCTCTGGCACGCCGCCAACTGGCTGCGGGTTAAGACGGCCATCCGCCTCGATGATGCGCAGGCGCCCCACCCGCTCGGTCACCAACATGCGCCCGTCCGGCAAAAAGGCCAGCGACCAGGGATGCTCCAGGCCACCGGTCACGGTTTCGATGCGGTAGTCCATGGCCTGCGCCAGGCTGCTGCCCAGCAGACCGAGGAATAACAGAGCGCGGGATGTCTTCAACATGGCACGGGCCTTTTGCTCGAAGGTAAACAAGTCAGGGTTGGGCAGGCGCGGCACGCCGCCATAGCTGCGCAAACAACAACGCCCCCAGGCTGCCGCAGGCCATTAGCCCAGCGGTGCCGCCCAGGCTGCGATTAGCCGCAATCAGCGTCGGCATCGGCAACAGCGCATTGGCCAGCGCCAGCGCTGACCGCACCGCCAGCGCGCCAGCCAGGGCAAACAATAGCCAGCGGCCACTCGGCCAGGCGCGCGAAAATCGACTCGCCACCGGCAGCGCGCAGATAAATCCGAGGATCACTAGCACCGCGAAAGTCGGGCTAAAGCCCAGTAAATCCAGGCCGGTGGTGTGTAAGCGCACTGTCAGCGGCACTGGCGCACCGAGTGCTTGCAGGCTGGCCAGATTGAACTGCGTCTGCAGCACAGCCCCCAACACACTCGTGAGCAGCACAGCGAAAAGAAAGTACAGCAAGGTGCGCGATTTACTCGGCATGCAGACGGGTATCCAGAAACGACAGTGGCCCGAGTATGGACCAGCACGCGGAGCGGCATACGCTGGGTGTTTTACATGGTTTTACCAAGCACCCGCCTCGGTGCACCCTGCTCGATCAGTATTGATCACACCCAAGGCCACGTCGTGCTTACCACGCCCATAACAAAAAGCCCCGCATCGGCGGGGCTCTCGGTACAGCAACAGGCTTAGTTGACCTTGGCGGCCAGCTCACCCTTGGCATAACGCTGGAACATGGCTTCCAGGTTTATCGGTTTGATCTTCGACGCGTTACCGGCAGTGCCAAACGCTTCGTAACGGGCGATGCAGATATCACGCATGGCCGTCACGGTCGCGGAGAAGAACTTACGCGGGTCGAACTCGCTCGGGTGCTCAGCCATCATGCGGCGCATGGCACCGGTAGACGCCAGGCGCAGGTCGGTGTCGATGTTGACCTTGCGCACGCCGTGCTTGATACCTTCGACGATTTCTTCAACCGGCACGCCGTAGGTTTCTTTGATGTCGCCGCCGTACTGGTTGATGATTGCCAGCCACTCTTGCGGTACCGAGCTGGAGCCGTGCATCACCAGGTGAGTGTTGGGGATGCGCGCATGGATCGCCTTGATGCGATCGATAGCGAGGATGTCGCCGGTCGGTGGCTTGGTAAATTTGTACGCGCCGTGGCTGGTGCCGATGGCGATGGCCAGGGCATCAACCTGAGTGCGCTTGACGAAGTCAGCGGCTTCTTCCGGATCAGTCAGCATCTGGCTGTGATCCAGCACACCTTCAGCGCCAACACCGTCTTCTTCGCCGGCCATGCCAGTTTCCAGGCTACCCAGGCAACCCAACTCACCTTCCACCGACACACCGCAGGCGTGAGCGAAGGCGACAGTTTGCTGGGTGACACGGACGTTGTAGTCGTAGTCGGCCGGGGTCTTGCCGTCTTCTTTCAGCGAGCCGTCCATCATCACCGAGCTGAAGCCCAGCTGGATCGAGCGCTGGCAGACATCTGGGCTGGTGCCGTGATCCTGGTGCATGCACACCGGGATGTGCGGGAACTCTTCGATAGCAGCCAGAATCAGGTGACGCAGGAACGGCGCACCCGCGTATTTACGCGCACCGGCGGAAGCCTGAACGATCACCGGGGAATCGGTCTTGTCGGCCGCTTCCATGATCGCGCGCATCTGCTCGAGGTTATTGACGTTGAAGGCCGGCACGCCATAGCCGAATTCGGCGGCGTGGTCGAGCATCTGGCGCATGCTGATAAGTGCCATGGTGTTCTTTCTCCCGGTGGGGCTCGTTAATCGTGCAAGCCTGCCGCAGGGGCAGGCGCTATTCAAGTCATTCAGATCAGGGGTAAGCCTGGCCTGTATTCAATTCGTTGCTAAGGTGCCTTGCAGCCACGGCCAATCAGGTCATCGTTGGCCGTCCAGTAAACCAGCCCTTCCTCACCCTTGGTATGAAAGGACAGCAAACCGTCGCTGTACAGCGCCCCCGAACCTGATACCTGCTGCTTCAAGCGATAGACGATATCGCCACCACCCAGACGCACATCAACCGACTCGCGGCTGCTGTCGGCGAAACGCCAGAACACTTCGGCCTGGCTGTCGCAGACCCAGCGCGTCCAGTTATCCGACGGCGCCGGCTGACTGGCGCAGGCGCCAAGCAGGCCGAGCAACGCCAGCAGGCTGATCGGCTTAACCATTGGCACGTTGTTCCAGCATGGCTACGGCCGGCAGCACTTTGCCTTCGACGAACTCAAGGAACGCGCCGCCGCCGGTGGAGATATAGCTGATCTGCGCGCCGATGCCGTACTTGTCGATGGCCGCCAAGGTGTCGCCACCACCGGCAATCGAGAACGCCGGGCTTTCGGCAATGGCCTGCGCCAGCACCTTGGTGCCGTTGCCGAACTGGTCGAATTCAAATACGCCGACCGGGCCGTTCCACAGAATAGTCTTCGAGGATTTGAGCAGCTCGGCAAACTGTGCAGCGGTCTGCGGGCCGATATCCAGAATCATGTCGTCTTCAGCCACATCGGCCACCAGCTTAACGGTCGCTTCGGCGTCTTCGGCAAAGGCTTTAGCAACGACCACGTCCACCGGCAACGGCACACTGACCTTAGCCGCGATGGCTTTGGCCGTCTCAACCAGATCCGCTTCGTACAGCGATTTACCGACCGGGAAACCAGCCGCCGCGAGAAAGGTGTTGGCGATGCCGCCGCCGACGATCAGCTGGTCGCAGATCTGACTCAGGCTATTCAGCACGTCGAGTTTGGTCGACACCTTGGAGCCCGCAACAATCGCGGCCATTGGCTTGGCCGGGTTACCCAGCGCTTTGCCCAGGGCGTCCAACTCGGCAGCCAACAACGGGCCGGCGCAAGCTACCTTGGCGAACTTGGCTACGCCGTGGGTCGAGCCCTCAGCGCGGTGAGCGGTGCCGAAGGCGTCCATCACGAATACGTCGCACAGGGCGGCGTATTGCTGGGCCAGTTCATCGGCGTTTTTCTTCTCGCCCTTGTTAAAGCGCACGTTTTCGAACAGCACGATCTCGCCAGCAGCGACTTCGACGCCGCCCAGGTAGTCGGCAACCAGCGGCACGTCGCGACCCAGGGCCTTGCTCAGATAGGCAGCAACGGGTGCCAGACTGTTCTCTGCGCTGAATTCACCTTCGGTCGGGCGACCCAGGTGCGAGCAGACCATCACCGCTGCGCCCTTTTCCAGCGCCAGCTTAATGGTCGGCAGGGACGCGAGGATGCGCGCGTCGCTCTTCACCACACCGTCTTTTACCGGCACGTTGAGGTCTTCGCGGATCAGCACGCGCTTACCGGCAAGGTCGAGGTCGGTCATCTTCAGAACGGTCATAAATTCAGTCCTTCACGGGGGCTGGTTGTAGCGTGGCTTTTAAAAGGAAATGTTCGGCGACATCGAGCATGCGGTTGGCAAACCCCCACTCGTTGTCAAACCAGGCCAACAGATTGACCAGGCGCGGCCCGGAGACCCGGGTCTGACTGCCGTCGACGATGGCCGAATGCGGGTCATGGTTGAAATCGCAGCTGGCATGCGGCAACTCGGTATAGGCCAGCAGACCTTGCAGCGGGCCGCTCTCGGCGGCCTGACGCAGCACCGCGTTAATTTCGGCTGCTGAGGTATCGCGGGCGGTCTGCAGGGTAATGTCCAGGCACGAGACATTGACCGTCGGCACCCGGATGGCTTTGGCCTGAATCCGCCCAGCAAGTTCCGGCAACAGCCGCTCAATACCACGGGCCAAGCCAGTGGACACCGGAATCACCGACTGGAAGGCCGAGCGGGTACGCCGCAAGTCTTCGTGGTGATAGGCGTCGATTACCGGCTGATCGTTCATCGCAGAGTGGATGGTGGTGATCGACACGTACTCGATCCCCACCGTTTCATTCAGCAATTTGAGCAGCGGCACACCACAGTTGGTGGTGCAGGAGGCGTTCGACACCAGTTGCTCGCGGCCTGTCAGGTTGGCCTGGTTGACCCCGTAGACCACCGTAGCGTCGATATCTGCCTCGCTGGCCATCGGCTGCGAGAGCAACACCCGCGGTGCGCCGGCGTCGATAAAGCGCTGTGCAGCAGCGCGCGTGGTGTATTGACCGGAGCATTCCAGCAGCAGGTCAATATCCAGCGCTGCCCAGTCGACACCTTCCGGGGTCGCCTGGCGCAGCACCTTCACGCAGTCGCCATTGATATGCAGACAATCGCCATCGACACGCACCTCGCCGGGAAAACGCCCGTGGGTGGAGTCGAAGCGCGTCAGGTATTCGATGCTGGCCTGATCGGCCAGGTCATTCAGTGCAACGATCTCCAGCTGCGCCCCTGTACCACGCTCATGCAACGCACGCAGCACGCAGCGGCCAATGCGGCCGTAACCGTTGAGGGCAATTCGATAGGGACGCTTGGACATGGCGATCTCAGTGAGGAACCGTAGGATGGGTTAGCCGCAAAGCGGCGTAACCCATCATTCGCCGAATCAGGCGTCCAGCAGCTCGGCAGCGGTTTCCAGGACGTTTTCGACGGTGAAGCCGAACTCCTCGAACAGCGCCGGGGCTGGGGCCGACTCACCAAAGGTGGTCATGCCGATGATGCGACCTTCCAGGCCCACGTACTTGTACCAGTAGTCCGCATGCGAGGCTTCGATGGCGATCCGCGCACCGACCTGCACCGGCAGTACGGCCTGCTTGTAGCCGGCGTCCTGCTGGTCGAACACGCTGGTGGACGGCATGGACACCACGCGTACCTTGCGGCCTTCGGCAGTCAGCTTGTCAAACGCCGCGACCGTCAGGCCGATTTCCGAACCGGTGGAAATCAGGATCAGCTCAGGCTCGCCAGCGCAGTCTTTCAGCACATAACCACCACGGGCTACGTCAGCCAGTTGCTGGGCATCGCGGTTCTGGTGCGGCAGGTTTTGTCGGCTGAAGATCAGCGCGCTTGGGCCGTCATTACGTTCGATGGCGTACTTCCAGGCCACCGCCGATTCCACGGCGTCGCATGGGCGCCAGGTGTCGAGGTTCGGCGTGCCACGCAGGCTGGCCAACTGCTCGATCGGCTGGTGCGTCGGGCCGTCTTCACCGAGACCGATGGAGTCGTGGGTGAAGACAAACAGCACGCGCTGCTTCATCAGCGAGGCCATGCGCACGGCGTTACGCGCGTATTCCATAAAGATCAGGAAGGTCGCGCCGTACGGCACGAAACCGCCATGCAGAGCCACGCCGTTCATGATCGCGCTCATGCCGAATTCGCGCACGCCGTAGAACATGTAGTTGCCAGACGCGTCGTCAGCCGATACGCCCTTGCAGCCTTTCCACAGGGTCAGGTTGGAGCCAGCCAGGTCCGCCGAACCGCCGAGAAATTCCGGCAGCAGCGGGCCAAAGGCGTTCAGGGTGTTCTGGCTGGCCTTGCGGCTGGCGATGGTTTCGCCTTTGGCGGCCACTTCCTGAATATAGGCAGCAGTTTTCTCGGCGAAGTCGGCGGGCAGTTCACCGGCGACACGGCGTTTGAACTCGCTGGCCAACTCGGGGAAGGCAGCCGCATAGGCGGCGAAACGCTGATCCCACTCGGCTTCGGCCGCGGCACCCGCTTGCTTGGCATCCCACTCGGCGTAGATATCAGCCGGAATTTCGAATGGGCCGTGGTTCCAGCCAAGGGTGGCGCGGGTCAGGGCGATTTCTTCGAGGCCCAGTGGCGCACCGTGGCAGTCTTCCTTGCCACCTTTGTTTGGCGAGCCGAAGCCGATGGTGGTTTTGCAGCAGATCAGGGTCGGACGGTCGTCGGTTTTACGCGCGGTCTCGATGGCCATCTTGATCTCGTCGGCATCGTGGCCGTCGACATTGCGAATCACCTGCCAGCCGTAGGCCTCAAAGCGCGCCGGGGTGTCGTCGGTGAACCAGCCTTCGACTTCGCCATCAATGGAGATGCCGTTGTCATCGTAGAAGGCAACCAGTTTGCCCAGGCCCAAGGTGCCGGCCAGCGAGCAGACTTCATGGCTGATGCCTTCCATCATGCAACCGTCGCCGAGGAAGGCGTAGGTGAAGTGATCAACGATCTGGTGGCCGTCGCGGTTGAACTGCGCGCCCAGGACTTTCTCGGCAATGGCGAAACCGACAGCGTTGGCGATGCCCTGGCCGAGCGGGCCGGTGGTGGTTTCAACGCCTGGGGTGTAACCGTATTCCGGATGGCCCGGGGTCTTGCTGTGCAACTGACGGAAGTTCTTCAGGTCGTCGATCGACAGTTCGTAACCGGTCAGGTGCAGCAGCGAATAGATCAGCATCGAGCCGTGACCGTTGGACAGCACAAAGCGGTCACGGTCGGCGAATTTTGGGTTGTTCGGGTTGTGCTTGAGGAAGTCGCGCCACAGGACTTCGGCGATATCCGCCATGCCCATCGGGGCACCCGGATGGCCGCTGTTGGCCTTCTGCACGGCATCCATGCTGAGGGCACGAATGGCATTGGCTCGCTCACGACGGCTGGGCATCACTGAATCTCCTACGGGGCTGCTTGGGCAACTGGGGGTCGAAAAGGCAGCTATTTTCGCCCAGCGGGGGCCATGGGGGCAATCACAGATGGTCGTTGCGTCGAGACAAATGGCAATAAGCTCCTAAGCGGGCACCTCATACGGGCTTCACCGTGCATAAACACGGCGCCTGAAACAGCTCACCATGCCAGAGGCCACGCAGGGTGTGACGCATCACCAGCAACCAGATCAGCGTCAATTTGACCGCCAGCAACAAGCCCACCCAGGTGAAAAACGCCAGCCCGGTTAACTGCTGCAAGGCAAAGGTGGCCAAGGTGAAGACGCCCAGTGGGAAGGTAAAACCCCACCAGCCGAGATTGAAGGGCAACTCACGGCGGATGTAATGCTGGGTGAACAAGCTCGCGGCGACCAACCACCAAAACCCCGCACCCCACAGCGCCAGCCCGCCGACCAGGCCCAGTTGCTGCGCCATTTCAGCAGCGCCCTGCAACGCGGTGCCCTGCCAGGCCTGCGGCGCCGCTTGGCCCAGACTGATCAACCCCAGGCAACCGGTGGCCAGCGGCCCCAGCGGCAACCAACTGCTGGCGGCAAAATCCATGTCCGGCAGTTTGTGCAAGGCCAGACGCAGCAGCACCAGGGTGATCAGGGCAAACGCCAGGCTCAGGGACAAACCCCACAGCACATAGCCAAGGCTCAGCAGTAACTGCGCGGTTTCAGCAGGCAGATGCGGCGCCAGCACCGCGGCACCACTGGCAACCACTTCAGGGGCGACAATCGGCAGCAGCCAGACACCCGTCAGGGTCTCCAGCACATGCTTTTGCCGGGTGAACATCAGATACGGCACACCCAGCGCCACCCCAAGGGCCAAGCCCAGCGCCAGCCACCACAGGCCGTGCGCCACCTGCACCACCACCGCGCCATACACGGGCTCGGCAAATAACAGCAGGCCATTGACCACCTGCACCAGCCCCATGGGAATCGCGCCCAGGAACATCGACTGCACCGGGTGATCCAGCATCGGCCACAGGGTGTCGCGAAACAGCAGCAAGCGCGCGACAAACAACAGGCTGAACAGCCCAAACAGCAGCACCGTCAGCAGCCACAGGCCTTCGGCCAGCCACAATTGCCCGGTGAACGATACGGGCAGCTTGGCCACTACCTGGGCCAACACGCCCGTGCCCATGGTCATGGCGAACCAGTTGGGGGTGAATTGACGGACAAATGCCAGCGGCTCATGCAAACGGGTAAAGGGGCGCAACATCACGGTATTCCTCATAAAGGACCGAGTCAGCGGTCTATACCTGTGAGGTTAGAGAGCAGCGTGGTATAGGTAAAATACATATAAAAGATACAAGGCATACCTTCTATTTATGAATCTACACCACCTCAAGGTGTTTCTCGCCATCGCCCAAACCGGCAGCATCAGTGCCGGCGCCGCGCGCCTATTTATTAGCCAGCCGGCGGTGACGCGGGAAATTCGCGAACTGGAAGCACGCCTGCAGCTACGCCTGTTTGATCGCCAAAGCCGCGGCGTCAGCCTGACCGCCGCCGGGCAGCGCCTGCTGCCTTACGCCGAACGCATCTTTGCCCTAGAACAGGCCGCTGAACGCGACCTGCAGGCCTTTGCCAACCTCAGCTGCGGCGAGCTGCAGCTAGGCGCCAGTGCCACCCTTGGCAGCTATCTACTACCGCCGCTGATCGCCCACTTTCACCAGCAGTACCCGCAGCTACAGCTCAGCCTGCAGATCGGCAACACCGCCGCCAGCCTGCGGCAACTGCAAAACAATGAGACCACCCTGGCCTTTATCGAAGGCCCGTTTGAGCGCGAGCACTTTAACCACCGCCACCTCGGCACTGATGCCCTGCTGCCGGTGGCCAGCCCGCACCACCCGCTGGCCGGATGCCGCGAAGTGAGTCCCGCCGAACTGGCGGCAACCTCGCTGCTGATCCGCGAGCTGGGTTCCGGCACCCGCGCCAGCCTGGAACAGGCCTACCAGGCACGCGGCCTACAACCGTGCATCGGCATGGCGCTGGGCAATAGCGAAGCCCTCAAGCGCAGCCTCGTGGCCGGGCAAGCCATCGCCTGGATCTCCGAACTGGCGGTGCAGGAGGAGCTGCGTAACGGCCAGTTGTGCTGCCTGGCCGTGACCGACATGCGTATCAACCGCGACCTGCATGCGGTCTGGCGCCGCGAACACAGCCTGAGCCCGGCGGCCGAAGCCCTGCTCAACCAAGTGCAAGCCGCCCTGAACGCCAGCAAGACCAATATCAAAACTTTTTGATATTGGTCTTGCTGGATAAAAAATGACCGACTAGACTGCCCCACCTATGAATATGCGCGCCTCCCATTTGGCCTTTCAGCCCGTCGACGCCCTCGCTGCCCTGTGCAAGGCCAGTGGTGATGCGTTGCGCCTGAATATCCTGCGCGCCCTGGCCAACGACTCATTCGGCGTGCTGGAGCTGGCGCAAATCTTCGCCACCGGCCAGTCCGGCATCAGCCACCACCTGAAAGTGCTGGCGCAAGCCGGACTGGTGGCCACGCGCCGTGAAGGCAATGCGATTTTCTACCGCCGTGCCCTGGCTCAGGCCGAGCAAGTGGGCAGCCGCCTACACAGTGCCCTGCTGGATGAGGTCGACCAGCTGCAGCTGCCGGCCGAAATACAACAGCGCATCGCCGCTGTACACAGCCAGCGCGCCGCCGCCAGCCAAGCTTTTTTCACCCGTAGCGCCGCAAGCTTCCAGGCGCAGCAGGACTTGATCGCCGGCCTGCCGCAATACCGTGACAGCGTGCTGGCCCTGCTCGACTCCCTGGGCTTTGCCGGTGACGCCCGCGCCGTGGAAGTCGGCCCCGGCGACGGTGGCTTCCTGCCGGAGCTGGCGCGGCGTTTTCAGCAGGTGCTGGCGCTGGATAACAGCGCCGCCATGCTCGAACTGGCGCGCCTGCGCTGTGCCGAGGAAGGTCTGGATAACGTTACGCTGCAACTGGCCGATGCCCTGCATGACGACTACCCAGCGGCCGATTGCCTGGTGCTGAACATGGTCTTGCACCACTTCGCCGCACCCGCCGAGGCGCTCAAGCAGCTTGCACAACACGTGCAGCCCGGCGGCAGCCTGCTGATTACCGAACTGTGCAGCCACAACCAGAGCTGGGCCCGCGAGGCCTGCGGCGACTTGTGGCTGGGCTTCGAACAGGACGACCTGGCGCGCTGGGCCGCCGCCGCCGGTTTAAGCACCTGCGAAAGCCTGTATGTAGGCCTACGCAACGGCTTTCAGATTCAGGTACGGCACTTCGCCAAACCTTCACTACCTTATGGCCCACGGGCTGCAACTATCGATCACTCACAGGAACCCGAACGATGAGCGAATACTCCCTCTTTACCTCCGAGTCCGTCTCCGAAGGCCATCCCGATAAGATCGCCGACCAGATTTCCGATGCCGTGCTCGACGCCATCATCACCCAGGACAAACACGCCCGCGTCGCCTGTGAAACCATGGTTAAAACCGGTGTGGCCATCGTCTCCGGAGAAGTCACCACCAGCGCCTGGGTCGACCTGGAAGAAATCACCCGCAAGGTGATCTGCGACATCGGCTACACCAGCTCTGACGTCGGCTTCGACGGCAACACCTGCGGCATCATCAACATCATTGGCAAGCAGTCCCCGGACATCAACCAGGGTGTTGACCGCGCCAAGCCAGAAGATCAGGGCGCTGGCGACCAGGGCCTGATGTTCGGCTATGCCAGCAACGAAACCGACGTGCTGATGCCCGCGCCGATCGTGTTCAGCCACCGCCTGGTTGAGCGTCAGGCCGAAGCCCGCAAGTCCGGCTTGCTGCCGTGGCTGCGCCCGGATGCCAAGTCCCAAGTCACCTGCCGTTATGACGGCGGCAAAGTTGTTGGCATCGACGCCGTGGTGCTGTCCACTCAGCACAACCCAGATGTTTCGCTGACTGACCTGCGCGAAGCGGTGATGGAGCTGATCATCAAGCACACCCTGCCGGCTGAGTTGCTGCACAAAGACACCCAGTTCCACATCAACCCGACCGGTAACTTCGTGATCGGCGGGCCGGTGGGCGACTGCGGCCTGACCGGCCGTAAAATCATCGTCGATTCCTACGGCGGCATGGCCCGTCACGGCGGCGGCGCATTCTCCGGCAAGGACCCATCCAAGGTTGACCGTTCGGCCGCCTACGCCGGTCGTTATGTGGCCAAGAACATCGTCGCCGCCGGCCTCGCTGAGCGCTGCGAAATTCAGGTGTCTTACGCCATCGGCGTGGCCCAGCCGACGTCGATCTCGCTGAACACCTTCGGCACCAACAAGGTGGCTGAAGAGCTGATCATCAAGCTGGTGCGCGAGCTCTTCGACCTGCGCCCGTACGCCATCACCAAGATGCTCGATCTGCTGCATCCGATGTACCAGGAAACTGCAGCCTATGGTCACTTCGGCCGTACGCCTGCGCAGAAGACGGTCGGCGACGACACCTTCACCACCTTTACGTGGGAAAAGACCGACAAAGCTGCCGAACTGCGCGCGGCAGCCGGCCTGTAAGGCTCGCGGCAACACCACAAGCCCCGCCCAGTGCGGGGCTTTTTATTGCGGGCACGTTAAGCGCCGGATAAAAAAGCAACTAGCCTTAGATGGTCACCTGCCGAGCAAGGATGCTCATGATGAAAGCGCTGATCGCCGGCTTACTCCTACTCAGCAACCCCTTATGGGCTACCTGCCCGGACTGGCCAGCGCAACGTGCCGAGCGTGAACTGAGCGCCCTGGCCCAGCAACTCAACGCCTGGGACGACGCCTACCACCGCCAAGGCCAGAGCCTGGTTGCCGATGAGCTCTATGATCAGGCCAGCGCCAACCTGCAATACTGGCGCCTCTGCTTCCACGGCGCTGGCCCGGCGGAAGCAAACCCGCTCAACAGCAGTACCGGCCCAGTCCCCCACCCCATTGCCCAAACCGGGCTGCGCAAGCTCGCGGACAGCCGCGCCGTCGCCAACTGGATCGCCAGCCGAGAAGACCTGTGGATTCAACCTAAGGTCGATGGCGTGGCCTTTAGCCTGGTCTATCGACAGGGTCAGCTGGCGCAATTGATTAGTCGCGGTGACGGCCGTAGCGGCCAGGACTGGACCAGCCAGGCGCGTCAGCTGCCAGCCATTCCCCAACACTTGCCCCGCCGGCTGGACCTGGTATTACAGGGCGAGCTGTATTGGCGCATGCCTGCGCATATTCAGCACCAGGCCGGCAGCTTAGGTGCGCGCAGCAAGGTCGCCGGATTGCTGGCCCGAGAGACGCTAACAACCGAGGAAAGCGCCGGCATCGGCCTGTTTGTCTGGGACTGGCCAGACGGACCGAGCAGCATCAACGAGCGCCTGCAGCAACTCAGCACTCTGGGCTTTGCCGACAGCCAGAACTTTAGCCAACCGATCCGCACATTGACCGATGCCAGCCACTGGCGCGCACAGTGGTACAACAGCCCCCTGCCCTTCGCGACTGACGGGGTCGTGTTGCGTCAAGGCAAACGTCCGCCAGCCGCCCGCTGGCAAGCCGAACCGCCGCACTGGGCCGTCGCCTGGAAGTACCCAGCCAGCCAGGCATTGGCCGTGGTGCAGGCGGTGGATTTTCGCATCGGCCGCAGCGGGCGCATTACCCCTGTGCTGCGCGTACAGCCGGTGAAACTGGATGACCGGCGCATCGAATATGTCAGCGCCGGTTCCCTGCAACGCTGGCAAAGCCTAGATATTCGCCCCGGCGATCAGGTGGTAATTCGCCTGTCCGGGCTGACCATCCCCGCGCTGGATAGCGTGCTCTGGCGCACGCAGCAGCGCGCCGAACTGCAGGTGCCAGATGCCAAGACCTATCACAACCTCAGCTGCTGGCGCGCCACGCCGGCGTGCGCCAGTCAGTTTCGCGCACGCCTGGTCTGGCTTAGCGGTAAACAGGGCCTGGCGTTACCGGGTGTTGGCCCCGGCACCTGGGATAAGCTACTGCGCGCCCAACAGATCAACAGCCTCACCGACTGGCTAGACCTCTCGACCGAGCAGCTCAGGCGCGTACCGGGCCTTGGACCACGCAGCGCCGCTGCCCTGCAACAGAGTTTCCAGCTGGCGCGCCAACGCCCACAACAGGCCTGGCTGCGCGCCCTGGGCGTGCCAGGCAACGTGACATTGGACGCCGACTGGGACACCCTGGCGCAACGCAGCATCAGCGACTGGCAGCGCCAGCCCGGCGTCGGCCCACAGCGCGCGGCGCAGCTGCAGGCATTTTTCCAACACCCGGAAGTACAGGCCCTGCGTACACAGCTGCGCACGGCGCAAATCGCCGGTTTCTAAACTGCCGATAAACTTTGCCCCCGCTGAACTGTCAATTGCACACCCCACTACCGAGGAATAACCATGCACAGACCCTTGCTCCTGAGCGCCCTGATGCTGACCGCCACCCTGGCCCACGCCGATCAAAGCACAACGCCGCTCACCGGCTGCGCAGCGAAAATTCAGGCCATTTCAGCGCAACTCGAAATCGCCAAAAGCCACGGCAATAGCAATCAGCAAGCCGGCCTGGAGAAAGCCCTGAAGGAAGTTGAAAACAACTGCAACGATGACGACCTGCGCGCCAAGCGCGAAGCCAAGGTGAGCAAAGCCGAGGACGAAGTTGCAGAACGCGAGCAGGATCTGCGTGAAGCACAGGCCGACGGCGATCAGGACGACATCAGCAAGCGCCAGCGCAAACTGCAGGAGTCGCGTACAGAGCTGCAACAAGCCCGCGAAGAACTCAACAAATAGCGCGCGTAGGGTGGCTCAACTAAAGCCATTGCAGGCAAGGTGCAGCGACCGCCCACAGGTGCGTGCCCTCCCCTGGGCACGACTCGCTTAACGGGCTTTGCGTCTGCTAAATAGAACGGCGAAGCTGGCGCAACCAGCTGTGCGCCTTGACTTAGAAGGCGCGGAACTCTTCATGGCACGCCTTGCAGCTGTCTTCAACACGCTGCATCGGTGCCGCCAGTAACTCAGGGCTTAGAGGCTGAGCTTGGGTGGCGCTAACCAGCGCCGCGGTGCTGGCTTCCATCGCGCGCGCCAGCTCCTGGAAGCGCGCCTGACGCTGCCACACTTCATCCTTGGCGCGGCTCTCGCCACCCTCTTCACGCACCTGCGGAAAGTGCTGCCAAGGCTTACGCGTCAGCTGGTCAAGCTCGGCCGCACCGGCAACAAACGCCTCTTCCTTGAACGCCACCCGGCCGCGCAGCATGCCACCCAGGTTTTCGCTGACCTTGAGCATCTGCTTGAAAAGCGCCTGACGCTGGCCTTGCGGCGAATTGGGATCGACACCGCCACAACCACTCACAGTCAGCGCCAATAAAACGAGGAACAGGGTTTTAAGCTTCATAACACCTTCAATACTAACAACCGGGTGGATAACGGGTGACAGTATCGCCACCCGCCCGCCAACGGCCAAGCGTGGTGTTTTGCCGCAGAGAGCAGAACCTGATGTAACGGCTGGCGAGCGAGAGCCATGCAAGGGGCTACGTTAGTAACCGCCTTAGGCTGGCCCGCAGTGTGAGCGCAGCAGACTTTGCACAGGCCCTTAGGCGGAGACTACAAACAGACTGATGATCAGCCCTATGTTGACGAACCACACCAGCGAACGCAGGGTCGCCCAGTCGGCCACATAGAAGATGAAATAAAGGATACGGCTAGCAACAAAGGCCATGGCCAATTTATCGAGCAATGTCTGCTCGGCACCACCTGCCAGGTGGGCGATGATCACCGCCGCAGAGAATGCCGGAGTGATTTCGAAGCTATTGAGCTGGGCATTGTTGGCGCGGCGACCGAGGCCGCTGAGGTTGTCCAGCAGGGCGCGCGGGTCATGATTGTATCGGGGGCTGAAGCCGCCGCTGACGGCCTTGGCCGTCGCAGTCGACAGGTAAGGTAAAAACAGGGCAATCAACACACACCAGTAAGCAACGGTCATGGCAACTCCTAAGGTCTGAGCAGCAAAGCTGCAGCTTGGCCTGCAACCTTAGCCCGCGACCATGACACTTGCCCACAAGCCACCGGATAATCAGCCAATCATGCTGCCAATTTCCCGTTGGCCAGTGCCACCGAGGCCGCGAGCATGGCACGCAGCAGTACCGCGCAGCCGGCGGCGAGATCACCCGGCGCGGCATTCTCAATCTCGTTGTGGCTGATACCGCCCTCGCACGGCACAAAGATCATCCCCGCCGGGCCCAGTTCAGCGAGAAAGATCGCGTCATGCCCGGCGCCGCTGACGATATCCATATGCGACAGACCCAGCCCCTGCGCAGCACTGCGTACCGCCTCAACACAGCCCTGCTCAAAATACAGCGGCGGGAAGTCTGCCGTCGGTGTTAGCTCGAAGCTCAGGCCATGCTTGGCGCACGTGTCTTCGATCACCCCACGCACCTCAGCGATCATCGAATCCAACCGAGCCGGTTCCAGGTGACGAAAATCCAGGGTCATGCGCACTTCACCGGGAATCACGTTGCGCGAGCCGGGGTAGGCCTGCAGGCAACCGACCGTTCCACAGGCATGTGGCTGATGCTCCAGCGCCACCCGATTAACCGCCGCCACCACCGCAGCCGCGCCAACCAAGGCATCCTTGCGCAGGTGCATCGGCGTCGGGCCGGCATGTGCCTCCACACCCTTGAGGCTCAGGTCGAACCACTTCTGCCCGAGTGCGCCGAGCACCACGCCGATGGTTTTCTTCTGATCTTCAAGAATTGGCCCCTGCTCGATATGCGCCTCGAAATAGGCACCGACCGCATGCCCGGTCACCGCACGGCTGCCGGCATAGCCGATAGCGTTCAGCGCTTCACCGACGCTGACGCCCTCGGCATCGCGCTTGGCCAGGGTTTCTTCCAGGGTGAATTTCTCGGCGAACACCCCGGAGCCCATCATGCACGGGGCGAAGCGCGAACCTTCTTCGTTGGTCCACACCACCACTTCCAGCGGCGCCTCGGTTTGCACGCCCAGGTCATTCAGGGTACGCAGCACCTCAACGCCGGCCAGCACGCCAAAGCAGCCGTCAAATTTGCCGCCAGTGGGTTGGGTGTCGATATGGCTGCCGGTCATCACCGGCGGCAGTGCGTTATTACGCCCAGGGCGGCGGGCAAAAATATTGCCCACGCCATCCACGCTCACCGTACAGCCGGCCTCTTCGCACCAGCGCACAAACAAGTCGCGCGCCTGACGATCGAGGTCGGTCAGCGCCAGCCGGCAGACACCGCCTTTAACCGTGGCACCAAGCTGCGCCAGCTCCATTAGCGATTGCCACAGACGCTCACTGTTGATGTGCGGTTGAGTGGATTGCAGAACCTCGCTAACCGTGTTCATGGCGTTCTCCTTGTCGATCATGTTTGACCCGCCTGACAGAACGGCGAGCATATTGGGTGGCTTTGCAGGCCAGCACGCGCAGCTGTGCTAGCCCGCCAGATGACTGCTCTAGGCGGCGCTATCAACCACCACCGGCTGCGTATTGCGCAGGCTGCAGAGGCCGAAATAAATCAAGCCGCCGAAGAACGAGCCGGTAAACCAGCCGTAGTCGTAGAACCAGCTGAAGGCGTTGCTGCCTAGCGACAACAGGGTCAGCGCCACTGGCACCGCGAAGGCAACAAAACCGATCCAGTTCCACGCTGGGTACACGTCATCGCGGTACAGGCCGGCCAGGTCGAGGCGCTGTTTCTTGATCAGGAAGTAGTCCACCACCATGATCCCGGCGATCGGCCCGAGCAGGCTGGAGTAGCCCAGCAACCAGTTGGAATAGACGCTTTCCAGGCTCAGGTCCGAGACCAGCAGGCCGAGCTTCTTCAGCAACTCGTGGCCCATCAGGCCCAGGCCAATCAGGCCGGTGAGCATCACCGCCTTGGTACGGTTGATCAGCTTGGGCGCGATATTCTGGAAGTCATTGGTGGGCGAAACGATATTCGCCGCCGTATTGGTCGATAGCGTGGCGACAATGATCAATGCCATGGCCAGGGCAACCCAGCCTGGGCTCTGGATATGACCGATCAGGGTGACCGGGTCCGACACGGTTTCACCCACCAGCGAGGCCGACGCGGCGGTCATCACCACACCGAGGGCGGCGAACAGGAACATAGTCAGCGGCAGGCCAATGATCTGGCCGATGATCTGATCCTTCTGGCTCTTGGCGTAACGGCTAAAGTCGGGAATGTTCAACGACAAGGTGGCCCAGAAACCAACCATGGCGGTCAGCCCGGCCAGGAAGTAACTGGTCACACCGGCGCCCTCTGGGCGATTGGCCGGCTGCGCCAACAGCTCGCTCATCGACACATTGGGCAGCGCCCACATCAGCAAGCCGGCACCGACCAGCACCAGCAGCGGCGCGGACAGGGTTTCCAGCCATTTGATCGACTCAGCCCCACGCAGCACCACCCACAGGTTGAGGGTCCAGAAGACCATAAAACCGATCACCTCACCGGTGCCGCCGAGGCTTTTCCAGCCCTCGAAGATTGAGCCGAGCAACAAGTGAATGGCCAGGCCGCCGAACATGGTCTGAATACCAAACCAACCACAGGCCACCACCGCGCGAATCAGACAGGGCACGTTAGAGCCGATCACCCCGAACGACGAGCGCAGCAAAACTGGAAAGGGAATGCCGTACTTGGTACCAGGAAAGGCGTTCAGCGTTAGCGGGATCAGCACGATGATATTGGCCAGCAGAATCGCCAGCAGCGCCTCGCTCACCGACAACCCGAAGTAGGCGGTCAGCACGCCGCCCAAGGTGTAGGTCGGCACGCAGATCGACATACCGACCCACAGCGCGGTGATGTGCCACTTGTTCCAGGTGCGCTCATGGACCTGAGTGGGGGCGATGTCATGGTTATAACGCGGGCTGTCGAGTACGTCGGGGCCTGCGGCCAGTTCGTACAAGCCATCGCGCTCAGTCACTTGCGATCTGCTCTGTTGCATGGGGCCTCTCCAGTGATTGTTCTGATTATTTGCTCATCGGGATTACCAACCATTTGCCAAGGGCTGCACTGGCAAAGGCCGTTCGCGATGGCCGGAGTACGCGTTCATCTCGGCCGGCCAGCTCGATAGCGACGGCTATCAATAAGCGTGCCGGGAACCTGTTCAACTCATGCATTGCTTGCCAATAAAACGCATAAATAGCTGATTTATATGGACTTTATATCAACTACTAGATTCTCCCTCTGCACCTCACATGCCGGCTGTTGCCGCCACCAACAAGCCTGTCTCACCCGTCAGGATTCAAAGTGGTGCAGGCAAATATTTTTTGTGCCCGCAGCGCGAGCCCTGCGTCGAGTTCAAACGCCTGATTTTGCATAGGAAATCTTGCTCATATTTGGTTCTTGTCAAGTGCGTCAAAATGGTTAGGGCCTGCACTATTTTGTTTATTTAGTTATTTTTTCCTTTATTTTCAATGACTTAAAATACAAAAAGAGTATTTAAAAATATTCTTGATCAATCATTGAGCAGCGACTAGATTCAATTCCTGTCAGCAGTGACAGGAATAAAACCTCTCACCTGACAGGTCATAACACTAAGAACCGGCATGCACCGGTCAGCCTGAGAGGAACTCGCTATGTCGCTGTTGATCCGCGGTGCCACACTGGTCACCCATGAAGAGAGCTACCGCGCTGACGTGCTCTGTGCCGACGGCCTGATCCAGGCCATTGGCGACAACTTGGACGCCCCCGCCGGTTGCCAAGTGCTCGACGGCAGCGGCCAGTACCTGATGCCAGGCGGCATCGATCCGCACACCCATATGCAATTGCCCTTTATGGGCACCGTGGCCAGCGAAGACTTCTTCAGCGGCACGGCTGCAGGGCTGGCCGGCGGCACCACCTCGATTATCGATTTCGTCATCCCCAACCCCCAGCAATCGCTTCTCGAAGCCTTCCACACCTGGCGCGGCTGGGCGGAGAAGTCCGCATCCGACTATGGCTTCCATGTCGCCATCACGTGGTGGAGCGAGCAAGTAGCCGCCGAGATGGGCGAGCTGGTGGCAAAGTTCGGGGTCAACAGCTTCAAGCACTTTATGGCCTACAAGAACGCCATCATGGCCGCCGACGACACCCTGGTCGCCAGCTTCGAGCGCTGCCTGCAACTGGGCGCAGTGCCCACCGTGCACGCGGAAAACGGCGAGCTGGTCTACCACCTGCAACAGAAACTGCTGGCCCAAGGCTTGACCGGGCCGGAAGCTCACCCGCTGTCACGGCCATCCCAGGTCGAAGGCGAAGCCGCCAGCCGTGCCATCCGCATTGCTGAGACCCTAGGTACGCCGTTGTACCTGGTGCATGTTTCCACCCAGGAAGCCCTGGATGAAATCACCTATGCCCGCGCCAAAGGCCAGCCGGTGTATGGCGAAGTACTAGCCGGCCACCTGCTGCTCGATGACAGCGTCTATCGCCACCCAGATTGGCAGACTGCTGCCGGTTACGTAATGAGCCCGCCGTTCCGCCCCAAAGCGCATCAAGCAGCGCTATGGCGCGGCCTGCAGTCGGGCAATCTGCACACCACCGCCACCGACCACTGCTGTTTCTGCGCCGAGCAAAAAGCCGCTGGCCGTGACGACTTCAGCAAAATCCCCAACGGCACTGCCGGTATTGAAGACCGCATGGCCGTGCTGTGGGACGAAGGGGTGAACAGCGGCAAGCTGTCGATCAACGACTTCGTCGCGCTGACCAGCACCAATACGGCGAAGATCTTCAACCTGTTCCCACGCAAGGGTGCGCTGCGCGTGGGGGCCGACGCCGACTTGGTGCTTTGGGACCCACAGGGCACGCGCACCATTTCGGCCAAAACGCATCACCAGCAGGTCGACTTCAACATCTTTGAAGGCAAGACGGTGCGCGGCATCCCCAGCCACACCATCAGCCAAGGCAAGCTGGTCTGGGTCGATGGTGACTTGCGCGCCGAACGTGGCGCCGGCCGCTATGTCGAGCGCCCGGCGTACCCGGCGGTATTCGACCTGCTGAGTAAACGCGCCGAAAAGAATCGCCCTACCGCCGTCGAGCGCTAAACCCGCGCCCAGGCACCACACATGACTTAGCCGCACCGACCCACAGAGGCCGGACGGCCGCTTATCAGCTGTTAACTGCCCAATAAAAGCCACAAAACCGTGAGGCAATAACCGTGATAGACACCCTCAGCCATTTGCCACGACCGGATGCCGCCGCAGCCGAACTGGCCGATCGTTTCAGCGATCTGGCCCCGCCGCTTAACGCTCGCCAAGCCGCACTGGAAAGCGCCCGTTGCCTGTACTGCTATGACGCGCCCTGCATCAATGCCTGCCCGAGCGAGATCGACATCCCCTCATTTATCCGCAATATCAGCCATGAAAACGTTCAGGGCGCGGCCGAGAAAATTCTCTCGGCGAATATCCTCGGAGGCAGCTGCGCCCGCGTCTGCCCTACAGAAATCCTTTGCCAGCAGGCCTGCGTGCGCAACAACGCCCAGGAATGCGCGCCAGTGCTGATCGGCCTGCTGCAGCGTTACGCTATCGACAACGCGCAGTTCAGCGAGCACCCGTTTAAACGCGCCCCAGCCAGCGGCAAACGGATCGCCGTGGTTGGTGCCGGGCCTGCAGGTTTGTCCTGCGCCCATCGCCTGGCCATGCATGGTCACGATGTTGTGATCTTCGAGGCGCGTGAGAAAGCTGGCGGCCTCAACGAATACGGCATCGCCGCCTACAAGCTGGTGGACGATTTCGCCCAGCGCGAAGTGGAGTTCCTCCTGCAAATCGGCGGCATCGAGATCCGCCACGGGCACAAACTCGGTGACGACCTCAGCCTGAGCGAGCTGCACCAGCAGTTCGCCGCGGTGTTTCTCGGCATCGGCCTGGCCGCCAGCAAACGCCTCGGCCTGCCAGGCGAAGACGCACCGGGGCTGCTCGCCGCCACCGACTACATCCGCGAACTACGCCAGAGCGATGACCTGACCCAGTTGCCCGTGGCCGAGCGCTGCATCGTCCTCGGTGCCGGCAATACCGCTATCGACATGGCGGTGCAAATGAGCAAGCTCGGCGCCCGCGACGTAAACCTGGTCTATCGCCGTGGTTTCGAGGAAATGGGCGCCACCGAACATGAACAAGACATCGCCAAAGCCAATCAGGTGCGCCTGCTGACCTGGGCACAGCCGCAAGACGTGCTACTCAATGAACAGGGCCAAGTGCGCGGCATGCGCTTCGCCCGTACCCGCGTGGAGAACGGCCGCCTGCACAGCACTGGGCAAACCTTCGAGCTGGCCTCCGACGCCATCTTTAGCGCCATCGGCCAGGCCTTTGACGGCCAAGCCCTGAGTGATCCGCTAGCCAGCGAGCTGAAGCGCGAGGGCGAACGCATCTGGGTCGATGTCCAGCAGCAAACCAGCGTGCCCGGCATCTACGCCGGCGGCGACTGCACCGCCCTGGGGCAGGACCTCACCGTACAAGCCGTGCAGCACGGCAAGCTGGCCGCCGAGGCCATCCACTCTCATCTGATGCTCAATGTGGAGGCCGCATAAATGGCCGATCTATCCATCGAATTTGCCGGTATCAAAGCCCCCAACCCGTTCTGGCTGGCCAGCGCGCCGCCGACCGACAAAGCCTATAACGTGGTCCGCGCCTTCGAAGCGGGCTGGGGCGGCGTGGTCTGGAAAACCCTTGGCGAAGACCCGGCTGCGGTCAACGTGTCGTCGCGCTACTCGGCGCACTTCGGACCCAACCGCCAAGTACAAGGCATCAACAACATCGAACTGATCACCGACCGCTCGCTGGAAATCAACCTGCGCGAAATCACTCAGGTGAAGAAAGACTGGCCGGACCGCGCGATGATCGTGTCGCTGATGGTGCCGTGCGTCGAAGAATCCTGGAAAACCATCCTGCCACTGGTGGAAGCCACCGGCTGCGACGGCATCGAGCTGAACTTTGGCTGCCCTCACGGCATGCCCGAGCGCGGCATGGGCGCGGCGGTCGGCCAGGTGCCGGAATACGTGGAGATGGTCACCCGCTGGTGCAAGACCTACAGCTCGCTGCCAGTGATCGTCAAACTGACACCGAACATCACCGACGTGCGCCTGTCCGCCCGCGCGGCTCATCGTGGCGGCGCAGATGCGGTGTCGCTGATCAACACCATCAACTCGATCACCAGCGTCGATCTCGATCGCATGGTCGCCCACCCCATCGTCGGCACGCAGAGCACCCACGGCGGTTATTGCGGTTCAGCGGTCAAACCCATCGCCCTGAATATGGTCGCGGAAATTGCCCGCGACCCGGAAACCCAAGGCCTGCCGATCTGCGGTATCGGCGGCATCGGCAGCTGGCGCGATGCGGCGGAGTTCATCGCATTGGGCTGCGGCGCGGTGCAGGTGTGCACGGCGGCTATGCTGCATGGCTTTCGCATCGTTGAGGAGATGAAAGACGGCCTGTCGCGCTGGATGGACAGTCAGGGCTACGAGAGCCTGGCGGACTTCTCAGGCCGCGCGGTGGGCAACACCACCGACTGGAAGTACCTGGACATCAACTACCAGGTAATCGCCAAGATTGACCAGGACGCCTGCATCGGCTGCGGCCGCTGCCATATCGCCTGCGAAGACACCTCGCACCAAGCCATCGCCAGCCTGACCCAGGCCGACGGCACGCATAAATACGAAGTGATCGACGAAGAGTGTGTGGGCTGCAACCTGTGCCAGATCACCTGCCCGGTGGAAAACTGCATTGAAATGGTGACCCAGGACACCGGCAAGCCCTTCCTCGACTGGAACCACGACCCACGTAATCCCTATCGCGTGGCGTCGTAACCACACCATTCCATCAAATATATCGCGGGCAAGAACTAGGCGTCCCCGCCGCTCCTACGGATTCAGCGTTGTTGTAGGAGCGGGCTTGCCCGCGATCAACTACCCCGCGATCACAGCCGTTAAGGCTCCAGCCCAATCCCACGCAATATCACACTGGTCACTGTCTGTACTGCGCGCTCGAACTGCAGCTCGGACAGCGACTGGTGGTCGTTCAGCACGCTGACCTGATGGCTGAAGTCGGCATAGTGCTGAGTTGACGCCCAAATCATATACAGCAACGCCGAAGGCTCGACGGCTAGGATGCGTTTGTCTTCGACCCATTGGCGGATCTTCGCTTCCTTCATCTTGGCCCAGCTGTAGAGGCTGTCATCGAGGGTTGCACCCAGCATCGGCGCACCATGGATGATCTCGTTGGCCCAGACTTTGGAGCCGTGCGGACGCGTGCGTGAGTGGTTCATCTTGGCGCGGATATAGGTACTGAGCACCACACGCGGATCGTCATACATCTCGAAGCACAAGGCGTCCTGCTTCCACACTTCAAGCAGGCCCAGCAGTACCGCACGGTACAACTCGTCCTTGGTGCTGAAGTAGTAATGCAGGTTGGAGCGCGGCAACTCGGCCTCTTCAGCAATATCGCCCATGGCGGTGCCGCCGTGGCCTTTTTCGGCGAAGACCTTTTCGGCGGCCAGCAGGATCTTCTCGACGTTGCGGCGGCGAATCTCGATTTTGTGATTGGCCATGACAGGTCCGTGGCTAGGCAATACCGCAAGGCTACCACCCACGCTGAGACGGAGCGACGGAAAGCCTTTGGCTAAATCCTCAGCATCGCTATAATCACCCTCGCTTCACGCGACCTGCACAGTTCTGGTCGCTCCCGCCACCCGTCCGAGGGGCGCTGCAGCAAACTCTGTCCAGCAGAGATTTGTCAGGCTCGGATGGGGCGTTAACCATACGCATCAACGGCGCCCATTCGCAGACAACGAATGGAGAGCTTTTTATGAGCGCCGCTTTTAACGATTTCAAAGTCGCCGACATGTCCCTAGCTGCCTGGGGCCGTCGCGAAACCATCATCGCCGAATCCGAAATGCCAGCCCTGATGGGCCTGCGCCGCAAATACGCCGGCGAACAGCCGCTGAAAGGCGCGAAGATCATCGGCTGCATCCACATGACCATCCAGACCGCCGTGCTGATCGAAACCCTGACTGCACTGGGCGCCGAAGTACGCTGGTCGTCGTGCAACATCTTCTCGACTCAGGACCAGGCCGCTGCCGCCATCGCCGCCGCCGGTATCCCGGTATTTGCCTGGAAGGGCGAGACCGAAGAAGAGTACGAGTGGTGCATCGAGCAAACCATCCTCAAAGATGGCCAGCCGTGGGATGCCAACATGATCCTCGATGACGGCGGCGACCTGACCGAGATCCTGCACAAGAAATACCCGCAGATGCTTGAGCGCATCCACGGCGTCACCGAAGAAACCACCACCGGCGTACACCGCCTGCTGGACATGCTGGCCAAGGGCGAGCTGAAAATCCCGGCGATCAACGTCAACGACTCGGTGACCAAGAGCAAGAACGACAACAAGTACGGCTGCCGTCACAGCCTGAGTGACGCGATCAAGCGCGGCACCGACCACCTGCTGTCCGGCAAGCAAGCGCTGGTCATCGGTTACGGCGACGTGGGCAAGGGCTCGGCACAATCGCTGCGTCAGGAAGGCATGATCGTACGCGTGACCGAAGTCGACCCGATCTGCGCAATGCAAGCCTGCATGGACGGCTATGAAGTGGTTTCGCCATTCAAAGACGGCATCAACGACGGCACCGAAGCCTGCATCGACACCCAGCTGCTGGGCAAGATCGACCTGCTGGTAACCACCACCGGTAACTTCAACGTCTGCGACTCGAACATGCTCAAAGCGCTGAAAAAACGCGCTGTGGTGTGCAACATCGGCCACTTCGACAACGAGATCGACACGGCCTTTATGCGCAAGAACTGGGCATGGGAAGAAGTGAAGCCACAGGTGCACAAGGTTCACCGCACTGGCCCTGGCGCATTCGACGCGCAGAACGATGACTACCTGATCCTGCTGTCGGAAGGCCGCCTGGTAAACCTCGGTAACGCCACTGGCCACCCAAGCCGGATCATGGACGGCTCGTTCGCCAACCAGGTGCTGGCGCAGATTTTCCTGTTCGGCCAGAAGTACGCCGACCTGAGCCCAGCGCAGAAAGCCGAGCGCCTGACCGTGGAAGTGCTGCCGAAGAAGCTCGACGAAGAAGTAGCCCTGGAAATGGTCAAAGGCTTCGGTGGTGTCGTCACCCAGCTGACCAAGACTCAGGCCGACTACATCGGTGTAACCGTGGAAGGCCCGTTCAAGCCGCACGCTTACCGCTATTGATGCGTAGGATGGGTTAGCCGCTCTGCGGCCAGCCTGTCGAGAACCCCGGTGGGTTATGCCTGAGGCTGACCCACCTTTCGGAATTTTCTTATGTCTCAAGAACGCCGTTACAGCTTCGAGTTCTTCCCTACCAAGACCGAAGCCGGGCACGAAAAGCTGATGAATGTGGCGCGCCAACTGGCGACCTACAACCCCGATTTCTTCTCCTGCACTTACGGTGCTGGTGGCTCCACCCGCGACCGCACGCTGAATACCGTGCTGCAGTTGAATAACGATGTCGGTGTGAGCACTGCGCCGCACCTGTCCTGCGTCGGTGACAGCAAGGCCGAGCTGCGCGACCTGCTGACCCTGTACCAAAACGCCGGAATCAAGCGCATCGTCGCCCTACGCGGTGACCTGCCATCCGGTATGGGCATGGCCAGCGGTGAGCTGCGCTACGCCAACGAACTGGTTGAGTTCATCCGCCACGAAACGGGTGATCACTTCCATATCGAAGTGGCCGCCTACCCGGAAATGCACCCGCAGGCACGTAACTTCGAAGACGATATCGCCAACTTCGTGCGCAAGGCCAAGGCCGGTGCCGACAGCGCAATCACCCAGTATTTCTTCAACGCCGACTGCTACTTCTACTTTGTCGAGCGCGTGCGCAAGCTGGGTGTGGATATCCCAGTGGTGCCGGGCATCATGCCGATCACCAACTACAGCAAGCTGGCGCGCTTCTCCGACGCCTGCGGTGCGGAGATCCCGCGCTGGGTGCGCAAGCAACTGGAAGCGTACGGTGACGACACCGACAGCATCCAGGCGTATGGCGAGCAGGTCATCACTGAAATGTGCGAACGCCTGCTGCAAGGCGGCGCTCCAGGTTTGCACTTCTACAGCATGAACCAGGCTGAACCGAGCCTGGCGATCTGGAACAACCTCAAGCTGCCGCGTTAAGTTTTAACGCCCGCTATATCGGCACCTGCGTCCTGCGGGTGTCGATGCCTTCACCCGCCATTCGGCATGCCTCGCCACGCCTCGGTTGCAGTTTTTTCCCATCCTCCCGACAAACCACGGTAGCCTTTTGCAACGCACTACCTGGTCTGCGCTTAGTCCAACGTACTCAGTCACGACCATACTTTCAGCAAGCGTTTAGCCATGAAAGGCTTACGCGATATGACAACCATGGAGCGCCGCAATGGCCGCACGAAAAACCATCAATGCCTCTGTTAACCCCAAAGGCAGCCTGGAAACCCTTTCGCAGCGTGAAGTGCAGCAGCTGCGCGAAACCGGCTCCGGCAGCGTCTATGCGCTGTTTCGTCAGTGCGCCCTGGCGATCCTCAACACCGGCTCGCACAGCGATAACGCCAAGACCATTCTGGAAGCCTACCCGGACTTCGAAATCCACATCGTGCAGCAGGATCGCGGCATCCGCCTGGAGTTGTTCAACGCCCCGGCCGACGCCTTCGTCGATGGTGAGATGATCGCCAGCACCCGCGAAATGCTGTTCAGCGCCCTGCGCGATATCGTCTACACGCAGAGCGAGCTGGAAAACAAGCGGGTCGACTTCAGCAGCTCCCAGGGCATCACCGACTACGTCTTCCACCTGCTGCGCAACGCCCGCACCCTGCGGGCCGGTGCCGAGCCGAAGATCGTGGTGTGCTGGGGCGGCCACTCGATCAGCACCGAGGAATATAAATACACCAAGAAAGTTGGCCACGAGCTGGGCCTGCGCGGGCTGGATATCTGCACCGGTTGCGGCCCTGGCGTGATGAAGGGGCCGATGAAAGGCGCAACCATTTCTCACGCCAAACAGCGCAACGTGCATGGTCGTTATCTGGGCCTGACTGAGCCGGGGATCATTGCCGCCGAAGCGCCGAACCCGATCGTCAATGAGTTGGTGATCCTGCCGGATATCGAAAAGCGCCTGGAAGCCTTCGTGCGTATTGGCCACGGCATCATCATCTTCCCCGGCGGCGCGGGTACAGCAGAAGAGCTGCTGTATTTCCTCGGCATCCTCATGCACCCGGACAACCAGAACATCCCCTTCCCGTTGATCATGACCGGGCCAAGCAGCGCCGCCGCCTACCTCGAACAGTTGCATGAGTTTATCGGCGCGACCCTGGGCGAAGCAGCGCAGCAGCGCTACAGCATCATCATCAACGACCCCGAGCAGGTCGCCCGGGAAATGGCCGCCGGGATCAAGGCGGTCAAACAATTCCGCCGTGAACACAACGATGCGTTCCACTTCAACTGGCTGCTGAAGATCGACGAAAGCTTCCAGCACCCCTTCGAGCCGACGCACGCCCACATGGCCAGCCTCAAGCTGACCCGCGAGCAGCCCGCACACGAACTGGCGGCCAACCTGCGCCGGGCGTTTTCCGGGATTGTCGCGGGCAACGTCAAGGACAAGGGCATCCGCCTGATCGAACAACATGGCCCCTACGAAATCACCGGTGACCGCGACATCATGCAGAAGCTCGATACGCTGCTGCAGGCCTTCGTTGATCAACACCGGATGAAACTGCCAGGCAACAGCGCCTATGTGCCCTGCTACCGGCTGACCAAATAGCTCCAGACCGCACGAGCAATAGGCCGAACGGCGCTGCCCATGCAGCGCCGTTCGCTGTTGTGATGGCAAGTAGCCGAGCGCAACTATTCATCGCGTCCCGACTACTCAGAGTCGATCCAAGTCGCTACTCTGGCCACATGCCAACCTCCCCGCGCCAGATAATCGCTGCACTGTGCCTGATGGGCCTGAGCCTCTGCGCTCACGCCCAGACGCTGCGCATCGTCAGTGAAAGCTGGGCGCCCTATGTGTATGAAGAGCAAGGCACAGTAAAAGGCCTCGACTACGAGACCACACAAATTGTCCTGCAGCGCCTGGGCGTCGAGGCTGAATGGCAGTTCCTGCCCTGGAAACGCTGCCTAGCGGCAATTGAACAGGGGCAGGCCGACGCCATCCTAGATATCTTCCGCACCCCTGAGCGCGAAATCAGCATCATTTACCCCGACGAGCCCATGTCGCAGATCGAGTTTGTGCTGTTCTACGCCAGTGCCAGGCCTTACCCGTTCAGCCAGTTAGAGGACCTGCAAGGCCTGAAAGTCGGTGTATCCGCCGGCTACTGGTATGCCAATCGCGCGTTTCGCGAGTCCGACCTGTTCATCCGTGAGCCCGCGCCCAGCCACATCGCGAACTTCGGCAAGCTGCTGCGCGAGCGGGTCGACCTGGTGATCAACGACAAACGCGGCGGCCTATTTCTGGCCCAGCAGATGGGCATCCAGAACGACATCGGCCATCACCCCCTGGTGATTAGCCGCGACCTGTTGTATCTGGGCCTACGCCGCAACGCCGGCCTGGAGGCGTTCGCCCAGCGCTTCAGTAACGAGCTGCGCCGTTTCAAAGGTGAGCCGGGGTATGCTGCCCTCAGCGCCCGCTATACCCGCTGAGCCATGTTGCGGTGCCCATAAGCCGCGCAAAACACCTCAGTAGTCCGCTAAGCAGGCGAATGCTGCAGATCGACCCAGCTCTGTTATACTCGAGCCTTCCCGCCAGGCTTGCGCCCGGACGCTAGCCCCCAGAGGCCAGTAGTACCGGACGGGATTGCGCCCCCCAAGCGTGATTCAAGCCAGGCAATACACCCCATAGGGCTGCGCCCTCACTAGACAGGATTACACATGTCCTTTGCCTCCCTCGGTCTCTCCGAGGCTTTAGTCCGTGCGGTCGAATCCGCCGGCTACACCCAACCCACTCCGGTGCAACAGCGGGCCATCCCCGCCGCGTTGCAAGGTCGCGACCTGATGGTTGCAGCCCAGACGGGTACAGGTAAGACAGGCGGCTTTGCCCTGCCGATCCTTGAGCGACTGTTCCCCAACGGTCACCCCGATCGCGAACAGCGCCATGGCCCGAAACAACCGCGTGTGCTGGTGTTGACCCCAACCCGCGAACTGGCCGCCCAGGTGCATGACAGCTTCAAGCTGTATGCCCGTGATTTGAAATTCGTCAGCGCCTGCATCTTCGGCGGCGTTGGCATGAACCCGCAGGTCCAGGCCCTGGCCAAAGGCGTCGACGTACTGGTGGCTTGCCCCGGACGCCTGCTCGACCTGGCTAACCAACGTGCCATCGACCTCTCGCACGTGGAAATCCTGGTCCTCGATGAAGCCGACCGCATGCTCGACATGGGCTTTATCCATGACGTGAAAAAGGTCCTCGCCAAGCTGCCGGCCAAACGCCAGAACCTGCTGTTCTCGGCGACTTTCTCGAAAGACATCACCGACCTGGCCGGCAAGCTGTTGCACAACCCGGAACGCATCGAAGTGACGCCGCCGAACACCACGGTCGAGCGCATCGAACAACGTGTGTTCCGCGTTCAGGCCAGCCACAAGCGCGCCCTGCTCGCCCACCTGATCACCGCTGGCGCCTGGGAACAGGTACTGGTGTTCACCCGTACCAAGCACGGCGCCAACCGCCTGGCTGAGTACCTGGATAAACACGGCCTGCCGGCTGTGGCGATCCACGGTAACAAGAGCCAGAACGCACGCACCAAAGCCTTGGCTGACTTCAAGGCCAGCAAGGTCCGCGTATTAGTTGCCACCGATATCGCCGCGCGCGGCCTGGATATCGACCAGCTGCCGCATGTGGTCAACTTCGAGCTGCCGAACATCGAAGAAGACTACGTGCACCGCATTGGCCGTACCGGTCGTGCCGGCCGTAGCGGTGAAGCGATCTCCATGGTTGCCCCGGATGAAGAGAAGCTGCTCAAAGGCATTGAGCGCATGACCAAGCAGAAGATCGCTGACGGCGACCTGCTCGGCTTTGATGCCAGCACCGTTGAGGCCGAGCGTCCGGAAGTGCGTGAGCCGCAGAAGCCACGCCCACCGCGCGGCGCCAAGCCAGAAGGCGAACGCCATGGCGGCGGTCGTAAAGACAAAGGCAAAGACAGCGGCCGTGACAACAACAGCCGCAGCAAGCCGCAGGGCGGTCGTAGCCAGCAGCCACGCAGCGCATCATCGGCCCGCACCAGCACACCGGCCGTGCCCGCACTCCCTCCGGATCGCGCGCCGGACGAGTTCCGCGACGATGAAATCGATAATTTCGGCAACCGTGTCGACTATGTAAGCCCTAACCAGAATAAGCAGCAGAACCGTGGCCGTCGGCCCGGTGCGCCTGCTACCGGGCCAAGCGCCAGCAATGGTGTCGGCCAAGGTGCTCGTCCAGCCAATAAGCCACGCAGTAATGCTGGCGGCGCGGGTGCCGGCGGCCAAGGCCGTCGCCAGGGTGCTGGCGCGGCGGCCAACGGCGGCCAGGGCCGTAATGGCTCCGGCCGTGCTCGACCACCGCGCGACACCCGTACCACCTCGCTGAACCGCGATGAGCTGCCACGCCAGGAAGCGGCAGTGAAAAGCCCACGCGATAAGCAGCCGGTAATCGTGCACAAGGGCTCACGCCTGGATCGCCTGCCAACGGCTGAGCAACTCGACGAACTGGCGAGTGCACGTCCGCGCGGCGAAAAGCCGGCCCTGCTGACACGCAACCGCGAAGAGTCATAGTCAGCTAGCCGCTCACAAAAACGCCGCCCATTGGGCGGCGTTTTTGTTGGTGCTGCATTCGTTCAGCGATGGGTTACGCCGCTGCGCGGCTAACCCATCCTACGAGCTTACTGGCGTACGCCTTCAACCGAGATGATCAGCTCGACGCTTTCCGACGCTGGACCCAGGTCCTTGGTGATGCCGAAGTCTTTCAGCTTCAGCATGGTGCTGCCTGCAAAGCCGGCACGGTAGCCGCCCCATGGGTCTTTGCCTTCACCGATAAAGGTGGCGGCAATCACCACCGGCTTGGTCACGCCATTAAGGGTCAGATCACCGGCGATATCAGCCGTGCCTTCGCCAGTGGAGGTCACAGCGGTGGAGGCGAAGGTCGCGGTTGGGTGCTTACTGACATTGAGGAAGTCAGCGCTGCGCAGGTGCTTGTCGCGCTCGGCATGGTTGGTGTCGACGCTGGTGGTGTTCAGCGTCACGTTGACCTTGCTGTCCTGCGGCTTGGCGGCGTCGAAGCTGAAGCTGCCGTCGAAGTCCTTGAACGTACCGTACAACCAGCTGTAGCCCAGGTGGCTGATCTTGAAATTGACGAAGGCGTGCTGGCCCTGCTTGTCGATGGCGTAATCAGCAGCCATCGCCTGACCAGCGCCGATCAATGCGCCACCCAGTGCCAGGGCTACGAGGGTTTTCTTCAACATGGGCATACTCCTTGTGAGTGTGGGATGGGGCCAGTCCAGCCCCGGAAACAGCAAACGCAACTAGCGACCGAACATCCGCATCAGCGTACGGTCGCGATCAATAAAGTGGTGTTTCAACGCAGCTAGCGCATGAATGCCGGCAAAGATCACCAGCGCCCACGCCAGGTACTCATGCACCAAACCAGCAACGTCTTCCTGATCAGGAATGCTGGTCAGACTGGCCGGCACTTCAAACAAGCCGAATACCGGGATGCCGCGTCCGTCAGCTGTAGAGATCAGGTAGCCGGAAATCATCAGCACAAACAGCCCCAGGTAGAGAAAGCTGTGACCTAACTTGCTGGCCAGGCGAGTCAGCCGCCCATGGTCGGGCAAGCTCGCCGGCGGCGGGCTGAAACAGCGCCACAGCACCCGAGCCAGCATCACAGTAAACAGCACCAGGCCGATGCTTTTATGCAGGTCCGGCGCGGTCTTGTACCAGCCACTGTAATAGTCCAGCCCGACCATCCAGTAACCCAAGGCAAACAGGCCGAACACGGCCAGCGCCACCAGCCAGTGCATCAGGATGCTGACAAGGCCGTAGTGAGAAGAGCTATTGCGCCATTGCATTGCAAAGGTTCCAAAAAATAAAGGTCGGGGCCGCGAATCGAGCAAGACTAGCAACAAACCTATCGACTAAAAGCGGAATTTTTCGCTTTGAAATATCGAGAAATACGATGCTTCATTCGAGTCTCTTACGCAGAGTCATTAGTCTAGCGGCGCGCCATAACGTTCCGCGGCTGCTCTACAAACGCCATGATAGAGCCAATCGGCGGGCAGCCAGCGCAATACCGACACGGTTGTGTCGCTCATCGCCCACGGTGCTTCTGATAGGCTTGGCGCAGATTTTCAAGGGAGACCCGCGATGAGCCTTAATGACCAGTGGATGCAACGTGACCTGAAGGTGCTGTGGCACCCGTGCACGCAAATGAAGGATCACGAGCAGCTGCCCCTGGTACCGATCAAACGCGGTGAAGGCGTGTGGCTGGAAGACTTCGACGGCAAACGCTATATCGACGCGGTCAGCTCCTGGTGGGTCAACGTTTTTGGCCATGCCAACCCGCGCATCAACCAGCGCATCAAAGATCAGGTCGACCAACTGGAGCATGTGATTCTCGCGGGCTTCAGTCATCAACCGGTGATCGAACTCTCCGAGCGCTTGGTCAATATGACCCCGGCGGGGCTCGACCGGGTGTTCTATGCCGACAACGGCTCATCCTGCATCGAAGTCGCGTTGAAGATGAGCTTTCACTACTGGCTCAACGTCGGTAAACCGGCGAAGAAGCGCTTTGTCACCCTGAGCAACAGCTACCACGGCGAAACCATCGCGGCGATGTCGGTCGGCGATGTCGCGCTGTTCACTGACACCTATAAAACCTTACTGCTGGACACTATCAAGGTGCCTAGCCCGGACTGCTACCACCGCCCCGAGGGCGTTAGCTGGGAAGAACACTCGCGCACCATGTTCGCCCATATGGAACAGACCCTGGCCGAGCACGGCCATGAAGTCGCGGCGGTAATCGTCGAACCGCTGATCCAGGGCGCCGGCGGCATGCGCATGTACCACCCGATCTACCTCAAGCTGCTGCGTGAAGCCTGCGACCGCTACGGCGTGCACCTGATCCATGACGAGATCGCCGTGGGCTTCGGCCGCACCGGCACGATGTTCGCCTGCGAACAGGCCGGTATCCGTCCGGATTTCCTCTGCCTGTCGAAAGCCCTCACCGGCGGCTATCTACCCATGGCAGCGTGCCTGACCACCAACGAGGTGTATGAAGCATTCTATGACGACTATTCGACCCTGCGCGCCTTCCTGCATTCACACAGTTACACCGGCAACCCGCTGGCCTGCGCGGCGGCACTGGCAACCCTGGACATCTTCGAGCAGGACAATGTAATCGAGACCAACAAAGCCCTGGCCGCGCGTATGGCCAGCGCCACCGCGCACCTGGTCGACCACCCGCATGTCGCCGAAGTTCGCCAAACCGGCATGGCCCTGGCCATCGAGATGGTGCAGGACAAAGCCAGCAAAACCGCCTACCCCTGGCAGGAACGCCGTGGCCTCAAAGTATTCCAGCACGCCCTCAAGCGCGGTGCGCTGCTGCGCCCGCTGGGCAGCGTGGTGTACTTCCTGCCGCCTTATGTGATTACCCCTGAGCAGATCGACTTCCTCGCGGAAGTAGCCAGTGAAGGCATCGATATCGCCACCCGTAACTCGGTCAGCGTGGCAATGGGCAACGCCAACTATCCGGGCTTTCGCGATCCGGGCTAAATACAGCAGCGGGGTGGATGACGCGCTTGTCATCCACCCTACGGATATCCATGCGCACCACGCGCCCTGCGGCTAGAATTCGCGCCTTTACTCTAGGTTCACGTCTTATGCGCCTATCCCGATTCTTTATCGACGCCCCCCTCTCCCTCGGCCAGCACGAGCTGCCAGAAGCCCAGGCCCACTATATCGGGCGTGTGCTGCGTCACGCCGTCGGCGATACGGTGCAATTGTTCGACGGCAGTGGCCAGGAGTACCTGGGCGAACTGATTGAGGTTGGTAAAAAGAATGTGCGCGTCGAGTTGCGTGAGGCATTCACCGGTCAGGCCGAATCCCCCCTGCGTATTCACCTTGGCCAGGGCTTATCGCGCGGCGAGCGGATGGACTGGGCGATCCAGAAGGCCACCGAGCTAGGCGCCAATGAAATCAGCCTGATCGTCAGCGAGCGCTGTGAAGTGCGCCTCAAGGACGAACGCGCTGACAAACGCATGGCCCACTGGCGACAAGTGGCAATCAGCGCCTGCGAACAATGCGGTCGCTCGGTGCTGCCGATCATTCACCCGCCGATCAGCCTCAACGAATGGCTGGTGCAGACCCGCGCCGAGTTGAAACTGGTGTTGCACCCGGTCGCCGAACCTTGGGCCAGCCACCCGCAGCCTCAGTCCTTGGCGTTCCTGATCGGCCCGGAAGGCGGCCTCAGCGACAACGAAGTGGCACTGGCCAAGCATCACAGCTTTCATGCCGCGCGCCTCGGCCCGCGGGTGCTGCGCACCGAAACCGCGCCGGTGGTGGCGCTTAGTGTGGCGCAACAGTTGTGGGGCGACTTCTAAGCCCCTGGATCGGGTAGGAGGCGGCCTCACGGCCGCCGTCCTCCCACACCACCGTGCGTACGGTTCCGTACACGGCGGTTCAGGCCATGCGGTTAAGCCGATTGATCGTATCCAGTATCGAGACCAGTCCAAGTCTGTCCCATAGCTTCTTCGGCAGCGCCTGATTCATATGCGGCGCTCCTGAGTTCCACCACGGGCCTCGGCCATTGAAGGCCGACTTGCAGGCACGCTCCTCGCTCAATCCCAGGCGCATCAGGTTGCGCGCCCTCGTAGAGGGCTGCTTCCATTGCCGCCAGATGACACAGCGAAGTTTGTGCCTGACCCAGCCATCCAGCTC
>NZ_JAYEET010000038.1:0-29494 GCF_034653255.1 Pseudomonas spirodelae | reverse complement strand
CGTACAGATCTCCCAGGGTAATTCGCGCGACCTTCCTGCTTATGCCTGTCGGATCTACGTCGCAGCGTTCCGTGCAAGTATCGGGCTTTGGCGATTATGGCCACCTCACCCCGCTGCGCCGCCTCATCCGCTTCCTGTTCGTCAGGCCAGCATTTTGCCTCGGGCTTCCTTCAGATTCGCAGTCGCCCGCGACACCCTTGCCTTCAGCTAACACTTCCCCTTGCCGGGTGTGTAGAGGACTTTCACCTCCAAGTCGCCAGGCTCACCACCACAGTGAACCCGACAGCGCCAGTCACGGCGCTACGCGCCATGCCTGGCGCACCATAAAAAAACCGGCTCTAAAAGCCGGTTTTCTGTATTGCGGGTTAACACGGGTAGACCCAGGTTAACGTTGTTGGTGCCCGAAGCCGGAATCGAACCGGCACGAGGTTACCCTCGAGGGATTTTAAGTCCCTTGCGTCTACCGATTTCGCCATTCGGGCGGTAGCGCTGCGTTGCGAGGCTTGGACTATATACAGCCCGTGCACACCTCGCAAGGTTTCAAGCTTAAATGAAAAAGCCTCGTAAATCAGTGATCTACGAGGCTCTTCTAATTGGAGGCTGAGGTCGGAATCGAACCGGCGTTCACGGATTTGCAATCCGGTGCATAACCACTCTGCTACTCAGCCTTGAAACTAAACACGTGTCGTAAATAACGATACGTTGAAAATGGAGCGGGAAACGAGACTCGAACTCGCGACCCCGACCTTGGCAAGGTCGTGCTCTACCAACTGAGCTATTCCCGCTTGTCGTGTTGACGGGCGCCATTCTATAGTTTCATGGCTGGCCGTCAACCCCTTGATTCAAAAAAGCTTATTTCTTTTCGGCGGTGATCCGCAGGTGCGGCCATGCGGCCATCAGGTACTGGGCCATCGACCATAGGGTCAGCACGGCGGCAATAATCAGCAGCGCATAGCCCAACACGACCCAGGCAGTGAATGTCGGCGGATTAGCCAGCAGAATCACCAACGCCACCATCTGCGCTGCAGTTTTCCACTTGGCCAGCTTGGATACGGCCACATGCGCACGCGCCCCAAGCTCTGCCATCCACTCACGCAGCGCCGACACCACGATTTCGCGACCAATAATGATGGCCGCCGGTAGTGTTAGCCAGAGGTTGGAGTGTTCATCCACCAGCAGGACCAGGGCTACCGCCACCATCAGCTTGTCGGCAACCGGGTCAAGGAACGCGCCAAACGGCGTGCTCTGCTCCCAGCGGCGAGCCAGATAACCATCTAACCAGTCAGTGGCTGCCGCGATTGAGAACATTGCACTAGCAGCCCAATAGCTCCAACTGAAGGGGAGGTAAAAAAGCACAATAAATACCGGTATTAGCAATACACGGAGCACGGTGAGCAGGTTGGGGATGTTCATCGGCACAACTTAGCGATAAAGAGAGCCGGCATTCTACTCACTGTGCAGGGCGGCATAAATCGACTCGGCGAGTTTTTTACTGATTCCTGGTGCTTTGGCGATTTCTTCGATGCTGGCGCGAGACAGTTCCTGCAGGCCGCCAAAATGGTTGAGGAGCTCGCGGCGGCGCTTAGGCCCTACTCCGGCAACCTCTTCAAGTGTTGAGGTGCGCCGGGTTTTATCGCGACGGGCGCGGTGGCCGGTAATGGCGAAACGGTGCGACTCATCGCGTATTTGCTGAATAAGATGCAAGGCCGGTGAGTTTGCCGGCAGGGTGAACTCATGCGCGGCATCGTTCAGGTACAGGGTTTCCAGGCCAGGCTTGCGGGTCACCCCCTTAGCCACACCGAGCAACGTCAGGTCAGGCACGGCAAGTTCTTCAAGCACCTCACGCGCCATTGCTAGCTGACCCTTACCGCCGTCAACCAGGAGGATGTCCGGCAGCTTGCCTTCGCCATCCTTGATCTTGCTAAAACGCCGGGTCAGGGCCTGATGCATGGCGGCGTAATCATCGCCAGGGGTCACGCCTTCGATGTTGTAGCGGCGGTAATCCGACTTGAGTGGACCTTCCGGGCCGAATACCACGCAGGAGGCAACAGTCGCCTCACCGCTGGAATGACTGATGTCAAAACACTCCAAACGCTGCGGCACCTCATACAGATCCAGTGCTTGCGCCAGCGCATCAAAGCGCGCGGAAACATGCTGCCGATTCGCCAGGCGGGCCATCAGGGCTTGCTCAGCATTGGTCACGGCGAGCTGCTGCCAGCGCGCACGAATGCCGCGCACTCGATAGCTGATACTCAGCTCGCGGCCGCGCAGCTCATCGATTGCGGCGATCAGCGTGGGGAAGTCTTCGTGCTGAGCGTTGACGATCAGCTCGTTCGGCAGGTCGCGCTCCTGGCTGCTCAAGTAATACTGCGCGAGGAAGGCCAGCAACACACTGCTGCCCTCCTCCTCAATGGCAACCTGCGGGAAGAAGTTCTTACTGCCAAGGACCCGGCCGCCACGCACGCTGATCAGATGTACGCACGCGCCGCCCGGGTTAACCATGGCCGCAACCACATCGACATCCCCTTCGCCGCCCTCCATGCTCTGCTGGTCCTGCACCCGACGCAACAGTGAGATCTGGTCACGCAATCCGGCAGCGCGCTCAAAATCGAGCGTCATGGCTGCTGCTTGCATTGCCGTGGAGAGCTCATCAGTGAGGGCGTTGCTGCGGCCCTCAAGAAACATCACCGAATGTCGCACGTCATCGGCATATTCAGCGGGCTCGACCAGGCCCACGCAAGGGGCTTTGCAGCGTTTGATCTGATGCTGCAGGCAGGGCCGTGTGCGGTTTTTGTAAAAGCTGTCCTCACACTGGCGCACGAAAAAGGTTTTCTGCAGCAGGTTGAGGCTTTCGCGAATAGCACCGGCACTTGGGTAAGGGCCGAAGTAGCGACCTTTTTGTTTTTTAGCACCGCGATGGATGCTTAAATGCGGGAAATCGCCATCGGAAAGAAACACATAAGGGTAGGATTTATCGTCGCGCAACAGAATGTTGTACGGCGGACGCCACTCCTTGATAAGCGTCTGCTCAAGCAGCAGGGCTTCGGTCTCATTGGCGGTGATGGTGGTTTCGATCTGCGCAATTTTACCTACCAGCGCGGCGGTCTTCGGCGCTAAACCGCTTTGACGGAAGTAGCTGGCCAAGCGTTTTTTCAGGTTCTTGGCTTTACCGACATAGAGCAGCTTGGCATCCACGTCGAACATGCGATAGACGCCGGGGCGACCGCTGCAAGTGGAGAGAAACGCGCTGGAATCGAAGGTTGCGCGACTGTCGTCAGCTGCTGGCATCAATCATGCCGTGGCGCACGGCCAGTAGGGCCAGTTCGACATCGCTGGTGATCGAGAGTTTTTCGAAGATGCGGTAGCGGTAGGTATTCACGGTTTTCGGCGACAGACACAGCTTGTCGGAGATCGCTTGAACTTTCTGACAGCCCGCAATCATCAGCGCAATTTGGATTTCGCGTTCGGAAAGCAGATCAAATGGCGAATTGCTGCTTTGCGGCTGGAATGACTTGAGCGCCAGTTGCTGGGCGATCTGCGGGCTGATGTAGCGTTGGCCGGCGAAGACCATACGAATAGCCTGAACCATTTCTTCGAGCGCGGCGCCCTTGGTCATGTAACCCGCGGCGCCCGCTTGCAATAGACGCGTGGGGAACGGGTCTTCTTCGCAGGCCGTGACGGCAACAATTTTCAGGTCGGGGTGGCTGCGAATCAGCTTACGAGTGGCTTCAAGGCCGCCGATTCCCGGCATTTTGATGTCCATCAGGACAACGTCGGGCTTGAGCTCGCGGGCTTTGGTCAGGGATTCTTCACCGGACTCTGCCTGACCAACCACCTGCAATCCGTCGATATCAGCCAGCATTCGGGTGATACCGGTGCGCACCAGGTCATGGTCATCAACAACGAGTACCCTGATCAAACGTCACCCCGATTCACATCAATCGCCAAGAGCGAATGGTTGGGTTGGATAACAGGCGTTTTGCTAGGTTTCAGCTTGGTGCAAAACCGTCAAAATGCAAGCGTCAATAAAATCAGGCGCTGCAGGTGACGGTTTTCATAATATGGCGGAAGCGGTGAGATTCGAACTCACGGAAGAGTTTCCCCTTCGACGGTTTTCAAGACCGTTGCATTCAACCGCTCTGCCACGCTTCCGGCGTGTTGCGGGCGGCAATCTTACCCGAACGCAACACGCTGTCAAACTCTGCGTGTTGGCTGATTGCATCGCAATGCTATGATCGGGCTGAAATTGGTCACGGACCATCCGTCATTTAAGGAGTGTCGCCATGAACGAACACAATTATGTACTTGACCATACGCAGGTTGAACAGCAAGAAGTCAGTCGCGTCCTGCGCAATACCTATGGTCTGCTGGCTATCACCTTGGCCTTCAGTGGCTTGGTGGCCTACATCGCGCAGCGCGCCAATGTGCCTTACCCAAATATCTTCGTGGTGCTGATTGGCTTTTATGGTCTGTTTTTCCTCACGGCCAAATTGCGTAACTCGTCTTGGGGCCTGGTTTCGACTCTTGCCCTGACCGGTTTCATGGGTTATACCCTCGGTCCTATCCTCAATCGCTACATGGGTATGGCCAACGGCGCAGAAGTCGTCAGCTCGGCCTTTGCCATGACTGCACTGGTGTTTTGCGGTCTGTCGGCCTATGTACTGACCACTCGCAAGGACATGAGCTTCCTCAGCGGCTTTATTACCGCAGGCTTCTTTGTTTTGCTCGGTGCGATGGTGGCGGGCTTCTTCTTCCAGATCAGTGGCCTGCAGTTGGCGATCAGTGCGGGTTTTGTGCTGTTCTCCTCGGCCTGCATCCTGTTCCAGACCAGCGCGATCATTCATGGTGGCGAGCGCAACTACATCATGGCGACCATCAGCCTGTATGTGTCGATCTACAACCTGTTCATCAGCCTGCTGCAGATTTTCGGCATCATGGGCGATGACTAAGCTGTCGCCGCACTGAAAAAGCCCGCTTCGGCGGGCTTTTTGCTGCCTGCCACGCGCATCTTGGTGGCCCAGGCTTTATCATTTCGAAAAATTTGCCTCGCCAGGTTTGTCATGAAATTTGCCATCGCCCTGTTCTCTTCTCCCCACGCACCCTCGTCACGCCGCGCCCTGCGATTTGCCCAGGCGGCATTGGCGGGTGGGCATGAGATTGTGCGTTTGTTCTTCTATCAGGACGGCGTGCACAGCGCATCAAGCAGCGTGGTCAGCGCACAGGATGAAGTGGATTGGCCGCGTGAATGGCGTGAGTTTGTGCAAACACAACAGCTTGATGCGGTGGTGTGTATCGCTGCGGCCCTGCGCCGTGGCGTGCTTAACGTCGATGAAGCGCAGCGTTACTCACGCACAGCCGCCACGCTGGATGCCCCATGGGAGCTTTCCGGCCTGGGGCAATTGCACGAGGCGACGCAATTAGCTGATCGTTTAGTGTGCTTTGGAGGGCCATGAGATGAGCAAGTCACTGTTGATCATCAGCCGCCAAGCCCCCTGGTCAGGCCCAGGTGCTCGCGAAGCATTGGATATTGCCCTGGCCGGCGGTGCTTTCGACCTGCCGATTGGCATGCTGTTTCTCGATGACGGCGTGTTTCAACTGAGCAGCGCGCAACAACCAGCGTGCGTGCAGCAAAAAGACTTCGGCGCCAACCTGCAGGCGTTACCGATGTTTGGCGTGGACGCGCTGTATGTTTCGCAGCACTGCTTAGCCGAGCGCGGCTTACAAGAGCTATCCAGCAGCCTTGCTGTTACCCCCCTTAACGACGCCGAAATCAGCGCCTTGATTGACCATTACGACCAGGTGATTACGCTCTAATGGCTACCTTGCATGTGCTTTCGCACTCCCCATTTACGGATAACCGGCTGAGCAGTTGCCTGCGCATACTCGGCAGCCAGGACGCAGTGCTGTTGTGTGGTGACGCGGTATACACGCTACAAGCTGGCAGTGCGCAACGCCAGACGCTTGAACGGCTGCCTGAGGCCATTGCCCTGTATGCCCTGGATGAAGATGTACACGCCCGCGGCCTTGCGCACCCTGCTCGCCTTACGCTGATCGATTATCCCGCCTTCGTTGCACTGAGCTGCCAATACGACAAGGTAAATACCTGGCTATGACGGTATTGAATGTTGAGGGACGTAGCCTCCCGCTGGACAAAGATGGCTACCTGGTTGAACTGAGTGATTGGTCCGAGGCCACTGCTGAGGCGCTAGCGCAGCGCGAGGGCATTAGCCTGAGCAGCGAACACTGGGAAATCTTGCGATTGGTGCGCAGTTTTTATGACGACTTTCAGCTGTCGCCGGCCAATCGCCCGCTGATCAAGTTTATTGCCATGAAAATCGGCCCCGAGAAAGGCAATAGCCTGCATCTCAACCGCCTGTTCAATGGTGCTCCCGCCAAACTCGCCGCCAAGCTGGCGGGCCTGCCCAAGCCGACTAATTGCCTATGAACCTTGTGACCCCGCCCGAACATCCTTTCGCGCAATTTGTGCGCATCCTCGGCAAGGGTAAGCGCGGCGCACGCAACCTGACCCGCGAGGAAGCACGCGAGGCCATGGGCATGCTGCTCGATGGCCAGGCCGAAGAAAGCCAACTGGGCGCCTTCCTGATGTTGCTGCGGCACAAGGAAGAAAGCGCCGAGGAAATGGCCGGCTTTGCTGAAGCCGTACGTGCACGCTTACAGGCGCCGACGATCCCTGTTGATCTCGACTGGCCCAGCTATGCCGGCAAGAAACGTCACCTGCCCTGGTTTCTGTTGGCCGCCAAAGCGCTGGCCAATAGCGGCATTCGCATCCTGTTGCATGGCGGTGGGCCGCACACTGCGGGCCGCTTATACAGCGAGCAACTACTCGAGGCGCTCGACATTCCACTGTGCCGCAACTGGACGAGTGTTGAGCAAGCACTCGCCGATCAGCACTTAGCGTTTATCCCGCTGGGCGACTGGATGCCGCAATTGCAGCGGATGATTGACCTGCGCAATATCCTTGGCTTGCGCTCACCTATCCACTCCCTCACCCGCATTCTTAACCCACTGGGTGCACGCTGCGGCCTGCAGAGCATCTTCCACCCGGGTTATCAGGCCGTGCATCGCGAGGCTAGCCAGTTGCTGGGCGACAATGCCATCGTGATCAAGGGCGAAGGTGGCGAAATCGAGATCAACCCGGACGCCACCAGCCACCTCTACGGCACCGCCAATGGTGAAAACTGGGATGAGGAGTGGCCAGCGCTGTCGGCACAACGTCACGTCAAACCGCAATCACTTGAGCCCGATCATCTGGCGGCATTCTGGCGTGGCAACCTCGAAGATGCATACGGTCAGCTTGCGGTTATCAGCACCATGGCGCTGGCCCTGCGTGCCCTAGGGCGCAGCCGTGAGGCCGCCTTCGATGAGGCGAAACGCTGCTGGGAGGCGCGTAAAGCATCGAACTGACTGATGTGTTTAGTCGTCTTTTTACACTTTTTAACCGAGTACAAGCCGTTAGACTGACCCTTCATGCATCACGGAGTCAGTCCTATGGGCCTGCTTATAGACGGACACTGGCGAGACCAGTGGTATGACACCGGCGACAACGGCCGCTTTCAACGTGAAGACGCACAACGGCGCAATTGGATCACCGCCGACGGCGCGGCGGGCCCCAGTGGCACTGGTGGCTTTGCCGCAGAAGCTGGGCGCTATCACCTGTATGTCTCACTCGCCTGCCCATGGGCGCACCGCACGCTGATTTTGCGCCAGCTAAAAGGCTTGCAACCGCTGATTGGCGTTTCGGTCGTCAGCTGGTTAATGCGCGAGCATGGCTGGACGTTCGACACCGAGCACGGTGCCAGCGCTGATGCCCTCGACGACCTGACCTACCTGTACCAACGCTATACCGCCGATGACGCTCAATACACCGGGCGAGTGACGGTCCCCCTGCTGTGGGACACACAACAGAAACGCATCGTCAGCAATGAGTCAGCCGAGATCATTCGCATGTTCAACGGTGCCTTCGATGCACTGACGGGCAATCGCCTCGATTTTTACCCCGAGCATTTACGCGAGCAGATCGACGCCCTCAATGAGCGCATCTACCCCGCCATCAATAACGGCGTGTACCGTGCGGGTTTTGCCACGCGCCAGGATGCTTATGAGGAAGCGTTCGATGAGCTTTTCGACGCTTTGGATGATCTAGAAGCCAGCCTGAACAGCCGCCGCTATCTGGCCGGCGAGTATCTGACAGAAGCGGATATCCGCTTGTTCACCACGTTGATCCGCTTCGATGCGGTTTACCATGGCCACTTCAAGTGCAACCTGCGCCGATTGGAGGACTATCCCAACCTGTCCAACTGGCTGCGTGAGCTGTATCAGTGGCCAGGTATTGCCGAGACCGTGGATTTCATCCACATCAAAAGTCACTACTACGCCAGCCACGCCACCATTAACCCAACCGGGGTGATCCCCAAGGGGCCGCAGTTAGCCTTAGACCGAGCGCATGACCGTGAGCGTCTAGTGGGTAAGGGAATTTACCAAGGCTAAGTATGCCCCTGGGACCCAGCAGAGGGTCCCAGCTCCTACAGCCGCTTAATCGCGGCGAGTAGCGTCTTCGAACCAAGCCAGCTTTTCGCGCAACTGCACCACTTCGCCGACGATCACCAGGGTTGGCGCATGCACTTCATGCTCGGCGACCAGCTCGGCCAGGTTGGCCAATGTCCCGGTAAACACCCGCTGGTTTTGTGTGGTGCCCTGCTGGATCAATGCCGCCGGCGTTGATGCGGCGCGCCCATGGGCGATCAGCTGTTTGCAAATCATGGGCAAACCCACCAGGCCCATATAAAACACCAGGGTCTGGCTGGAAGCTGTGAGCTCGTTCCAAGGCAGATCACTGCTGCCATCTTTCAAGTGCCCGGTCACAAAACGTACCGATTGCGCATGGTCACGGTGGGTCAGTGGAATCCCCGCATAGGCCGCGCAGCCTGACGCCGCAGTAATGCCCGGCACAACTTGAAACGGAATACCGTGAGCGGCCAGCTCTTCAATTTCTTCGCCACCGCGACCGAAAATAAACGGATCGCCGCCCTTGAGGCGCAGTACACGTTTGCCTTCTTTGGCCAGAGTGACCAGGCGTTGATTGATTTGCTCCTGCGGCAGTGCGTGCTCGGCGCGCTGTTTGCCCACATAGATACGTTCAGCATCGCGGCGGCACAGCTCGATAATCGCCGGCGCTACCAGGCGGTCGTACAGCACCACATCGGCTTGCTGCATCAGGCGCAGGGCACGGAAGGTCAGCAAGTCAGGGTCACCCGGCCCGGCGCCAACTAGGTACACCTCACCGAGTGCGCGCGGTGCAATGCCGGCAATTTTTTCTTCCAGCAGGCGCTGACCTTCCTGCAGTTTGCCGGCGAACACACTTTCGGCCACTTGGCCCTGGAACACGTCTTCCCAGAACACACGGCGCTGCTGTACATCGGGAAACAGGCCTTTGACCTGGGCGCGGAAGCGCTTTGCCAAGCCAGCAAGCTGACCATAGGTCGAAGGAATCCAGGTTTCGATTTTGGCGCGGATCAGCCGAGCCAGCACCGGCGCATCGCCGCCACTGGTAATCGCCACAATCAACGGTGAGCGGTCGACGATGGCCGGGAAAATCACGCTGCACAGCTTCGGCGCATCCACCACGTTGACCGGAATACCCAACGCCTGGGCCTGGGCCGATATCTCGGCATTCAGCGGCTCGTCGTCGGTGGCAGCAATAATCAGCGCCACGCCGTGTAAATCATCCGGCTGGTAATCACGCAGCAGCACCTCACCCTGGCGGGCCGCGGCCATTTCACGCAGTTCTTCACGGATATCAGGCGCGACCACCCGCAACTTGGCACCGGCATCGCTGAGCAAGCGCGCCTTGCGCACGGCGACTTCACCGCCACCGACCACCAGTACCAGGCGATCCTGCAGCTTGTGGAACAGGGGCAGAAAATCCATGACACGCACTCTCAATCAGATAAACAAAACGGGGCGGTATTGGCCGCCCCGTCGCAGGTAACAGAAGCGCTGCTTAGCCGATCACTTCGATACCGCCCATATAGGGCTTCAGAACGTCCGGTACGCGAATGCTACCGTCGGCCTGCTGGTAGTTTTCCAGTACCGCAACCAGGGTGCGGCCGACTGCCAGGCCCGAGCCATTGAGGGTGTGCAGCAGCTCTGGCTTGCCAGTTTCCGGGTTACGGTAGCGCGCTTGCATACGGCGGGCCTGGAAATCACCACAGTTGGAGCAGGAGGAAATTTCGCGGTACTTGTCCTGGCTCGGCACCCAGACTTCGAGGTCGTAGGTTTTAACCGCGCCAAAACCCATGTCGCCCGTGCATAGCGCCAGCTTGCGATAAGGCAGTTCAAGCAACTGCAGCACGCGCTCGGCGTTGCCGGTCAGGCTTTCCAATGCCTCAAAGGATTGGCTTGGCTCGACAATCTGCACCATCTCGACTTTATCGAACTGGTGCTGACGGATCATCCCACGGGTATCGCGACCGGATGCTCCGGCCTCGCTACGGAAGCATGGGGTATGCGCAACCAGCTTCAGCGGCAGCTGCTTCGGATCAAGAATCTCGCCGGCGACGATATTGGTCAGCGACACTTCAGCGGTTGGGATCAGATACAGATCCGCTTCGCCTTCACGGCTGATCTTGAACAGGTCTTCTTCGAATTTCGGCAACTGGCCGGTGCCTTGCAGCGCTGGCGCCTGCACCAGATAAGGCGTGTAGGCTTCTTCGTAGCCGTGCTCGCCAGTGTGCAGGTTGATCATGAACTGTGCCAGGGCACGGTGCAGGCGAGCGATGGGGCCACGCAACAGGGCAAAGCGCGCACCGGACAGCTTGGCGGCGGTTTCAAAATCCAGCCAGCCGTGCTGTTCACCCAACGCAACGTGGTCCTGAATCGGGAAATCGAAGCTACGCGGCGTGCCCCAACGTGCCACCTCGACGTTGCCGTCTTCGTCTTCGCCAATCGGTACCGACTCATGCGGCAGGTTGGGGATATTCAGCAGCAGGATGTCGAGTTCGCTTTGAATGGCATCAAGCTCACGCTTGCCCGCCTCCAGATCACTGCCCATCTGGTCGACATCGGCCAGCAGTGGCGCAATGTCTTCACCGCGCTGTTTGGCCTGGCCAATGGATTTGGAACGACTGTTGCGCTCGGCCTGCAGCTGCTCAGTGCGGGTCTGCACAGTTTTGCGCTGGGCTTCGAGCGCTTCGAAGCGTGCAACATCAAGTACAAAGCCACGGGTGGCCAGGCGCTCGGCCACTTCATGGAGCTGGGTACGAACGAGTTTGGAATCGAGCATGTTCTGGTCTCAACACATCACAAGGGTTTGCATGGCCGTTGCCATGGCGCGCAATGCCGCGCAGTTTAAGGCTTTAACAGGGTCGCGTGCCACACCGCGGGTTAGACAAGGCGCTACTGGTAGAGGCGTGCCAGGCTAAATCCGCCCCAAACCGCGGTGACACCACCCAAAACGCTGCATAACAGGTAGGCAAATGCCTCATTGTGGCGGCCACTTTCAAACAGCTTGAGTAGCTCCAGGCTGAATGAGGAGAAGGTGGTAAAACCGCCGAGCAGGCCAATGATCAAGCCGCTGCGCAACTCGATGGGCAGATCGCTGCGCAGCAGCAATAACCCAGAGAGCAGGCCGATCAGCAGGCAGCCAAGGATGTTGACGGTGAAGGTGCCAATGTAAAAGTACCGCGGCCATTGTGCGGCGACCCAACTGGCGGTTAGAAAGCGCAAAACGGAGCCGACTGCGCCACCGAGGGCTACGGCCAAGGCCACACGAATCATGGTTTTCTCCGCTGCCGAGGGCTATTGCGATCTTGATTCTGCAAGTGCTGCAGCTTGTCGCGAATCTTCAGCTCCAAACCACGCGGCACAGGCTGATAGTAGTGACGCGGCTCGAAGGCTTCCGGGAAGTAATCTTCCCCAGCCGCATAGGCATCGGGTTCATCGTGGGCATAACGGTATTCGTCGCCATAGCCCAACTCTTTCATCAGTTTGGTTGGCGCGTTGCGCAGGTGCAGCGGGACTTCCTGCGAGCCATGTTCGGCGGCATCGCGTTTGGCGGCGTTAAAAGCGTTGTAAACCGCATTACTTTTTGGCGCGCAGGCCAGGTAGACAATAGCCTGAGCCACGGCTAGTTCGCCCTCGGGGCTGCCCAGACGCTCTTGAACATCCCAAGCATTCAGGCACAGGGTTAAGGCGCGTGGGTCTGCGTTGCCAATGTCCTCGCTGGCCATGCGCACCACACGCCGAGCGATATACAACGGATCACAGCCGCCATCGAGCATGCGTGCAAACCAATACAGCGCGCCGTCTGGGCTGGAGCCGCGTACAGATTTGTGCAGCGCGGATATCTGGTCGTAAAAGGCTTCGCCGCCCTTATCGAAGCGCCGGCGGGTATCGCCAAGCAGATTGAGCAACAGCTCGCTATCGATCGCGCTGCCGTCCTCTACCAGGTCCGCCGCATTTTCCAGAAAGTTGAGCAAACGGCGGCCATCACCATCGGCGGCTGCCTGGAGAATCTTAAAACTTTCTTCGGGCAGGCTCAGTTGGCGCTCGCCCAGGCCTTTCGGGTCACTTAAGGCGCGCTCGACCAGTTTGCGCAACGCGCTTTCATCCAGGCTCTTAAGCACGTAAACGCGCGCCCGTGAGAGCAAGGCGTTGTTCAGCTCGAACGAAGGGTTTTCCGTGGTCGCGCCAATAAAGATCAGCGTGCCGTCTTCCACATAAGGCAGAAAAGCATCCTGCTGGGACTTGTTGAAGCGGTGTACTTCGTCGACAAACAGGATGGTCTGGCGGCCGTATTGCGCAGCGTGTTGCTGGGCCACTTCGACTGCCTGTCGGATTTCCTTGACCCCCGAGAGCACGGCGGAAATCGTTTCGAAATGCGCGTCGGAAACCTGGGCCAATAGCCGCGCCAGGGTGGTTTTACCCACGCCGGGCGGCCCCCAGAAGATCATTGAGTGCAGCGCCCCCTGCTCCAGGGCTTCACGCAAGGGCTTGCCACGGGCGAGCAAATGCTCCTGGCCGACGTAATCGTCGAGGCTGGCTGCACGCAAGCGGGCAGCCAGAGGTTGAGCAACGGGGGCCTTGCGAAACAGGTCCATGATCGGGGGTTAACGCCTCTTGCTCGAGTGTTTCTACTCTTGGATCACGTCGGCGCCGGCCGGAACGTCGAAGGTGAATTGCGCGTCGTCTTGCGGCTCATTCATTTTCACGTTGAGGAACAGAATATTGGTGCGCTGACCAATGCTGTCGATCAACTGCATGTCATTCAGCACGTTGTTACGGAACGACAGACGCAGGCTGTCGAACAGGGTGTCTTTGGACTTGGGCTTGAGGATGAAGTCGACCACATTGCCGCCTTCCTTGTGGCTGATGTCGAAGTTCTCGCGAATCTTCGATACATCGCCGGAAAGCAGCAGCGCCGGGGTGTGAGTCAGACGCTGGTCAAGGGTCTGGATGGTCACTTGCAGCAAATCCGGGTCATACAGCCAGACTTTTTCGCCATTGGAAACCAGCAATTGCTCCATCGGAGCATCGGTGTGCCAGCGGAACAGACCTGGGCGCTTGAGCACAAGCTGACCGGCGGTTTCCTGCAGCTGAGTACCGCTGCCATCCAGCGTCAGCTGGGAAAAGCGCGCAGTAATGGTTTGCGCCTGATTGAGCAGCTCGGTCAAGCGCTGCACAGCGACTTCATCGTCAGCCATGGCGGCAACGCTGGTAAAACTCAGTACGGTCAGCAACAGCATGCGAATCAGGCGCATGGGGATCCTTATCAGTTCAGGGCGAAGTGTTAATCGCGAACGGGGCTCGGGGCTATGACCTCACGAGAGCCATTGGTGTTCATTGAGGTGACGACGCCAGCCATTTCCATGGCCTCAATCATCCGTGCAGCACGGTTGTAGCCGATTTTAAGTTTACGCTGCACCGCCGAAATTGAAGCGCGCCGGCTCTCGAGGACGAAATTGACCGCCTCATCATAAAGCGCATCTGTCTCACTGCCTTCACCACCCTCACCGCTGCCTTCAAAACCACTACCGGCCTCTTCAGCGCCGTTGAGGATGTCATCGATATAGTCCGGCGTGCCGCGCTGTTTCCAGGCTTCCACGACGCGGTGGACTTCTTCGTCGGAAACGAATGCACCGTGTACACGGATCGGCAAACTGGTGCCCGGCGGCATGTAGAGCATGTCACCGTGCCCGAGCAGTTGTTCGGCACCGCCTTGGTCAAGAATGGTCCGCGAGTCGATCTTGCTCGATACCTGAAACGCCATGCGGGTCGGAATGTTGGCCTTGATCAGGCCAGTGATCACATCCACCGAGGGCCGCTGTGTGGCGAGAATCAGGTGAATCCCCGCCGCACGGGCTTTCTGGGCGATACGCGCGATCAGCTCTTCAACCTTTTTGCCGACAATCATCATCATGTCGGCAAACTCATCGACCACTACCACAATGGTCGGCAGCGGCTTAAGCAGCGGCGCTTCATCGTGCATGCTTTCGCGTTTGTACAGCGGGTCGGACAGCGGCTCACCGGCATCGATGGCGTCTTTGACCTTGCGGTTGAAGCCCGCCAGGTTACGCACGCCCATCTTCGACATCAGCTTGTAACGACGCTCCATCTCGGCGACCGACCAGCGCAGAGCGTTGGCAGCCTCTTTCATGTCAGTAACCACGGGGCATAACAGGTGCGGAATGCCTTCGTAGATCGACAGCTCAAGCATTTTCGGGTCGATCATGATCAAGCGCGCCTCTTCTGGCGTGGACTTGAACAGGATCGACAAGATCATTGCGTTGACCCCTACCGACTTACCCGAACCGGTAGTACCGGCCACCAGCAGGTGGGGCATTTTGGCCAGGTCGGTAATCACCGGCTTGCCACCGATATCGTGACCCAGGGCCAGGGTCACCGGCGACTTGGCTTCGTCGTACTCAGGCGACGACAGCACTTCGGAGAAGCGCACTATCTGCCGGTCTTCGTTAGGAATTTCAATACCGACGGTGGTCTTGCCAGGGATCACTTCCACCACCCGCACGCTGATGATCGCCATCGAGCGCGCCAAGTCTTTGGCCAGGCCGGAGATACGGCTGACTTTGATCCCGGCAGCTGGCTGGATTTCGAAGCGGGTAATCACCGGGCCGGGATGAACGGACTCGACGATGACCTCGACACCAAACTCCTTGAGTTTAATTTCCAGCAGCCGTGACATCGCCTCCAGGTATTCAGGCGAGTATTTCTTCTGAACTTTTTCCGCCACATCGAGGATCGATAAGGGTGGCAGGCTGCCAGCAAGGACGCTGTCCTCGAATAGGTTGACCTGTTTTTCTTTGAGCACACGTTTGCTGGGCTCAGGCTCTTTCGGCGTAGTGGTCGGTGCGATTACCGGTGCGGCGCGGTTGATGCGCTCGCTCATGTGTTTACTCAGTGACTCTTCGCGCTGAATAAGGCGTTCTTTGACTTTGGCCTGCTCGCGACGATCCAACACAATCGGTGCAGAGACATCACTGACCCGCTCATCGACCTCGCGCAGCTGCGCCACCAGTTGCTTGCGCTCAACCCGCGCATTCCACCAGCGGTTGGCCAGGCTCTGGATCAGCTCGATAAGGTCCAGGGTGATCTTGCCGGTCAGGTCCATCACCTTGAACCATGACAGGTCGGTAAACACCGTCAACCCGAAAAGGAACAAGGCAATCAATAACAGCGTGCTGCCCTGCACGTTCAGGCCATTGATGGCCAACTGCCCTAAGCTCTCTCCTAGGGCGCCGCCAGCAGAGGCCGGCATGCTTGAACTGGAATCAAAATGAATAAATGCCAGCGCGGCCCCGGACAACACCAGAAACATCAGGCCGATTAGCCGCCAAGAGAACAGCCAGCCGCTCCACTGCCAAGGCTGATGCCGGGTGCGGAACACTTGCCATGTTTTAACGGCCAGTAGTAGCGGGAATAAATAGGCGAAATAGCCCAGCGCCATAAACAGAATGTCAGCGAACCAGGCACCAGCGCGCCCGGCTGAGTTCTGTACCTGCTCAACGTTGCTGGTGTGGGTCCAACCAGGGTCGGCCGCATCGTAAGTCAGCAGCGCCATCCACAGATAAAGACAAAGCGCACCCAAGCCAATCAATGCGCCTTCTTTCAGTCGAGAAGGCAGCTGCTGACGCCAGATTGGGAGTTGTGCGGTTGGGCTAGATTTCTTCAAAACGCTTGTGTTCCTGCACCTGGGGCGCCGAATAAGGGATTAACGGTAAACATGCCGCGATTGTACGGGTTTAGCGAGGTGGTGCCAGGCTCCAGGTCTCGCTGGCGCGAGCGGCGGCAGTTGACTCCCGCTCGTTACCTGCTTCGGTGTAGCATATCGGCCACTGTCTTGCGCGCAGCTCAATTTGAGCATGCATTCTCTTTTGTGACAAAGGCTTATGAGGTGTTTTTATGAGCGAAGTCAAGCATTCACGCTTGATCATCCTGGGCTCCGGCCCTGCTGGTTATAGCGCTGCCGTTTACGCCGCCCGCGCCAACCTTAAGCCTGTGATCATTACCGGCATGCAACCTGGCGGTCAGCTGACCACAACTACTGAGGTGGACAACTGGCCCGGCGATGTCGAAGGCCTGACCGGGCCAGCGCTGATGGAACGCATGCAAAAGCATGCCGAGCGCTTCGATACCGAGATCGTCTATGACCACATCCACACCGCCGAGTTGCAGTCGCGCCCTTTCACATTAAAAGGCGACAGCGGCACTTACACCTGTGATGCCCTGATTATTGCCACCGGCGCATCGGCGCAGTACCTGGGCCTGCCATCGGAAGAGGCCTTTGCTGGCAAGGGTGTTTCGGCCTGCGCAACCTGCGACGGCTTCTTTTATCGCAACCAAGTGGTCGCAGTAATCGGCGGCGGTAACACTGCGGTTGAAGAAGCACTGTACTTGTCGAATATCGCTAAGGAAGTCCACTTGGTGCATCGCCGCGACAAGCTGCGCTCCGAGAAGATTCTTCAGGACAAGCTGTTCGACAAGGCTGCAAACGGTAACGTAGTGCTGCATTGGAACCACTCGTTGGAAGAAGTGCTGGGCGACAACACCGGTGTTACCGGGGCACGCCTTAAAGACACGCAAACCGGTGTCACAACCGATCTGCCACTTGCAGGCGTGTTTATCGCCATCGGTCACAAGCCCAATACCGATCTATTCCAGGGACAGCTGAACATGCGTGACGGCTACCTGCTGATCAAAGGCGGCAATGAAGGTAATGCCACCGCCACCAGCATCGACGGGGTGTTCGCGGCAGGGGACGTGGCCGACCACGTCTACCGCCAGGCCATCACTTCGGCCGGTGCCGGCTGCATGGCAGCGCTGGATGTCGAGAAATTCCTCGACGACAACTGATCCATCCTTGGGCGGACACACATCCGCCCTCCCCTCTCATCTATCCGAATCCCGGCCCTGCTTATGCTGACGTGGCTGCAACGCGACTCTCTGGATTTCCCGCCGCTATCTAAAGCCCTGCGCGAACCCAATGGCTTGCTAGCTGCTGGTGGTGACCTGCGCCCAGAACGTTTGATTCAGGCTTATCGTCATGGCTGCTTCCCCTGGTTTCAGGATGGCCAGCCAATTCTCTGGTGGTCGCCAGACCCGCGCACCGTTTTGTTTCCCGACAACCTGCATATCTCGCGCAGCTTGGCCAAAGTGTTGCGCCAAGGCCGTTATCGGGTGACCTTTGACCGCGCATTTGCTGACGTCATTCGCGCCTGTGCCGGCCCGCGCAGTTATGCGGCAGACACATGGATCACTAGCCCGATGCAGGACGCCTACCTTGAGCTGCACCGCCGAGGCGTAGCGCACTCAGTTGAAGTATGGCGTGAGAACGAGCTGGTTGGCGGCCTGTATGGCTTGGCCATGGGCCAGCTGTTTTTTGGTGAATCGATGTTTAGCCACGCCGATAACGCATCCAAAGTGGGTTTCGTCACCCTGGTTGAGCAGTTGCAGCGCTGGGGATTTGTCCTGATCGACTGCCAGATGCCAACCGAGCATTTACTCAGCCTGGGCGCCCAAACGATTTCACGCACTGATTTCGCCCTCTACCTGAGCGCTCACCTTGACCAGCCCAGCCGAGCAGACTGGCTCGCCTAGGCGAGTTTGCCAGCCTGGCTTACACTTGCTGAAGACCGATCCCGAGAGCCGATCATGACTGAGCTGGCCCGCCTGAAGTTTTACGCCACTCAACCGCACGCCTGCAGCTACCTGCCCGACGAACAGGCTACAACGCTGTTCCTCGACCCCAGTCAGCCCATGGACGTGCAGGTTTACGCTGAACTTTCAGAAATGGGTTTCCGCCGCAGCGGTGATCATCTCTACCGCCCGCACTGCCAACAGTGCAGCGCTTGCGTCCCGGCGCGCATTCCTGCGACACAGTTCAACCCCAGCCGCCAACAGCGGCGCATACTCAAGCGCAATCAGGACATCCAGGTGCGCCTCGTGCGCCCAGCATTTACCGAAGAATATTACGCGCTGTACGCGCGTTACATTGAACAGCGGCATGCTGATGGAGATATGCATCCGCCAAGCCGCGAACAGTTTTCGACATTTTTGGTACGCGACCTGACGTTCTCACGTTTCTATGAGTTCCGCCTGGACAGCCAGCTGCTGGCAATTGCAGTGACCGACGTGCTACCCAATGGATTATCTGCGGTTTACACCTTTTACGAGCCAAGCGAGGAACGGCGCAGCCTCGGGCGCTTTGCCATCCTCTGGCAAATTGCCGAAGCCGCCCGGCTTGAGCTGCATGCGGTCTATTTGGGTTACTGGATTAAGAACTGCCGCAAAATGAGTTACAAGACCGAATACCGCCCTATTGAGCTGTTCGCTAACCAGCGCTGGACCAGCCTTAACTGAAGCTCTTGGCGTAAACCCCAAAATTCGGGCACAATGCACGCCGCTTTTGCCTGGCGCCAGTTGCACCGGGCCATTCATTGGATACCGAGGGCTTTACTGCATGTCGAAAGAAGACAGCTTCGAAATGGAAGGCACTGTCGTCGACACCCTGCCCAACACCATGTTCCGTGTGGAGTTGGAAAATGGGCACGTCGTTACTGCGCACATCTCCGGAAAGATGCGCAAAAATTACATCCGCATTCTGACTGGCGACAAAGTTCGCGTTGAACTTACGCCTTATGACTTGAGCAAGGGCCGCATTACCTATCGCGCCCGTTAACAGGCCGCTGAAAACCTAGTTTTCCGGCATCTGTTACACCAAGCTCCAGTAAAAACGCCCGGCATTGCCGGGCGTTTTTGTGGGCGAAAGCAAACTTCGCTTAAGCCATTTCTGCAGTGGTTTCGAACTCAAAGGTCAGTTCGCCATCTTCTATATCGATGTGCACCACACCACCGTGGTCAGCTAGCTCGCCAAAGAGAATCTCTTCCGCCAGCGGCCGCTTGATCTTGTCCTGGATCAAGCGAGCCATTGGTCGGGCCCCCATTTGCACGTCGTAACCGCTCTGCGCCAACCAGCTGCGCGCCGCACTACTGACTTCCAGCGTAACCCGCTTGTCCTCAAGCTGCGCCTGCAGCTCGGTAAGGAACTTGTCGACGATGCTTTTAATCACCTCATGACTCAGCCGGCCGAACTGAATAATGGTATCCAGGCGGTTACGGAACTCAGGCGTGAAGCTCTTCTTGATCACTTCCATGGCATCAGACGAGTGGTCCTGATGGGTGAAGCCAATGGATGCACGCGCAGCCGTTTCGGCCCCTGCGTTAGTCGTCATGATCACAATCACGTTGCGGAAGTCTGCTTTGCGGCCGTTGTTATCGGTCAGGGTTCCGTGGTCCATGACCTGCAGCAACAGGTTAAAGACTTCAGGGTGAGCCTTTTCGATCTCATCGAGCAGCAGCACACAGTGCGGCGTTTTGGTTATGGCCTCGGTTAACAGGCCACCTTGATCAAAACCGACATAACCAGGCGGCGCACCTATCAAGCGCGACACAGTATGACGCTCCATGTACTCAGACATGTCAAAACGCACCAGTTCAACGCCCAAGGCTTTAGCCAGCTGGCGAGCCGCTTCAGTCTTACCAACCCCGGTGGGACCGGCAAACAAAAACGAACCGACCGGTTTATCGGGCGCTTTAAGGCCGGCGCGCGACAGCTTGATTGCCGTGGACAGCGAGTCAATCGCGTCATCCTGGCCAAACACGGTGAGCTTTAAGTCGCGCTCAAGATTGCGTAGCAATTCTTTATCCGAGCTGCTGACATGCTTAGGTGGAATGCGGGCAATTTTCGCCACGATATCTTCCACTTGTGCGACATCGATACGGGTCAAGCGCTTATCCAAAGGCTGCAGGCGCTGGTAGGCACCGGCCTCATCGATCACGTCAATGGCCTTGTCCGGCATGTGCCGGTCATTGATATAGCGCGAAGCCAGTTCCGCGGCGGCCCGTAAGGCCTCATCACTGTATTCAATACTGTGGTGCTGTTCGAAACGCCCCTTCAGGCCGCGCAGGATACCAATGGTGTCCTCTACCGATGGCTCAACCACATCAACTTTTTGGAAGCGCCGTGCTAACGCGCGGTCTTTCTCGAAGATGCCGCGGAATTCCTGGAAAGTAGTCGAGCCAATGCAGCGAATTTCCCCAGAAGACAGCATGGGCTTAAGCAGGTTGGAGGCATCCATCACCCCGCCAGAAGCAGCACCTGCGCCGATAATGGTGTGGATTTCATCAATAAACAAAATGGCATGCGGGCGTTTACGCAGTTCATTGAGCAGAGCTTTCAGTCGTTTCTCAAAATCACCACGATATTTGGTCCCGGCCAGCAGTGCACCGAGATCCAGTGAATAGACCACGCTATCCGCCAGCAAATCAGGCACTTGCTTGTCGACAATGCGCTTGGCCAACCCCTCAGCAATAGCCGTCTTACCTACGCCGGCCTCACCGACCAGCAGAGGATTATTCTTGCGGCGGCGCGCGAGAATCTGCGCAACACGCTCAACTTCCATCTCACGACCCACCAGTGGGTCAATACGCCCCTGGCGAGCCAGTTCGTTTAGGTTGCTGGCATAAGCATCTAGTGGATTACTGGAGCTGGAAGACTCACCACCCTCTTCGTCCTGCATTTCCTGCTCGGTTTCCGCATGGCCGCCGTGACCGGGCACCTTGGATATGCCATGAGCAATAAAATTGACCACATCAATACGCGCAACGCTCTGCTGCTTAAGCAGGAATACGGCCTGACTTTCCTGCTCACTAAAGATCGCAACCAGCACATTGGCACCGGTCACTTCACGCTTGCCGGAACTCTGCACATGGAAAACCGCGCGCTGCAGAACGCGCTGAAAACCCAGCGTAGGCTGCGTCTCGCGCTCTTCATCATGTTGAGGGATAAGCGGGGTGGTGGAGTCGATAAATTCCTGCAGGTCATGCCGCAGTTTATCTAGGTTAGCCCCGCAAGCACGTAACACGCTGGCGGCAGCCTCGTTATCCAGAAGGGCAAGTAACAAGTGCTCAACTGTCATAAATTCATGACGCTTGGTACGTGCCTCCTTGAAAGCCAGATTGAGGGTAACTTCGAGCTCTCGATTTAACATAGCTTCACCTCATGCCCAAGTGGCCGGCGTTAACCGTCCTTCTCTATTTCACAGAGTAGCGGATGCTGGCTCTCTCTCGCATATTGATTCACCTGTGTCGCTTTGGTTTCAGCAATATCGCGAGTAAAAATTCCGCACACTGCCCGCCCCTCTGTATGGACGGCCAGCATGATTTTGGTCGCTTGCTCTCGATTCAGGTTGAAAAACACCTCAAGAATTTCGACGACAAAATCCATAGGCGTGTAGTCATCATTGAACAAGATCACCTTGTACATCGGAGGTGCCTGCAGTGCTGGCTTGGCCTCCTGTACGGCTAAGCCATAGGAATCTTCCTCATGCTCAGCGGGATCATCTTGGTTGGATGTTAGTCGAATCTGGCTACGTGCATGCATGCTGAATAGCTTCGTTGATGGGCGAATAGTCTGTACAGGACAGAGTTTGACTGGCTTCTCAGCCAGTTACAGCATTGCCTTGACTATCGGCAAAACGGTGTTACAAACAATGAATACCCTGAGCGGGTATTAAAGGGGTTTCGCAGTGTTGCTAGCGCATGTCAAGCAACGTGTGGAATGAGGTGGATGATACTCCAGTGATGGAGTCCTTTGCAGAGGGATATCAGCATGGTTAGCGGTAAGGTCAAGTGGTTCAACAACGCCAAAGGTTACGGGTTTATCGTGGCCGATGGTCGAGATGAGGACCTGTTTGCCCACTACTCGGCCATCCAGATGGACGGCTATAAAACGCTGAAGGCTGGCCAGTCAGTAAGCTTCGATATTATTCAAGGCCCCAAAGGGCTCCACGCCGTTAACATCAGTGCAGCTTTCGCTGCCAATGAAGCACCCGCTGCAATTAAGCAAACTCAGGATTCACCGGTACAAGCCTGACGTCTTTTATAGGCGGGTAATCGCACAATAAAAAGGCCGGTCAAATGACCGGCCTTTTTATCAGCGCTTCCCTTACATGTGCGAAATCAATGCATCACCAAATGCCGAGCAAGACAGCAACTTGGCACCATCCATCAGGCGCTCAAAATCATAGGTCACTGTCTTGGCCGAGATAGCGCCATTGGTGCCCTTGATAATCAGATCGGCAGCTTCGACCCAGCCCATGTGACGCAGCATCATTTCAGCGGACAGGATCAACGACCCCGGATTCACCTGATCTTTACCGGCGTACTTCGGCGCAGTGCCGTGAGTGGCCTCGAACATCGCAATGGTGTCGGAGAGGTTGGCGCCTGGAGCGATACCAATACCACCCACTTCAGCAGCTAGGGCGTCTGATAGATAGTCACCATTGAGGTTCAAGGTGGCAATTACGTCATACTCGGCTGGGCGCAACAGGATCTGCTGCAGCATGGCGTCGGCGATAGCATCCTTAACGATGACGTTCTTACCTGTTTTCGGATTCTTGAACTGCATCCAAGGACCGCCGTCGAGCAGGGTTGCGCCGAACTCTTCAGCAGCAATTTCATAAGCCCACTCTTTGAAGGCACCTTCGGTGAACTTCATGATATTGCCTTTGTGCACGATGGTAAGTGAGTCGCGGTCGTTATCGACCACGTACTGCAATGCCTTGCGCGCCAGACGCTTGGTACCCTGCTTGGACACCGGTTTAACGCCGATACCACAATCCTGGTCAAAGCGAATTTTGGTAACGCCCATTTCCTCTTTGAGGAATTTGATCACTTTGTTTGCTTCTGGCGAGCCGGCTTTCCACTCGATACCGGCATAAATGTCTTCCGAGTTTTCACGGAAGATGGTCATGTCGACATCACCCGGTTTCTTAACTGGGCTCGGTACGCCTTCAAACCAGCGCACTGGGCGCAGGCAGACGTACAAATCAAGCTGCTGACGCAGGGCCACGTTCAAGGAGCGGATGCCGCCACCCACTGGCGTGGTCAGCGGGCCCTTGATGGACACCACATAATCTTTGACTGCATCCAGGGTTTCCTGGGGCAGCCAGGTGTCCTGATCGTAAACCTGAGTGGCTTTTTCGCCGGCGTACACCTCCATCCAGGAGATCTTGCGCTCGCCGCCATAGGCTTTGTGAACGGCAGCATCGACGACCTTGATCATCACCGGGCTGATATCAACGCCGATGCCATCCCCTTCAATGAAGGGAATGATTGGATTATTCGGTACGTTCAGAGATGTATCGGCATTTACGGTGATTTTGTCACCGGTTGCTGGCACCTGGATCTTTTGGTATCCCATGCTGGACTCCGTCTTGTGGTTAAACCGTCAGATCACCCGAGAGTACCCCACTTGATTCGGGCGAAACCATATGTTCGTTGGTCTTATGCGCCAAGGCATTCTGCGACGCGCTGCCGCAGTGATATACTGCGCGCTGACCAACAGGTCATGAGGCGTAGGTACCCCGAATAAGTGGCTCGCGTCTTGATACCGTCGAACTGCTACAGCGATTCAACGGCTCGAAATGCTCAACACTCTACTGGTGCATCCAACATCACCGCGGCAAGACCTCGATTTCAAGTCCGCTCTTCATTGGGCTTGTGCGCTTACCTGCGCATGTCGAGTGCTTATGTACGCTCAGCAAAGAAGAGAGTTAACTCTAAATGTCCACCCCTTCGAAGATCATTTATACCTTCACTGACGAAGCCCCAGCCCTTGCGACCTATTCGCTGCTACCTATTGTAGAAGCCTTCGCAGCCTCTGCTGGTATTGCTGTCGAAACACGCGACATATCTCTTGCAGCCCGCATCCTCGCCAGCTTTGCTGACCAGCTGGATGCCGACAAGCAGGTCGATGATGACCTGGCTAAGCTGGCCGTTCTGGCGACCTCTCCCGAAGCCAACATCATCAAACTGCCGAACATCAGTGCCTCGGTGCCGCAGCTCAAAGCCGCTATCGCCGAACTGCAAGCCCAGGGCTATAACATCCCCAATTTCCCTGAAGACCCGCACACCGACGCCGAGAAAGAAGCACGCGCGCGTTACAGCAAAGTGCTCGGCAGCGCGGTCAACCCGGTTCTGCGTGAAGGTAACTCCGACCGTCGCGCACCTGCCGCGGTAAAAGCCTTTGTGCGCAAGCATCCGCATTCGATGGGTAAGTGGAGCATGGCTTCGCAGTCCCACGCTGACTACATGCGCGGCGGCGACTTCTTCTCCAGCGAGCAGTCGATCACCATGGCAAACGCCGGCGACGTGCGCATTGAATTTGTTGGCAAAGACGGCAAGGTCGAAGTCAAAAAGCAACTCGCCCTGCAAGAAGGCGAAGTCTTCGACAGCATGTACATGAGCTGCCGCAAGCTGCGCGACTTCTTCGAGAAGACCCTGCAGGACTGCAAGGACACCGGTGTAATGTGGTCCCTGCACGTCAAGGCGACCATGATGAAGGTGTCTCACCCGATCGTCTTTGGTCACGCCGTCAGCGTTTACTACAAAGATGTGTTCGATAAATACGGCAAGCTGTTCGAAGAGCTGGGCGTTAACCCGAACAACGGCATCAGCAGCGTCTACGACAAAATCAAATCCCTGCCGGCCTCACAGCAGGAAGAAATTCTCGACGACATCCACGCCTGCTACAGCGGTCGCCCTGAAATGGCCATGGTTGATTCGGTCAAGGGCATCACCAACCTGCACATCCCAAGCGACGTAATCGTCGACGCCTCGATGCCAGCGATGATCCGCAGCTCCGGGCAGATGTGGGGCAAAGACGGCAAGCTCAAGGACACCAAAGCGGTGATGCCGGAAAGCACCTACGCCCGCATCTACCAGGAAATGATCAATTTCTGCAAAACCAACGGCGCGTTCGACCCTACCACCATGGGCAGCGTACCGAACGTCGGCCTGATGGCGCAGAAGGCTGAAGAATACGGCTCGCACGATAAAACCTTCGAAATGACCGTCGATGGCAGCATGCGTGTTGTGCTGGCCGATGGCACTGTACTGATGCAGCACGAAGTTGAGGCCGGCGACATCTGGCGCGCCTGCCAGACCAAAGACGCACCGATCCGTGACTGGGTCAAGCTGGCCGTTACCCGCGCCCGTCAATCCAATACACCGGCAATCTTCTGGCTCGACCCAGAGCGCGCTCACGACCGCGAGCTGCAGAAGAAGGTAGAAGTTTATCTGCAGGACCATGACCTCACCGGTCTGGATATCCGCATGATGGATTACAACCAAGCCATCCGCGTGAGCATGGAGCGCTTGATTCGTGGCCTGGACACCATTTCGGTGACCGGCAACGTATTGCGCGACTACCTGACCGACCTCTTCCCAATCATGGAGCTGGGCACCTCGGCGAAGATGCTCTCCATCGTTCCGTTGATGGCAGGCGGCGGCATGTACGAAACAGGTGCGGGCGGTTCAGCACCCAAGCACGTGCAGCAGCTGATCGAAGAGAACCACTTGCGCTGGGACTCGCTGGGCGAGTTCCTGGCCCTGGCGGTATCTCTGGAAGAGACCGGTATCAAGACCAACAACGCCAAAGCTAAACTCCTGGGCACCACCCTGGACGCCGCGACCGGCAAGTTGCTCGACAGCAACAAGTCGCCTTCGCGCAAAACCGGCGAGCTGGACAACCGTGGCAGCCACTTCTACTTGGCGCTCTACTGGACACAAGAGCTGGCAGCGCAGACTGAAGACTTGGCGCTGCAGGCACAGTTCGCGCCATTGGCAAAGGCCCTGGGCGACAATGAAGCCGCTATCGTTGCTGAGCTTAGTGCTGTGCAGGGCAAGCCTGTGGATATTGGCGGTTACTACCGCTCCAATCCACAGCTGACCAGCCAGGTTATGCGCCCCAGCGCTACGTTTAATGCGGCCCTTGCTGCACTGGCGTAACGTTTGACGCGAAACCTGTAGTAACCCAGAACCCCTGGCCTTGCGCCGGGGGTTCTGCGTTTAGCCGCAGAGCAATCACCTAATGATTTATGCTTAACAACAGGTAAACACCTATGGATTGGCAGCCACACATCACCGTCGCCACCGTTATTGAGGACCAAGGGCGCTTCCTTTTGGTTGAAGAAATGGCCGAGGGGCGAGCGGTATTCAATCAGCCCGCTGGCCACTTGGACGCCAACGAAAGCCTGCTGCAAGCCGCCATTCGCGAAACGCTTGAAGAAACCGGCTGGGATATCGAGCTGACGGGCGTTACGGGGATCTACCTGTACACCGCCCCGAGCAATGGTGTGACCTACCAGCGCGTATGTTTTGCCGGTAAAGCGTTGCGTCATCATCCCGAGTACACGCTAGATCACGGCATCATAGGCCCACGCTGGCTGACCCGTGACGAGCTAGCGGCGCAACCCGAGCGCTGGCGCAGTGAGTTGGTAGTGCGCTGTATCGATGACTACCTGAGCGGGCACTGTTTTCCGCTGTCACTTATCCGCGATTAACGGCCAAGCACCTCAGCCTGCTAGAATCGCCCTCTTTTTCGAAGCCGTGTCCAGTATTCCCATGCAAGCGCCAAGCACCCAACGCGTCATCGTCGGCATGTCCGGCGGCGTAGATTCCTCCGTTTCCGCCTTGCTCCTGCTCGAGCAGGGCTACCAGGTCGAAGGCCTGTTCATGAAGAACTGGGACGAAGACGACGGCACCGACTACTGCACCGCCATGGACGATCTGGCGGATGCGCAGGCGGTGTGCGACAAAATTGGCATCAAGCTGCACACCGCCAACTTTGCCGCCGAATACTGGGACAACGTGTTCGAACACTTCCTGGCCGAATATAAGGCCGGGCGAACGCCCAATCCGGACATCCTGTGTAACCGCGAAATCAAGTTCAAGGCTTTCCTCGACTACGCCCTGATGCTGGGTGCCGACCTGATTGCCACCGGCCACTATGTGCGTCGGCGCGACATCGACGGCCGTACAGAACTGCTTAAAGGTTTGGATCCAAATAAGGATCAGAGCTACTTCCTGCATGCCGTGGGTGGCGAGCAGATTGCTAAAACGCTGTTCCCGGTTGGCGAGCTGGAAAAACCTGCCGTGCGCGCCATTGCCGAGAAATACCAGCTGGCCACGGCGAAGAAGAAAGACTCCACGGGTATCTGCTTTATCGGTGAGCGGCGCTTCAGCGACTTCCTCAAGCAATACCTACCGGCGCAACCGGGCAATATCGAAACCACTGAGGGCGAGGTTATCGGTCGCCACCACGGCCTGATGTACCACACCATCGGTCAGCGCCAGGGCTTGGGCATTGGCGGTCTGAAAGATGCTAGTGATGAGCCTTGGTATGTGCTGCAAAAAGACCTCACGCGCAACGTGCTGGTGGTAGGCCAAGGTAATCAGCACCCCTGGTTGTTTAGCCGCGCCCTGCTCGCCTCCGAGATCTACTGGGTCAATCCGGTTGATTTAACCACCCCACGTGAGCTGACCGCCAAAGTACGTTATCGCCAGAGCGATCAAGCCTGCACGCTTGAACAAACCCCTAGCGGCTTCCGTGCGACGTTTGCCGAGCCGCAGCGCGCAGTTACGCCAGGGCAGTCCGTGGTGTTTTACGACGGCGAAATCTGCCTGGGCGGCGGTGTCATTGAAGTCGCCGAGCCATGGACCATGCAGGAGCCGCAAACGTGAACCCAATCCGTGAGCAGTTGATCGCCCTCGGGGCGGTATTCGAGTCCGCCGTATTGGTCGATACGCTGGCGCGAACCGGCCAGGTCAGTGAGCCCGCTGTGGCATGCATGATCAACAGCCTGCTGGTGCGCGACCCGAAGAACACGCTGGACGTGTATGGCGGCGATGACCTGAATTTGCGTGAGGGTTACCGCGCCCTGGTGGGCGCACTCGAGCGTGACCCAGCCAGCCTGCAGCGCGAGCCATTGCGCTACGCCTTGGCCTTGACCGCGCTGGAGCGGCAACTGAATAAACGCGGCGATATGCTGCAAGTGATGGGCAGCCGCCTCGATCAGATTCAGCAGCAGGTTGAGCTCTTTGGCTCGACCCATGAGAACGTCATCGCCAACTGCGGCAGCCTGTACCAGGACACTATCAGCACGTTCCGCCAACGCATTCAGGTGCAAGGCGACATGCGCCATCTGCAGCAGGCCAATAATGCGGCGAAAATCCGCGCACTGCTGCTTGCCGGGATTCGTTCTGCGCGCCTGTGGCGCCAATTGGGCGGCCATCGCTGGCAGATGGTGTTCAGCCGCAGCAAGCTGCTCAAAGAGCTTTATCCACTGCTGCGCAGCTAATGCTCACGCGCTCGGTCAAGCCGTTACACGGTGCGGCATTACTGGCACTTTCAGCGCTGTTGTTTTCGTTTATGGGAGGCGCGATCCGCGAGGTCTCCGTCAGCGTCAACAACGAATCGGTGGTGTTTTTTCGCAACCTGGTGGGCGTGCTGTTCTTTCTGCCGCTGATACTGCTCAAAGGCGTGCAGCCGCTTAAGACCGGGCGCTTAAAGTCACACCTGTGGCGCACCACCTATGGCTTGGCGGCGATGTACTGCTTCTTCTACGCCATTGCCCACCTGCCGCTAACTGACGCCATGCTGTTCACTTACTCGGCCCCAGTGTTTACCCCAATAATCGCCTGGTGGTGGCTTAAAGAGCCGCTGACCAAGCGCATGCTACTAACGTCAGGCATTGGCCTCGTTGGTGTATTGCTGGTGGCCAAGCCATCTGCGGCGCTGCTGGACAGCCATACGCTGATCGGTCTGACAGCCAGCATCCTGGCTGCATTCGCGTTTGTTTCGATTCGAGAAATGAGCGACACCGAGCCGGCGTTTCGGATCGTGTTCTATTTTTCACTGTTCAGCGCGCTGATCTCGGCCATCCCCCTGGCTTGGGCCTGGCAACCGCTGTCGCAGCATGACCTCGGGCTATTGCTGATGATCGGTCTACTGGCGACTGCCAGCCAGATCATCATGTCCAGGGCTTACGCCCTTGCGCCACCAGGCCTGATCGCCGGCAAAGACGATCGCCAGGTAAGCAAAGGGGCCGATCAGGCC